>JBBSEY010000178.1:0-6040 GCA_038239265.1 Gemmatimonadales bacterium | reverse complement strand
CCGTCTTGCGTATGGGCCCTGCAGGGATCGAACCTGCGACCGTTGGATTATGAGTCCACTGCTCTAACCATCTGAGCTAAGGGCCCGATCGTATGACGGCTGTGCTGCCGCATATCCGGCTAGTAAGAATAATGTTGCCGTAGCATTGTTCGCTTTACCTTAACTCGCAAAGCCCGTCTTTGCGACCCGAATGAGATGCCATTCACGTTCGTACTCGATTGCGTGCCCATTGGATAGGCAGAGCTGTTGGTCGTCGAGCTCGGGAGACACGCATCGCGCGACCATTCGGCCGTAGGATGGGGGGAGCTCCACACATATCGCTCCTTCGACGAGCTTCGTTCGCAATTGCTCATCCTCCGCGCTGCGCGGTCGGGCCCGGCCGGCCACATACCGACGCAGATCACCGGTCTAGGCAAGCTCGAGCTGTTTGGACCCACCAACGTACCGACGCCCACCAGGCGCATCTACCTCTCCGAAATACGCGCGGGCCGTTACTTCGTAGCGTACGTGACCTTTCGAAACGAGGGCGCAGGTCTTGTCGCACCGATCGCGCCGCTCCCCAGAAGCGGACTCAATGCAGTCAGCAGGCGTCCGACCGACGTGCCAGCCGTAGCTCCGTCGGGGGGTATAGAGGAGCGCAGGAGCTAGCGCGCGCCGATCTCATCATACGCCGCGAGCACTTCCGCCGCGCTCACCGTGGCCGCGCCGAGCTTCCCGACCTCCAGTCCCGCCGCGAAGTTCGCGACCACCGCCGCCTCGGCCACCGTGGCACCCGCAGCGAGCATGACCGCGACGTACGCAGTCACGGTGTCGCCCGCACCTACCACATCGTACACCTCGCGCGCCGTAGTATCCACGCGAACCGTCTCGCCCTTGGCGCCGACGAGCACCATTCCGCGCTCCCCCAGCGTGAGCAACAAGTTGCCGACGCCGAGCCGCTGCACCAGCGCCGGCAGCGTTTCCGGATGCTCGACGTCCATCGTCGCTCCCAGCGCCGACTCGAGCTCACGACGGTTCGGCTTGAAGATGGTCGCGCCGCGATACGAGAAGAAATTCCGGTACTTCGGATCCACGATCACCGGGATCCCGCGCGCCGCGGCCAGCGCGAGAGACTCCTCGATCACCGCTGCCACCAGCACGCCCTTGTTGTAGTCCTCCAATACGACAGCGTCCGCGCGCTCCACCGCCGTGCGTACGGCTGTCAATACTCGCGCGGCGTCCTCCGCGCCGAGCTCGCCGTCCTCCTCCTCGTCTACGCGCACGACCTGTTGCGCGCGCGCCAGCACGCGGGTCTTAGTCGTCGTCGGCCGCGATGTCTCGACGATGGCGGCATCCGGCGCGCCCAGCCCGACGAGCAGCGCGCGCAACGACGCGGCGCTCGCATCAGCCCCCACGACGCACACCAGCTCGCAATGCGCTCCCAGCGCGACGACGTTCTGCGCGACGTTGGCCGCGCCCCCGAGCGCCGTTCGCTTCTCCCGCACTCGCACCACCGGCACCGGCGCCTCGGGGGAGATCCGGTCCACATCGCCGCGAAGGTAGACATCGAGCATCGCGTCGCCGATCACGGCGATCCGGCGCCCCGCGGCGGCAGCGAGGAGCGCCGAGAGCCGATCTCGCGAGAGGAGGGGTTGCATTGGCGCTTAAGCTACGGCACGCGAAGCACCCTCACTAGATTGATCTCCGGCGGGCTCGGGCACGTCACTTGCCCTTGCACGACACGGGTTTGGATCCACCCGGCAACGGGCTCACTCTCGCGCGGACAGCGATTGGCAGGCTTTCTCCAAAGCATCAATGATGGCGCGAAGATGCGCGTCCTGGCGGTCCAGGAGTATTTCGGGCTCGCCGCCAAGTCGATTCGCTTTATGTTCGCACGCCCATTCTACATTGGGGATGTCGTCCAGCAGATGGACTCCATCGGTGTGGAATCGCTGGGCATCGTGCTCCTGACCGGCTTTTTCACCGGGATGGTGCTCGCGCTCCAGACCTCGGTACAGATGGCGCAGTTCGGCGCGACCATGTACATCGGGCGCCTCGTAACCGCCTCGATGGTCCGCGAGCTCGGTCCGGTGCTCGCCGCGATTCTCGTTGCGGGGCGCGTCGGCTCGGGAATCGCCGCGCAGATCGGATCGATGCGCGTCACCGAGCAGATCGACGCCCTCAACACGCTCGGCGTCGACCCGATCAAGAAGCTCGTCGTTCCTCGCCTCGTCGCCGCGCTGATCATGATGCCCGTGCTCACGATCCTGAGCGACACGGTCGGCATCGGCGGCGGCAACGTCATCGCGACGGCGTACGTCGGAATTCCGACAGGGCTCTACTGGCGTACGGTGTGGGAGCAGATCGCGTCCGGCGGCTTCATCCTGCATTACATTCCCGCCGACTTCGTGCAGGGGCTCACCAAGCCCTTCGTCTTCGGCGGGATCATCGCCCTCACGGGGTGCTACTTCGGGATCAACACCAAGGGCGGCACCGAAGGGGTCGGCAATGCGACGACTCGCACCGTCGTCGTCGCCAGCGTGCTGATTCTCGTCGTCGATTATTTCCTCACGCAGGTTCTGCTCTTTCTCTTCGGATGACCGATACCCCTCGCGACACCAGAGATGCCCCCGCGCCGCCCGCAGGCGAAGACGAGCGTCGCGCCAATCCCGAAGAAGATGCCGAGCCGCGTCTTCGGCGCGCCGAAGATGAGCTGCGCGCGCGCTTTGCCGAGGAGCTCGAGGAGAGCGAAGAGACGCAGGAGCGCGTTGGCGTCTCGCGCGAGGCGATCGTCGAGCTCGATCACGTCTCCCTTGCCTTCGACCGCCCGATTCTCGAGAACGTCTCGCTGGTCGCACGGCGCGGCGAGACGATCGTCATCGCCGGCGAGTCGGGAACGGGGAAATCGACGACGCTCAAGCTCATCCTTCGGCTCCTGACCCCCGATTCAGGCCGCGTCATCGTCGATGGCGAAGTGCTCAACGACGTCACGTACGAGGAAGCGCTCGTCATTCGCCAGAAGATGGGGATGGTCTTTCAGGGCGCCGCGCTGTTCGATTCGATGTCGGTGTTCGAGAACGTCGCTTTCCCGCTGCGCGAGCACACGACCCTCTCCGACGACGAGATCGAGGCGCGCGTGCGCGAGAAGCTCGAATTCGTCGATCTCGAGCCGGAGCGCGTCATGGATCAACTCCCCGCGGAGCTGTCGGGCGGAATGAAGAAGCGTGTCGGCATCGCGCGTGGAATGGCGGTGAATCCCGCGATCATGCTCTACGATGAGCCGACGTCGGGGCTCGATCCGCTCACCACGGGCACGATCACCCGCCTCATCATGAAGTTGCAGCGCGAGCTCAAGGTGACGAGCGTCGTCGTCAGCCACGACATTCGCTCCGCATTCCGCATGGCAACGAAAATCGCGCTGCTCGCCGAGCGCAGAATTGTTTTCTTCGGCTCGCCGGAAGAGATGACGGCGAGTCAGGACCGGTACGTGCAGGACTTCCTCGGAGGAGTTTGAGGTCATGAAACGCTCAACGTTCATCACCTGGGACCAGCTCAAGGTCGGCGCGCTCATTCTGGCCGCGATCGCGATCCTGACCATTGCCGTCGTCAAGCTCGGCGAGGCCGCTGATCTCTTCACCAAGCGATACACGCTCGTCACCTTCCTCTCCAATTCGAATGGATTGCAGAAGGGTGGCACCGTGACGCTCGCCGGCCAGCTCGCCGGAAACGTGAAAACGATCGACTTCCTGCCCCCCTCCGGCGACACGACGCGCAATCTGCGCGTGACGCTCGAAGTCGAGTCGCGGTTGCGCAACCTCATCCGCGAGGACTCGCGCATCAAGCTCAAGTCGCTCGGCCTCCTTGGCGACAAGGTGCTCGACATCTCGCCGGGCACGCCGCGCTTCGCCGTGCTCCCCGCCGGCGACACGATTCAGAGTCTTCCGTCGCTCGACTACGAGGCGATGTTGACGCAGGCGAATGGCGCGCTCACCGACGTCGTCGCGCTCACGCACGATCTCAAGTCGATCACCGGCGGAATCGCGCACGGCGATGGCACGATGGGACAGCTCATCAACAGCCGCACGCTGTATGATCAGCTCAACGGTACGCTCACGCACATGAACTCCGTGCTCGGCCGCCTCGATCGCCCGAACGGCAGCTTCGGCAAGATGGTCGACGATCCCGCCCTCTATAATCATCTCGTTGGCGTAACCGCGCAGCTCGACACGGTGCTCGCGCAACTGCATTCGCCGCACAGCAGCGTCGGCCGTCTCCTGACCGACGACACGCTGTACACACACATGGTCGCCGTCACCGGTCAGGCCGACTCGCTGCTGCGCGCCCTGTCGAGCGGGAACGGCACCGCCGGGCGCATCATCAACGACCCCGCGCTCTACGATAAGTTGAACAAGACGCTCACGGATCTCGGCGCGATCCTCGAGGATGTGCGCAAGAATCCGCGGAAGTACACGAAGGGGATGGTCAAGGTCTTCTAGCGAAGAGCTGTCGGAGCGCCGAGGGCCGCGGTAAGCTGTCGCATCTCCATGCGACCTTCCAACCGCGTAGTCCTCGGCGTTCTGGCGCTATCGGTGATCGGCATATCCTTCGCCGGTCCGCTCATCCGCCTCTCGCATGCACACGCGGTCGTGATTGCGACGTGGCGCCTCTTCTTCTCGCTCATCATCGTCGGCGTCGCGCTCGTGGTGACGGGCGGTTGGCGCCAGTGGCGGTCGCTCGATCGCACGGGGCTCGCCCTCGCGTCCGGCGCCGGAGTGCTCCTCGCACTCCACTTCTGGGCATGGAACGCGTCGATCGCGCTCACGACGATCGCGGCGTCGACGGTGCTCGTAGACCTGCAGCCCGTCATCGTCGCCGGAGCATCGGCGGTGTGGCTCAAGGAGGCTCCGTCGCGGCGGCAATGGACGGGCATAGCGCTCGCGGTGTGCGGCGCTGCGGTGCTTGGATCTGCCGACTGGGGAGCGAACGGCGCGCACGCCAATAAGGCCTTCCTGGGCGACCTCCTCGCGCTGGGCGGCGGCGTCGCGGCAGCGCTCTATTACCTTACTGGGCGGCGAGTGCGGCAGCAGCTCGATCTCTGGCCGTACGTGGCGATCGTGTACGGCGTTTGCTTCATCACGCTGCTCTCGATCTCCGTCGCGGCCCGGTTGCCGCTGCTGCATCAGCCGCCGCGCGAGCTCGCGATCTTCGCTGCCCTCGCCGCCGGTCCGATGCTGCTCGGGCACACGGGGATGAACTGGGCGGTGAAGTACGCACCGGCGTTCGTCGTCAATCTCACGGTGCTCGGCGAGCCGATCGGGGCGACCATGCTGGCCGCGTTGCTCCCGGGGATTCGCGAGACGCCGTCGGGACGCACGCTCGCAGGCTTTGCGCTCGTGCTGCTGGGGATACTGGTCGCGGTGATGAGCACCGCGGCGACCACCGGAGGAGAGGCTGTCAGCGAATCGGTATGATCTCGACGTAGTCGCCACGCGCGGGGACACCATCGAGTCGCGACACCACGTGCATGCGCTCGTGTGCGACGCCGAGGGTGCGACGCTCGGCAGCGCGGGTGACCCGTCGTTCTTCACGGTGTGGCGCTCCTGCGCCAAACCTTTCCAGCTGTTCTCGTTCGTAGAGTCCGGCGACTTCGACTCGTGCGGCTGGGGGAGCGAAGAGCTCGCACTCGCCTGCGCGTCGCACGGGGGCGAGCCGGAACACGTCGAGCTGGCGGCAAGGATGCTCGAGTCGATCGGGCTGGAGGAGGGAGACCTCGCCTGCGGCGCGCACGAGCCGATGACGCGGCGCGGGGTCCGACTCATGCATCAGGCCGGACTCGCACCCTCTCGATTGCACAACAACTGCTCGGGGAAGCACGCGGGGATGTTGGCCTACGCGCGCGGACAGTCGTGGTCGACCCTTGGATACGAGCGGCTGGGTCATGAGGTGCAGGATCGCGCACTCGCGCAGATTGCCCGCTGGAGCGGAAGCCCGCGCGACGACATGCAGCTCATGGTCGACGGATGCGGCGTGGTGGCTGTCGGGCTGCCGCTCGGAGCGCTTG
>JBBSEY010000177.1:0-6104 GCA_038239265.1 Gemmatimonadales bacterium | reverse complement strand
GGGAACCATGCGTGGAAAGCGGCGATGCCCCATCTGGCCATCCTGTTCGGCAGTCGCTTCACGGATCACGCGTGAGCTTCACCCAATCGCTTCACACACAAAATTCCTGACACGTCCGCTCCGCTCATCGCGATCACTTCGGAGTAACGTCTGCCACGTCGAAGCAGCAGCTGCGCGCAGACCCGCTCAGCCCACCCGCACCAGCGCGTAGTCTCTCGCCCCCTTCCGCAGCAGCAGGTGCCCCCCCGCGAGCATCATCTCGCTACGTACCATGCGCTCTTCAGCGGTCAGCTTCCCTCCATTCACCGACAACCCGCCCTGCTCGAGCAGCCTCTTCGCCGCTCCCTTCGACGGAGCGAGCTTCGCAGCCACGAACAGGTCCGTCGCATCCATTCCCTCAGCCGGTAGTTCGGGAAGCGTGTAGAACGGCACCTCATCCCTCAACGCCTCCAATGCCTCCGCCGAGAGAGCACCGGCATCCCCGCCCCCAAACAACAACGCCGACACATCCGCCGCCGCCTTCGCCGCCTTCTCCCCATGCACTCGCGTGGTCACGTCCCTCGCCAGCGCCTGCTGCGCCACTCTCCGCTCCGGATGCGCCGCCAGCTCCAATTCCAGCGCCTCGATCTCCTCCCTCGACATCATCGTAAAGAATCGCAGAAACCGCGACGCATCCCGATCATCCACATTCACCCAGAACTGATAGAACTTGTACGGTGATGTGAGAGCAGGGTCCAGCCACACCGCACCCGCCTCCGTCTTCCCGAACTTCGTCCCCGCCGCCGTCGTCACCAGCGGCATCGTCAACGCGTGCCCCTCCACTCCCTCCACCCGCCGGAGCAGCTCGATCCCGGCCGTGATGTTGCCCCACTGATCGCTCCCCCCGATCTGTAGCGTACATCCAACCCTCCGATACAGCTCCAGAAAATCTTTCGCCTGCAGCAGCATGTAGCTGAACTCAGTGTACGAGATTCCGCCCTCCTCCATTCGCGAGCGCACCGAGTCTTTCTGCATCATGTAGCTCACCGTGAAGTGCTTCCCCACCTCGCGCATGAACTCCACTGCCTGCATTGCCAGCAGCCACTCCGCGTTGTCGCGCATGATCGCGCCGCTCGGCTCCCCAAACTCCAAGAACTTCTCGAGCTGCCGCTGAATTGCGCGAGAGTTCTGCTCCACCGTCTCCGGCGTGTTCAGTTGCCGCTCCGACGTTTTCCCGCTCGGATCGCCGATCATCCCCGTGCCGCCGCCAATGAGCACGATGGGCCGATGCCCCGCGCGCTGCAGATGCGCGAGCCCCATCACGGGCACGAGGTTCCCGACGTGCAAGCTCGTCGCCGTCGGATCGAAGCCGCAATAGCCGGTCACCACGCCCGCACTCAGCGCCGAATCGAGCGGCTCCGTGTGCTGATAGAGCAGCCCGCGCCACGTCAACTCGGCCAGCAGAGAATTCATGTTCGACATCGGTCAAACATAGATGACACACGCGGTTGTGTCACCACGGCCGCGTTGCCGCACTCCCTGCCAGATGCCTACATTTCAACAGCATATGGCTGACTTCCCGCTCGGCAGGCGCTTCTGGCGCGCGCGCCCCACGCTCACCCGCGCCACGCTGCTGGGCGGCCTCTTCGCGACCGCATTCGCGATCGGCATCGCCTGGTCCGCGTGGAGTCTCGTGTGCCGCGAAGGCGCGTGCCCCGATCCCACGCAGCTCGACGCCTTCCAGCCGCGTCAGACCAGCAAGCTCTTCGCCGCCGACGGCCGATTCATCGCCGAGCTCGGACTCGAGCGCCGCACGCTCATCAAGCTTGCCGACATCCCGAAGCCGGTGCAGCAGGCGTTCATCATCACCGAGGACAAGCGCTTCTACGATCACGCGGGGATCGACTGGACACGCGTCTTCGGCGCCTTCGTTGCCGATATCGTCCATCGCAACTTCGCGCAGGGCTTCTCGACGCTCACCATGCAGCTCGCGCGAAACATCTTCTCCGAGCAGATCTCGCGCGAGAAGACACTTACGCGAAAGCTCAAGGAAGCGAAAGTCGCTCGGCAGATCGAAGCCCGATATCCGAAAGAGAAGATTCTCGAGCTCTATCTCAATCAGATCTACCTCGGCAACGGCGCCTACGGCGTCGAGACGGCCGCGCAACACTACTTCGGCAAGTCGGTGCGCGAGCTCAATCTCGCCGAGGCCGCCACGCTGGCCGCACTCCCCAAGGGTCCGGAGCGCTACAACCCGCGCAAGTATCCCGATCGTGCGATCCAGCGTCGCAACACGATCATCGGCCTCATGCGGAAGGAAGGCGTCGTCTCCGACGCCGACGCGCGGCTCGCGCAGTCGTACCCGCTGCAGATGGCGCGCAAGGCCGAATCCGGCGAGCTCGCGCCGTACTTCGTCGAGTACGTGCGCCGCCAGCTCGAACAGCAGTTCGGCGACAAGATCTACACCGATGGTCTCAAGGTCTTCACGACGCTCGACATCGAGATGCAGCAGGCGGCCGAGCGCAATCTCGAGCGGCAGATCAAGGCGATCGAGGGCGGAAAGTACGGCGCCTTCAAGCACACCACGATGGAGGAGTATGTCGCACGCAACGCGAACGGTGAGAACGAGGCGAACAACGCGCCCAACTCGCCGTATCTCCAGGGCGCGGTCATCTCCATGGATCCGCGCAACGGCGCGATTCGCGCGCTGATCGGCGGTCGCGACTACGATGACTCGAAGTTCGACCGCGCGACGCAGGCGCTCCGCCAGCCCGGCTCCACCTTCAAGCCGATCGTCTACTCCGACGCGATTCACAACGGGAAGTCCGCGTCGTACCTGCTCAACGATTCCGCGCTCACCGTGCCGCAGATCAACGGCGGCGAGTGGACGCCGCAGAATTACGATCTCAAGTTCATGGGGAACATTCCGCTGCGCGAGGCGCTGTACCTCTCGCGCAATCTCGCCGCCATCCGCCTCGGCATGGAGCTCGGTGAGTCAAGTGTGATCGAGATGGCGCGCAAGTTCGGCATCACCACGCCGATCCCGCCGTACCCATCGATTAACATCGGCTCGGCCGACGTCTATCCGATCGAAATGGTCGCTGCCTACTCGGCCTTTGCCACGCTCGGCGTACGCGCCGTGCCGAACGCGGTGATCAAGGTCGAAAACGCAAAGGGCGAGACGATCTGGGAGGCTACCCCGGCGCGCTTCGAAACGCTCTCGCGAGAAGAGGCGTGGCTGATGGTCGACATGATGAAGGACGTGGTGCGTCGCGGCAGCGCGGCGAGCGTCTGGGCGTCGGGCTTTCACCTGCCTGCCGGCGGAAAGACCGGTACTACGAACGACGGCACCGACGTCTGGTTCATCGGCTACACTCCCGATCTCGTCACCGGAATCTGGATGGGCTTCGATCGTCCCCAGAAAATTCAGTCGAACGCGCAGGGCGGACGTCTGGTCGCTCCCGCGTGGACATCGTACATGGCCGAGATCTATCAGCGTCGGCCGGCACCCCCCGACTGGCCGCGCCCCGACGGGCTCGTGGTGCGTGAGGTCGACAAGTACACCGGCCTGCTCCGCAGTCCGTTCTGCCCGGACTCGCAGGTCGTCAACGAGTTCTTCATCGAAGGCACCGAGCCGGTGTCCCAGTGCAGCGGGGCCTTCGGCACGCTCCCCGATTCCACGCATCCCACGCCGACGCCATTCGGGCAGCAGATGCAGCCCAGCGATCCGAACGCCGTGCGCCCGCACGCCGCGCCTGTTCCCACTCCCTCGCCCGCGCGCGACACGGTCGTGCGCACACAAATCGACCCATTCCATCCGCAGAAGCCGTGACGAGCTGGACCCCTATCGACTGTCACGCGCACACCACGATGTCCGACGGCGAGCTTACGGTCCCCGAGCTCGTTGCGCTCGTTCGCTCTCGCGGCGTTCGTCCGAGCGTTACCGATCATCTCTCCACCGATGTTTCACTCGCAGTGAAGTCGATCGACGCCGTGCGCGCGTACCTCGACGAGCTCGAGCCGTACGATATCGCGATCGGTGGCGAATTCTGCTTTCACGATGCACTCTGGCGCGAGCTTCCCGACGCGCTCGCGTCACGCTTCACGCATCGCATCGGGTCGCTCCATGCGGTCAACATTCCCGGCGTCGAGCGGCCGCTCAGCATGTTCCAGCGCTCGCTTCCGGGGGAGCTCACGGCTGCGTCGTACATGGAGCTGCACATCAACGACGCCCAGCGGCTCGCATCCGAGATGCCGGTGGACATCCTCGCGCACCCGACGCTTCTCCCGCTCCCGATCCGCAATCTTGCCATCGATGAACTCTGGACGGAGTCGCACGAAGAGCGTCTCGTCGACGCGCTCTACAGCGCCGGAATCGCCTTCGAGATCTCCAATCGCTATCGCCCGCACGAGCGCCTCGTGCAGCGCGCTCACGATCGAGGCGTCCAGCTTTCCCTCGGCTCCGACGGACACACCCGCGCCCAGGTAGGCGATCTCGCCTTTCCGCTCGCGATGGCGAAACGCGTCGGCGCCGGGGAGAGCGCGCTGTTCGACCCGTTCGTGCACGGGACGCGCGCCACCCGGTGATCCGCTACCACGCACGCTGGGTACTCCCGATCTCGTCGCCGCCGATCCGCGACGGCACGGTCGTGGAGCTAGGCGGACGCGTTGTCTTCGTCGGCCCGCGAGCCGATGCTCCCGACGGCGATGATCGCGAGCTTGGCGACTGCGCCCTCCTCCCCGGGCTCGTCAACGCGCACACGCATCTCGAGCTCACAGTCTTCCGCGGGCTGCTCGAAGATCTTTCCTTCCGCCAATGGATCGTGCGATTGCAGGCGCTCAAGGTCGCCGTCATGACGCCCGAGCGCTTTCTCGACTCGGCCCGCTTCGGCATTGCCGAGGGCGTTCGCACGGGGATCACGACGTACGCCGACACCTGCGACTCCGGTGCGGCGCTCGAGGCGATGCGCGAGCGCGGCGTTCGCGGGATCATGTATCAGGAAGTCTTCTCGCCATCCGCCGATCCGACAGCCGTGCGCGATGCTGCCGCACGGCTGGCCGAGCAGCTCGCGCGCCACGATGTCTTCGAGACGGAGCTCCAACACGTCGGCGTCTCGCCACACGCGCCCTACACGGTCTCCGATCCGCTCTTCGCACTCATCGCGCGGTCGGGGCGCCGGCTCGCCGTGCACATCGCGGAATCCGACGCGGAGCACCGCTTCGTTATCGAAGGCGAAGGTCCCTTCGCCGATGGCCATCGCGCCCGCGGTTTCCCCGTCTCGCCGCGCGCCGCGTCGCCGATCGCCTTGCTCGGCAGGCTCGGCGTCCTCGACGCGCGGCCTCTGCTCATTCACTGCGTGCGCGTGAGCGACGCGGACATCGCCGCCATCGCGCAGTCGGGGAGCACCGTTGCGCACTGCCCGATTTCCAACGCGAAGCTCGGCCACGGTATCGCGCCGCTCCTCGAGATGCTCGATGCCGGCATCGATGTCGGGCTTGGTTCCGACTCGATGGCCGCGAACAACCGCATGCACCTTCTCGAGGAGTCGCGCACCGCGGTGCTCGCGCAGCGCATCCGCGCCGCTCGCCCCGACGCCCTCGCCGCGGCACGCGCCCTCGAGCTCGCGACACTCGGCGGCGCGCGCGCACTCGGACTCGCCGACCGCGTCGGCTCGCTCGAGGTGGGGAAGGAAGCCGACCTCGCCGCCTTCGATCTCTCCTCCCTCGCCGGCTCCGCAGACGCCGATCCCGAGTCCGCACTCATTTTCGCGCTCGGCGCCGAACCCGCGAAGTTCGTGGCGGTTGCCGGAATTCCAAAGGTGTGGAACTGGGATCTGCTCAACGAGGATCTCGAGCTGCACACTCGCGTCGCGACGATCGTGGCGGCGCTTCGCGAGCACCGCTAGCCGCTCGTCGGGCGCTCGACCGGCCCCCAAAGCTCTGGCGCGCCTTCCGCGTCCCCCGCTATTTTAGTTAAAGACCCTCACTAGTGGACCGCGTCTGAGTTTCTGATGGCACGGACGCGGTGTTTGGGATTCGCATAGCTCCACGCAAATGGTCGTGCTGTTTTGTTATGCAACTGGATGTAGCGCAGGAGTTTGTTGCGGAGATCGGGCACCGAGGTG
>JBBSEY010000176.1:0-6139 GCA_038239265.1 Gemmatimonadales bacterium | reverse complement strand
GCGCGCGATTCCTTCCCATCCTGAAGCAGGCAACCCGGCTCGGCAGCGACGGATTGCACGGGAACGGAACGGTCGCGCTGTTGCTTCGCGATGATACCCTTGTGCCGAGGGCGAGGCGCGCCTTGGCGCGCGCCGACTCCTTGATGGCCGCCATCAACGCGCCGAGCTCGCTCGCGACGCGCGTCCGCTCGGACAGCGCGCTCGCCCGCGCGATCACCGACACGCGCAACGAGATATCGATCCTGAGCGCCCGGCTCGCGGAGCCGCGCGGCACGGCCGGCCGCGTCTTGAACGACAGCGCGATCGTGCAGCAGCTCTCGCGCACGCAGAAGCTGCTCGGCGATGTCATCGCCGACTTCAAGAAGCATCCGGGCCGCTACATCATTTTCTAGTCGGGTCGCCGGCGGTCAGATGAGAGGCAGCGGCATGAAGCACAGCGCGCCCAATAAGAGCGCGAGGTAGCCGAGCGCTCGCCGGCGCGCGTCCAAGCGGCGCTCCGGGGCGATGACCGGCGGATGACGGAGGGTGCCTCGTCCGATCACCAGCGCCAGCACCGCCCACACCCACCATGTGCGCGAAACCGTCGCGCCCGCCGCCAGGAGCGCCAGCCAAAAAACGAAGGCGATCTTTGCGTGCGTTTTTCCGAAGAGCGCGAAGGAGACGTGCCCTCCGTCGAGCTGCGCAAGCGGCATCATGTTGAGCATCGTCACGAGCAGGCCGGCCCAACCGGCGACGGCGACGGGGTGCAGCTCGAGCACGCCGTGTGGCGCGATCAACAAGCGCAGCGCGCCAAGCAATAGCGAATCGCCGAGGAAGAGCACGCCATCGTCGAGGCGGATGTACTGGTGAGCGAGCGCGAAGCTCGGCGCGTTCGGGACGACGCGACTGAGGGCGAGGCCGATCGCCAGCGACGGAATGGCGACGACCAAACCGGCGATCGGGCCGGCCACCCCGACATCGAACAGTGTGCGCCGGTCGAAGAACGGTGAGCGCAGACGGATGAATGCGCCGAGCGTGCCGAGCACGCTGTACTGCGGAAAAAACGGGATGAAGTACGGCGGGCTTGCATCGACGCGATACCAACGGGCGACGACGTAGTGTCCCGCTTCGTGGGCGAGCAGGATCGAGACGAGCGGCAGCGAGAACGCGAATCCGCTCGCGATGAACCCCGGCGTAAGTGCCTGTGGCGCGGCGCGCCCAAGCATCGCTCCGGCGATGGTTGCCGAGAGGAGCGTGAGGAACAGGAGAAAAGCATGTACCCACCACCGCTCTCGCCGCGATATTCCCTCGTGAACGAGCACGAGTGAGAGGCCATCCGGCGAGTCATCGAAGTAGTGTTGTCCGGTCCAACTCCGAAGGGCGTCGGCGAGCGCGGGCGATGGGCCGCGGTGTTCATCCAACAGCAGTCCTTCGACGATGAAACGGTCCGAAAGCGCGATGCTTCGCCAGCGCGCAAAGTATTGTGCAACAACAAGCTCGGTCACTCTTGACCACCATTCTTGCTCGCGTTAGCTTGCCGCTTCTCAGATCCCATCCCGTCGCGCCCCCTCCCGTCACGCCCATCAACGCACCAGCGAGGTCGACTCCATCCGCGCGATCGCCGAGAGGCGCCGCCCGCGGGTCGGCTCGTTCACGAATGGCGGCGCATACGGTGCGAGCGCTCGACGCCCCCGGAACTTGAGCCCTTGGACATCACCGAGCTGAAGCAGAAGTCGGTTGCCGAGCTGCACTCGCTCGCCGAGGGGCTGAATATCTCCAACTATTCAGGCCTGCGGAAGCAAGACCTGATTTTCCGCATCGAGCAGAATCTGCTCGACTCCGACACCATCCTTCGCGGCGAAGGCGTGCTCGAGATCTTGCCCGAGGGTTACGGATTTCTGCGCAGCCAGGACTGGAACTACCTCTACGGTCCGGACGATATCTACGTCTCGCCGTCGCAGATCAAGCGCTTCGATCTCCGCACGGGCGACACGGTATTGGGGCAGGTGCGGCCGCCGAAGGAAGGGGAGCGATATCTGGCGCTCCTCAAAGTCGAGGCCATTAACGGAGCAGATCCCGACACCGCAAAGCTGCGCATCAGCTTCGACAATCTGCGGCCGCGATATCCCGACGGCCGGCTTCGTCTCGAGATGAAGAACGGCGATGTCAGTATGCGCATCGTCGATCTGATCGCACCGATCGGCAAGGGCCAACGCGGCCTGATCGTCGCGCCGCCGCGTGCGGGCAAGACGATCTTGATGCAGAAGATGGCGAACGCTATCCTCGAGAATCACCCCGAGGTCTCGCTGATCATTCTGTTGATCGACGAGCGCCCGGAAGAAGTCACCGACATGCAGCAAAACGTCGGCTCGCGCGCCGAGGTGATCAGCTCGACGTTCGATGAGCCTGCCGACCGCCACGTGCAAGTCGCGGACATGGTGATCGAGAAAGCGAAGCGTTTGGTCGAGCACGGCAAGGACGTCGTGATCCTGCTCGATTCGATCACCCGCCTCGCGCGCGCGCACAACACGGTGATTCCTCACTCGGGAAAGATTCTCTCCGGCGGCGTCGACGCGAACGCGCTGCACAAGCCGAAGCGCTTCTTCGGAGCGGCGCGCAACATCGATGAGGGCGGTTCGTTGACGATCGTCGCCACGGCGTTGGTCGAGACGGGCTCGCGGATGGATGAAGTGATCTTCGAGGAATTCAAGGGCACCGGCAACATGGAGCTGGTGCTCGACCGCAAGATCGCCGACCGGCGCATCTTTCCGGCGATCGACATCAATCGCTCCGGCACGCGCAAGGAAGAGCTGCTGCTGGATCAGGCCGAGCTCAACCGCGTGTACCTGCTGCGCAACTTCCTGAGCGACATGCCGTCGACGGAAGCGATGGAGTTTCTCCTGCTGCGGATGGGCCGTACGAAGGACAACCGCGAGTTCTTCGCGACGATGGCGCAGGGGTAGCCGGACTCGGTGAGCGACGGGCTCGGGCGGGTGATGGCCATCGACTACGGCGAGCGACGCATCGGCCTCGCGCTGAGCGACCCGTCGCGCATGATCGCGTCGCCGGCGGGCTTCATCGTGCGGCGCACGGGGAAGCGGCCGCCGATCGCGGAGATCGTGCGACGGGCGGAGCTCGGCGACGTCACCGCGTTCGTGCTTGGTCTTCCGCTGAATGATCAAGGTGACGAGACGCCACGGTCCGCCGAGGTCCGCCGCATCGGAGCTGAGTTGGAGAAGCGCACCGGACTCCCGCTGCGATTCGTCGACGAGCGATACACGACGGCGGCCGCGCTCCGCGCGGTCCGGGAGATGGGCGAGTCGACCCGCGGCCGCAAAGGTGATGTCGATGCGATGGCGGCGACGATACTATTACAACATGCGCTCCGTCTCGGCAGCTGACGCAGGGGACCGCCTCCGCCGTATGGCCATGTTCATTGTCTGCGGCGGCATGTTGGCGTGCGGCGGCGGCGATCCTAGGCGCGACGGACCGTACGCGCGCGTGACGATCCCGAGCGGCGCGAGCTTCAGGTCCGCTACGGATTCGTTGGCGCGAGCCGGGCTCGTAACGTGGCCGCGCTTGTTTCGTGCCTACGCGAAGGTCCGCGGGCGCGATCGCGCGATTCGCGCCGGCAGCTATTCCCTGCACCGCGACTTGCATTGGGGCGAGCTGCTCAGCGCGCTTGAGCGCGGCGAGGGAGCCGATCATGCGGTTACGATACCCGAGGGATTCGCGATCAGCGACATGGAGCCCGTGCTCGAGCGCGCGGTCGGCCTGATCGCCGATTCGATCAACGCGGCTGTGCGCGACACCGCGCTGCTGCACCGGCTCGACATCCCGAGCGGATCGCTTGAGGGGTATCTCTTCCCGGACACCTATCGATTTCCGGTCGGCACGAGCGCGCGAGGCGTGGTAGCCGAGATGGTCAAGCGGTTCGAGTCGATGTGGAAGCCGGAATGGGATGATCGTGTGCGGCAGTTGGGGATGAGCCGGCACGACGTCGTCACGCTGGCGTCGATCATCGAGAAAGAGGCGAGGCTGGCCGAGGAGCGGCCAGTCATCTCGGCGGTTTACCACAACCGCTTGAGGGCGCAGATGCCGCTACAGGCGGATCCGACGGTGCAGTACGCACTTGGCGCGCATCGCGAGCGGCTATTGTACAAGGATCTCGAGGTCAGCTCGCCGTACAATACGTACCGGCATCCGGGGCTTCCGCCTGGGCCGATCGCCTCACCGGGGCGCGCGAGCCTCGAGGCGGCGCTCTACCCGGCAAACGTGCCCTACAAGTTCTTCGTCGCAAGTGCGGACGGGCATCACGAATTTCGCGAGACGTTTCGCGCGCACACGGCAGCGGTGCGCGATGCGCGGCGCGAGCGGGCCAGGAAAAAGCAAAAGCCCTAGTCGCGCAACAGGTCGGGACGGAGCGCGCGCGCGCCACGCATGTAGATGTGTGCGATATCACCCCGTGGCCGCTCCGACTCGACGTGAATGAGCACGCGGATGCACCGCGCGAGGCCGCCGGGCACCGGAATCTCGACCGTACACAGCAGGGGAACATCGACCCACCCGATCTCGCGTGCGGCGCGTGCGGGAAACTCAGCGCGCAGGTCGTCGGTGACGGTGAAGATCGCGCTGATGATGTCGGCGGGCAGGAGCGCGTTGAGCGTCGCGATCTTGACAAGCAGCTCGCGCGTCGCGTCGAGGATGCTCGCCGCCGTATCGTGGTCAACGGTGGTGGCACCGCGAATGGCGCGGACCCGGCGATCGGTCACGTCTCCTGTCTCGCGGCCCCGGCGTTTACGGCCATCAAACCGGCTAGGAGCGAGCCTTTACGTACGAGCGACCCCGCCAGCGGAAGGTGATGTCCGGCACGTTCGCCGTCTTCGACCCGTTCGGGCGGCGATCGCCGCGCGCGCGGCGCGGGCCGTAGTGCTCGCGCATGGCGGCTCGAATATCGTCGAGCACCGGAGGAGAAAGAAAGCAATCGACGAGCACGGGATCGAATTGCGTACCGCTGCCCTCGGCGATCGCGGTGATCGAATCGGGCAGGCTCTTCTCACGTCTGTAGCGGCGGCGGTGGGTCATGGCGTCGAACGAATCGGCGATCGAGACGATGCGCGCGGCGAGCGGGATCTGCTCGCCAGACAGCTTGCGCGGATAGCCGGTTCCATCCCAGCGCTCGTGGTGCGACAGCACGCCTTCGCCGAGGTCCGGATAGAACATGGCGAAGGGCGCGAGCACGTCGGCGCCCCGCGCGGGGTGCGTCGCGACGAGTTGCCGCTCGTCGGGCGACAGCTTCTGATGATCGCGCACAATATCGAAGAGCGCGCCATGGATCTTGCCGATGTCGTGGAACAGCGCGATGCGTTCGACACTTCTGCACTGGCGATCATTGAGGTCACACGACCGGGCGAGCAGGAGCGCGTACGAGGCGACGCGCCTGACATGCGAGCCGGTGTCTGCGTCGTTGGCATCCATCGCATTGAGCAACGTCTCGAGCCCCGCGGCGGCCAACCGCTCGACGCGCTGTCGTTCGCCGCGCAGCCGCCAGTAGGCGGCGCCAGCGGCGGCGCCCAGGGCGATCGTGATCGGTGTGCTCGAAGTCATGACCGAACATAACTCCGAAGCGTGGCGCGCGTCGATTGCGGTTCCGAACGCCCGGCGGTACGCCTAGCTTCGGGCCATGAACGACGCGGCGATGATCAGCGCGAAGGGCGCCCGGCGCTGGACTCAGGGGCACCCGTGGATCTATCGCACGGACGTCAGCAATCGGCCGCAGGCCCCCGCGGGCGCGGTTCGCGTTGAGGACGAGCGTGGACGGCCGATGGGTTGGGCGCTCTGGAGCCCTCGGTCGGAGATTTCGCTCCGGCTTCTCGATCGCGACGCCGGAGCATGCATCGATGCGGCGTGGTGGCACGCCACGCTCGCCCGTGCCATCGCCCGACGGCGCTCTCTGGGAGACCGCACGAATGCGTTCCGTCTGGTTCACGGCGAGGCTGACGGAGCACCGTCGCTAATTTGCGATCGCTACGATCGGTGGATCGTCGTGCAGCTGCTCAGCGCCGGCAGCGAGGCGTTTCGCACCGAGATCGTCGACGCGTTGCATGCGCTGCTCGCTCCCGAAGGCATTCTCGCGCGCAACGACGTTCCGGTGCGCGAG
>JBBSEY010000175.1:0-6275 GCA_038239265.1 Gemmatimonadales bacterium | reverse complement strand
GCTCGCGTTCGCGCGCCTCGGGGCGGCGGCCGAGCGGGGGGATGCGGTGCCGGCAAGGATCCTCTCGGCGATCGCCGCGCATCCATTTCTTTTCGGCGGAACCGACCGCTTCGACACCGTACTGGTCGAGGAATCGAACGGCCGCATCATCAGCAAGGTCGGCGCGGAAGGGGTGCACGCGGTTACCATACCTGCAGAGGGTTTCGCCGTCGCGATCAAGGTCGAGGACGGCGCCACTCGCGCACAGCATCCGGCGCTCCTGAAACTCCTGCAGCTCCTCGGCGTCCTGCCTGAGGAGCTTTCACCGCGATTGGCGGCGTTCGCACGCTCGCCGATCATGAACACGCGCAACGAGCTCGTCGGCGAAGTCCACATCGCCAACTGACCTTCGCCCATTCTGGATTCACTCCGCGACATCACGATGACGTCTTTGACCGAAACGGAAACAGCTTATATCTCGCTCGATGCGCCCACGGCGCAGCTCGTCGAACTCGCCGCGGTGCTCGCTGCGGGAGCGGAGGGCGAGATGCGCTCGTCGCTGGAGGCGGCTGCGAAGTCCGCCATCGATCCCGTTTGGGTGGAGGAGCTGGTGCTGCAAACGTATCTATTCGCCGGATTTCCGCGCACGCTGAACGGTATGCGATTGTGGCGACGGGCGTCGAATCGCATCGCGGAAACCTCGGATTTCGAGGAGTCGTTGTCGTCGCTCTGGACGGCGCGCGGCGAGAAGACGTGTGCGGAGGTGTACGGCACGTTGTACAAGCGGCTCCGCGCCAACATCCGCTCGCTGCACCCCGCGCTCGACACCTGGATGATCGATCTCTACGGCCGCGTGCTGGGAAGGCCGGGGCTCGATCTCAAGCGACGGGAGCTGTGCATCGTGGCAGCGTGTGCGGCGCTCGAGCAGGATCGCCAGCTGCACTCGCATCTGCATGGTGCTCTCAACGCAGGTGCTGCCCCCGAGGAGGTGGACGACACGCTGCGAATCGTGGCGCCGTGGATGGGGGCGGAGTCGAGTCATCGCTACTCGCTGCTCTGGGCGAGGGTGCGCCGCTCGTGACTTCGTTCATCGACCGCGTGCAAATCAAGGTAGCCGCCGGCGACGGCGGCTCCGGGATCTCCGCGTTCCGTCGCGAGAAGTTCATTCCGCTCGGCGGCCCCGATGGTGGCGATGGGGGACGCGGGGGAGATGTGTACGTGCGCGGTGACTACAACCTCGCCACACTGCTCGACTACACCTATCGGGACAAGTGGGCGGCGGAGCGCGGCGACCACGGCTCCGGGAACAACAAGACGGGGCGATCGGGAACCGACATCGTGCTCCCCGTTCCACCCGGGACGGTCGTCCGCGATGTCGAGACGGGCGAGGTGCTGGGTGAGGTGCTCGCGGACGGCGACGAGATCCTCGTGGCCAGAGGGGGGCGCGGCGGAAAGGGGAATGCATTCTTCGCCACACCCACGCATCAGTCGCCGCGCGAATGGCAACCCGGCGAGGAAGGTGTTTCGCGCACGCTCGAGCTCGTGCTCAAGCTCATCGCGGATGTCGGGCTCGTCGGGCAGCCGAACGCGGGGAAGTCCACGCTGCTGTCGGTGATCTCCGCGGCGCGCCCGAAGATCGCGGACTACCCCTTCACGACGCTTTCGCCGAACCTCGGCGTGGTGCCGCTGAGCGATCATCGCTCGTTCGTCGTCGCCGACATCCCTGGCATCATCGAGGGCGCGCACGAGGGGAAGGGGCTTGGACTCCAGTTTCTGCGCCACATCGAGCGCACGCGCATTCTCGCCTTCCTGATTCCCGTCGATTCGATGGACTGGCAGGGAGAGTACGACGGGTTGCGCTCGGAGATCCACAGTTATTCGACCGCGCTTGCGGACACTCCGCACTGCGTGGTGTTCACGAAGATGGACCTGCTCGGCGAGATCGAGGCGCCGCCCATAGATGCGCCGGACGCATTCGGCGTCTACGCGCTGAGCGCGGCAGGACGAATGGGGCTCGACGAAGTACTCGGCGCGTTCTGGAGGAAGCTGCTCGATCTCCGGAAGGCGGCGCAGGTCGAGGCGGCGAACGCCGTTCTCCCCTAGCGAGCGCTCGCGGCACGCCGCCCTCGCGCTGTCGCTCCTCCCGGGAGTCGGCGCCGTGCACTTCAGGGAACAAGTCGAACGATTTGGCTCCGCGTCGCAAGCGTGGGATGCCGCGGAGCTCTCTTCCGAGAAAGAGATTGCAAGCGCGTGCGCCGACCGTGCGCTCGAGCGCGCGGAGCGAATCGGCGCGCGGGTGCTCGCGTACGGCGAAGCGCTCTATCCCGCCGCACTTCGAATTCTTCGCGATCCGCCGCCGGTGCTCTTCGCCATGGGTGATCTCGAACAGCTGCGCGCGCCGTGCGTCGCGATCGTCGGCACCCGGCGCGCAACGTCGTACGGCGAGCGCGTGACGACCGAGCTCGCAGGTGCGCTCGCGCGCGCGGGAGCGACGATCGTGAGCGGGATGGCGCGCGGGATCGACGGCGTCGCACATCGCGCGGCACTGGCGGCGGGTGGGCGAACAGCTGCAGTGCTGGGCACCGGTGTCGATGTCGCGTATCCGGCGGCGCATCGGGCGCTGCACGAGGAGATCTGCGCGCGCGGTGTGGTGTTGAGCGAGGAGCTTCCCGGCGATCGCGCGAATGCCGGATCGTTCCCGAAGCGCAATCGCATCATCGCGGCGCTTGCGGCGGTCACCATCGTGGTCGAAGCGCCGAAGCGCAGTGGCGCGCTGCTCACCGCGGAGCGCGCGCTCGAGCTTCAGCATGTCGTTGCTGCCGTGCCGGGTCCGATCGATGTGCCGCAGAGTGCGGGCGCAAATCTGCTCATTCGCGATGGCGCGCACGTCATCGCCGAAGTGGCAGACGCGCTCATGCTGGTTGGAGTGTCGGCGCCATCCGCGCGGAAGCGCGCGCGCTCGCTCACGGACGGCGCGCAACTCGCGATCTGGAAGGCGCTCGCGTCACCCGCCCCCGATCTCGACACCCTCGCGACGCGCGCGTCGCTCCCGGCGCGCGAGTGCCTGGCCGCACTCACGGCGCTCGAGCTTGAGGGCGCGATCGAATGCGCACTCAGCGGCGAGATCCGGCGGTGTTGGGCGTAGGAACACACGGCGCGGAGGCCGCAGCGGGACAGCCGAAATCCGCCAGCGGCTCGCGTTATCTTTCCGGGTGCCCCCACGCCATCTGTACGTGCACGTCCCATTCTGCGCGCGCCGCTGTTCGTATTGCGACTTCTCGATCGCGGTGCGACGCGAGGTGCCAATAGCGGACTACGTCGATGGAATCCGGCTCGAGCTGAAGCTGCGCGCGAAAAACCGCGCCGCGCCACTGCAGCTCGACACCCTCTACCTGGGCGGCGGCACTCCATCGCGCCTGGGCGGCGACGGCGTGGCGGCGCTGCTCGCAACGATTCGCTCGCACGCCAGCTGGAACGATGTAGCCGAGGTGACGCTCGAGGCGAACCCGGATGACGTTACGGCCGACTCCGCGCTGGCCTGGCGTACCGCGGGCATCAACCGCGTCTCGCTCGGCGCGCAATCCTTCGATCCGTCGGCGCTCGAATGGATGCGCCGCACCCATGACGTCGACCAGATCGGCGCGGCGGTAAGTCACCTGCGCGCGGCAGGGATCGATCAGCTCTCGATCGACCTCATTTTCGCGCTACCCGACGAGGTCGCGCGCAGCTGGAGCGCCGACCTCGCGTGCGCGCTCGCCCTGCGTCCAGATCATCTCTCCCTCTACGGGCTCACCGTCGAGCCACACACGCCGCTCGGGCGCTGGCGCGAGCGCGGCGAGATCACCGAGTCGCCGGAGCTCCGCTACGAGCGCGATTTTCTCCTCGCAGACTCGATGCTCACCAAGGCGGGATTCGATCACTACGAGGTGTCGAACTACGCGCTGCCGGGTGCCCGCGCGCGACACAACTCGAGCTATTGGCGCCATGTCCCGTACGAAGCGATCGGTCCCGCGGCGCATCGATTCGACGGCGCACGTCGCAGCTGGAACGTCGCTCCCTACACCGAATGGCTGCGCCGCCTTCGGCAGGGCATCGATGTTACCGACGGCGGCGAAACGCTCACGCCAGCGGAGATTGATTTCGAGGCCACCTACGTCGGGTTGCGGACGACTGATGGTCTCGTCCTGAGCGATGAGCTGCTCGCGCACTCCGCGCGTTGGCGCGATGCCGGGTGGGCCCACCTCGCGGATGATCGGCTCCGCCTCACTCCCCTCGGCTGGCTCCGCCTCGATGCGCTCGCAGTGGACTTGACCCACGCTGGAAGTCGTTAGTATATTTGAACTTATGGCGCATCAGCTCAACGAACGCGAGCGGCGGGTGCTGGAGGCGGTGATCCAGTCATACGTCGAAACGGCTGAGCCTGCCGGCTCGAGAATGATCGCGCGCCGTTTTGGCCTCGGTGTGTCGCCTGCGACCATTCGCAACACGATGAGCGACCTCGAGGAGAAGGGCTTCCTCCTCCACCCGCACACGTCCGCCGGACGCATTCCCACAGATATGGCGTATCGCGTCTACGTCGACTCGCTGATGCGCGTCACCCCCATCAACGAGATCGAGCGCGGCCGCATTTTCGAGGAGCTGTCAGGCACCGGCACCGCGATCGAGGCGATCCTGCGCCGCGCCGCGCAGGTGCTCGGGATCCTGACGCAGGAGCTCGGCGTCGCGCTCGGTCCGCGCCTCGAAGAGGCAACGTTGCACAACCTCGAGCTCATTCGGATGAGCGCTGAGCGATTGCTGCTCGTAATGCGCCTCGACGGCGGGGCGGCGCAAAGCGTCTTCGTGGAAGTCCCCGGAGAGATCGCCGAGAAGGTGCTCGCGGAGGTGTCGCGCGTCCTCAACGAGCGGCTCTCGGGGCTCACGCTCGGCGAAATCAGGCGCGACCTCGCGACGCGCCTGCGCGACAGCGGCGCCGCCCAGGATGTGAGTGAGTTGCTGAACATCTTCCTCCAGGAAGGCGATCAGATCTTCGACGCGCTTCGTCCGCTGAGCACGTCGCCGGTGCTCCTCGGCCAGGCGTCGCTGCTCGCCGAACAGCCGGAGTTTTCGAGCGGCGGCAATCTGAAGAAGCTTTTCGCCCTCACGGATCGTCCGGAGGCGCTCGGCCAGCTGCTTCGGACGCACAAGAGCACCGCCGGCATTTCGATCACCATCGGCAACGAGCACGTCGATCCGAACTTTTCGGATTTCACGGTCGTTACCGCTGAGTATCACTCGGGGTCGCTCTCGGGCGTCATAGGAGTGATCGGTCCAACGCGCATGCCCTACGAGAAGATCGTCACGCTCGTCACGCACACGTCGAATCTGATCTCCGATCTCCTCGACTGACCACTTCGTACCTCGACACCGGCACAATGGCGGATTTCTACAAGATTCTCGAGATCGCGCGCGACGCGTCCGACGATGAGATCAAGAAAGCGTATCGCAAGCTCGCGATGCAGTATCATCCCGATCGAAACGGTGGATCGAAGGAGGCAGAGGAGCGCTTCAAGCTGATCACCGAGGCGTACGACGTGCTGCGCGACGGAAACAAGCGCGCCGTATACGATCGGTATGGCGAGGAGGGGCTGCGTGGTCGCGGCAACGCGGGAATGCACCACGTCGACCTCTCCGAGGCGCTCGGCATTTTCATGCGCGACTTCGGCGGCTTCAGCGGCTTCGAGGAAATGTTCGGCGGTGGCGCGCGCGGCAATCAGCGCTCTGGTGCCGATGTGAAGATCACGATGCCGCTCACACTGCCCGAAGTGATGATCGGCGTCGAAAAGAAGATCGTCGTGAAGCTGCTCGATCCCTGCGAGCGGTGCGAAGGAACGGGTGCGGAGCCGGGGACGAAGCCGCAGCGATGCAATACGTGCGCGGGAAGTGGCGAAGTGCGTCGCGCGCAGCGCTCGTTCTTCGGACAGTTCGTGAGCGTTGCGCCGTGCCCAACGTGCGCCGGCCAGGGAAAGACGATCGAGATCCCCTGCAAGCGGTGCAAGGGCGAGGGGCGCAGCCGCGCCGAGCATACGATCGCAGTGCCGATCCCGGCGGGGGTGTCGACGGGGCAGTACCTGATGCTCCGCGGACAGGGGAGCGTCGGCCCGCTCGGCGGCCCGCGCGGGGATATCCTCGTCGCCTTCGAAGTGGAAGATGATCCTCGCTTCGAGCGCGACGGCGCGGATCTCTACACCGAGGTGCTCGTGACATACGGACAGTTGGTCATCGGCGCGGATGTGTCCGTCCCGTACATCAGCACCGCG
>JBBSEY010000174.1:0-6280 GCA_038239265.1 Gemmatimonadales bacterium | reverse complement strand
GTGACGGATCGTCCAGCACCCAATCGAGCATCGTGCGCCGCGCGGCGCCCAGCTGCGGCCCCCCCATGATTCCGGCCGTCATGATATCGCCACCGTCGATGGCAAGATCGCCTGTTTCCAGCGGATCGTGAAGCATCGTCTCCGCGCGCTGCCGGATCGCGTCGATTGCGGCGGGGCGGATTCGCGGGTCGGCAGTACTCTCCACGACGAATCTCGCCCTGAGGACGGTGAAGAACGCATCGACGCGCGTACGCCCGATCGTCGCGATGATGCGGCGCAGCGCCGCGTCCGTGAGCGCTGCCCCCCGAACGGCCTCGCGCAGAGGCTCGTTGACCGCGTCCCACCGCTCAACCAGATCGCCGATCCAGCGCACGCGGTCGTTCGAAAAGCGGAGCGTACGCAACAGCGATCGCGCCGCTGCGGGCTCGAGATCGAGCACGAGCGCAGCCAGCCGGTTCTCCGTACGTATCGATTCTGCGGGCCTCGTCTCACGCTCCAGCTGATCGATCGTCTCCAGCGCCGTAGTGCTCACGGACGCGAGCGCAGGGGCGAGCACTGCGAACGCCCGGCTGTCACGCCAGAACGCAAAGGCAACGCTCGGCGTGCTCACCTGCTTCATGGTCTTTTCGATTTCCTGCTGCACGCGCTCCATCGAAAGTCGTCCCAGCTGCGACGCCGACTCCTCGATCGCAGCCCACGTGTCTCGCTCTATCTCGAAGCCGAAGCGCGCCGCAAAGCGAATCGCCCGCAGCGCCCGCAGCCGATCCTCGCGCATTCGATCGGCCGCCACCCCCACCGCGCGCACGAGCCTGTCGCGAAGATCGGCTCGACCTGCGAACGGATCGTAGATCTCCCGCGATTCCGGCGCGCACGCGATCGCGTTGATCGTCAGATCACGTCGAGCGAGATCCTCGTAGAAGCTTGCGCCGAACTCCACCACCGCGTGCCGTCCATCGGTCTTCACATCGCGCCGAAAGGTCGTGACCTCGTGCATGGCGCCATCCTTGTCGAGCACGCCCACGGTGCCGAAGTCGATCCCCACCGGCACGGTGCGCCGAAAGAGCTTCTGGACCTCCGGTGGCGTGGCCGCCGTCGCTATGTCCCAATCGAGATTTGCGTGCCCCAGGAGCGCGTCGCGTACGGCGCCGCCCACGAACCAGCTCTCGTGCCCCGCGCGAAGTAGCGTCTGTGCAATCCCCAGCACAGACGCCGGGGGCTGTAGTAGCGCGTCGCCCCCCGCAGCCACAGCGGAACCGCTATCATTATTCACCTATGCATCTCACCGACATGCTCGACGAGAGTTCCGCGACGTCCGAATTCAAGGCAGCGGTGCTCTCCGCGCACGAACGCGTCCGCACCCCGCTCATCACCTCGGCGCACCCCGTACCGCACCTCAAGATCGTCCGGCTGCTCAAGCAGCTCCTCACCGAGGAGAAAGATCTGGAAATCGAGTCGGTTCGCATCCATGCGAGCTCCGGGTGCTCCGATCTCACGGGCGCGATCGACGTGATGTGCAGCGACGGCACCCGGCGTTTCGAGTTCGCCTGGGACTGTGCCTGGCGCGCACAGCAACTGGGGTGGACGGACTGTTTCGGCTTCCCCGACCAGATGCGGGCGGCAGCCGAGTACGACTGGCGCTGCTTCAAGACTTGGCAGGCTGTGGACGAAACGCGCCGCGAGCGATTCGCCGCCGCGCAATAGCCCGCGCCTCGCGAGCCATCAGCCGCACAGCACACTCCCGCCGTTGACGTTCAGGATCTCGCCAGTGATGTGCCGCGCGCGATCCGAGCAGAGAAAGACAATCGGCCCCGCAATGTCCGCCGCAGTCGCGACGCGCCCCAACGGAATCGTGCGCTCGACCTTCGCGCGGCCATCGCCGACGAGCGACGCGGCCGCCATCTCCGTATCGACCCACCCGGGAGCGACGCTGTTGAAGGTAATGTCGCGCGGCGCCACCTCGACGGCCACGGACTTCACGAACGAGATCGTCGCTCCGCGCGATGCCGCATAGTCGGAGTGGCCGGCCTCGCCTCGCTGACCGGCGGTGCTGGACACGAGCACGATACGCCCGCGATCCGAGACCGCACGTACCGCGGCGCGCGAGGTCGTGAACATTGAATCGAGATTCGCACGCATCGTCGTGTGCCAGCGGTCGTCGGTCATCTCACCGAGCGGCACATCCTCGAATGGCCAGATGCCCGCGTTGCCGACGAACACATCGAGCCCGCCGAACTCGCGCTTCGCCCGCGCGAACAGCGAATCGGTGCCTCCCGGGGCACTCAGATCGGATGCGTGCGCGAAGCCGCGCACCCCGAACCCCACGATGCCGCGCAGCACCTCCTCGGCGTCCTTCTCGCGCGCTCGATAGCCGATCCCGACATCGGCGCCGCATTCAGCGAGTAGCAGCGCCGTCGCTGCTCCGATGCCGCGCGACCCGCCAGTGACGAGCGCACGCTTTCCCTTGAGATCGATCATAGCTCCCGCTCGATGAGTTCACAGATTGCGTGCTCGATGCACAAGTGCAGCTCCTGCGCGCGATCGGTGCGCTGCGTCGGGATCACGACGCACACGTCCGCCAGCGCGCGAAGCGCACCACCCGTGCGCGCCGAGAAGGCGAGCACCCTCGCGCCGACCCGCTTCGCTGCCTCGGCCGCGCGCAGCACATTCGGCGAATCTCCGCTGGTCGAGTGGATCACGAGCAGATCGCCCGGCCGCGCGAGCGCCTCCACCTGCCGCGCGAACACCTGCTCGAAGCCGAGATCATTGGCGGTAGCGGTGAGGAGCGAGCTGTCCGTCGTGAGCGCGATCGCGGCCACCGCGCGCCGCGCGCGCATGTAGCGCACCACGTACTCCGTCGCGAGATGCTGCGCGTCCGCCGCGCTCCCGCCATTGCCGCAGAAGAGGAGCGTGCGCCCGGCGCGGACGGTCGCTCGCATCAGCTCGGCCGCCGCGTCGAACTCCGCCTCGAGCGACTCGGCGCTCGCCAGCGCGGTCTGCGAGAGCTCGCGGAGCGCGCGCGCCACGCTGCTCGCCCCCTCGCTCACGACCGCCTCAGAAACATCGATTTGAGCTTCGAGAGCATTCCGTGATCGGTCTCGGGGATCGGCATTACGGGGAGAACCGCTTCCCGGTTGAGCAGTCGGCGCGCGTTGATCATGCAGAGAAGCTCCGCCTGCTCGTGCGCATCGATCGCCTCGAGCCAGTCGCGCGCCATTGCCAGCGAGCGCGTGTCGCCGTGGGTGTCGCTCGCGATGCAGTCGATCAATCCTTCCTCGAGCAGCGTCCGCGCAAGCCGCGATGTGGGAGCGTTCCCGAAGACCATCACCGCGTCCATTTGAATCACCGCGCCGACGCTGCGCCACTCTCGCACCATGTCGGGGGTGCACTGATGATAGCGCTCGGGGTGCGCGATGACGGGAGTCACGCCGCTCATCCGGATGCGGAGGATCTCCTGCGTCGCCCCCGGCGGCACGTGCATGCGAGGAAACTCGACCAGCGCCGCTCCCGAGTCGCCGAGGTGCAGATGCGATGCGCGAAGATCCGCTCCCGGGGCGTCGAGCATGATCTCCCAGCCGAGCACGAGCTCCGGCAGCGGAGGTGCATGCTCCACGAGGCCCGCGAGGATCGCGCGGTGGCGCTCGATCGGCGCGCGATGCACATCGGTCGCCTTGAGATGCGGCGTGCACACGAGCACAGTCACCCCGTCCTGGCGAAAGCGCTCGAGCACGGGCACCGATACCTCGACGGATGGCGAGCCATCGTCGACCCCGGGGAGCAGATGCGTGTGGATGTCGATCACGCGCGCGCCGCCAACGTGAGCGCGCCGAGCACGCGCGCGCCCCCCTCTTCGAGCGCTCCACCGATCACCACGATGTCCGCCCCCGCATCGCGCGCCGCGCGCACGGCATCCGCCCCTCGGATCCCGCCGCCCACGAGCAGCGGTCCGTTCCACGCGGCGCGCGCGCCGCGAATCATCGATGCACTCACCGCCCGCGACGCGCCGCTCCCCGCATCGAGGTAGGCGGCGTGCATCCCGATGAGCGCCGCGGCGCGCAGATGCGCCGCCGCAACCTCGGGCTTGTCCGCCGGGAGCGGGCGCGTCTGACTCACCGATTCGACCGACGTGACATGCCCGCCATCGACGAGACAGTACGCTGTGCTGATCGCCTCGACATCCGGATGCTCCATGAAGAACGGCACTGCGCGCACGTGCTCCTCAATCAGATACTGCGCATTGCGCCCCGACACGAGCGACAGCAACAGCACCGCATCGACTCCGGCGTCGAGCTGCGACGCCATGGCCGGAAATTGCACGAGCGGCAACTCGGGTGCCGCGCGCTTGAGTCGCGCGGAGAGCTCACTTCCCTCCCCCGCGGGCCCGAACGAGTTGCCGAGCAGCAGCAGCGCCGCGCCCTCTCCCGCCGCACGCCGTGCCAGCTCCTCCGCACCCACAGCGTTCGTTCGATCGGGATCGATCAGCACCGCGAGACCGGCGCGCCCCGCGAGGAGACTCTCGCTCATGCCTGCCGCTGCCCACTGGCCAGCTTCGCGATCGCCGTCATTGCCGCGGTCGCGCGCGCCGACATCGTGTCCGGCGACTCGGCCGCCGCCTCGAACGCGTACGTCACCATCGCGTCGACCGCGAGGAGATCCAGCGCACGATCTCTCCCCGCACAGTCCTGCAAGAGCAGCTGCGAAAGCAGCGACTCCGCCTTGGAGAGTGCCGCCTCGTGGGCACTCGACGCGCGGTCGCTCAATCGCGCGCCGAGCACCTCGCGCAACCGGGCGGCGAGCGGTGCCGGCGGCGCCGGTGTGCGCGTCGAGAGCCAGTCGTCGACCGTCACGCGATGGCGCCGACGGTTTGCATCACGACGTCCGCCGCCTCGTCCGTCACGCCCTTGATCGGCACGCCCTCCGGAATTCCCGCCTGCGACATGTGCGCCTTGCCCCCGCCTCGCCCACCCGCCGACTGCACGATCGGATTGATGAGCTTGTCCGCGCGAATTCCGCGCTCGCGAAGGTCGTCCGTGACGACCACGATGAGTGCGCCCTTCCCCGATCCCGCGAAGTCGCTCGCCACGATGCCAACGCCGCTCTTGAGCTCATTGCGCACCGCGTCGCCGAGTGCCTGCAGCTCCTTCATGTCCGCGACGTCCACGCTCGACGAAACGATGCGAAAGTCGAGAAAATCCTTCGCCGTCGACATCACCTGCTGCAACTGCCCACCGCCGCCGCGCATGCTTTCCTCGAGCCGCTTCTCGAGCTTGCGTCGCTCCTCGAGCAACGTTTCCACCCGCTTCACCACGCCATCGGCAGGCGCGCGCAGCAGCTCGCCGAGCGTCTGCAGCTTCCGCTCTTCGCTTCGAATCATCTCGTACGCGCGCGGCCCGGTCACGGCTTCGATGCGTCGTACGCCGGCGGAGACGCCCGTCTCGCTCACGATCTTGAAGAGCGCGATCTGCCCCGTGCTGCGCGCGTGCGTGCCACCGCACAGCTCCACCGACAACCCCGGAATGCTGACGACGCGCACGACGTCGCCATACTTCTCGCCGAACAGCGCCATCGCGCCCGAGGCCACCGCGTCGCGATACGGCCGCTCCACCGTGTTCACTTCGACGTTCGCCCAGATGCCGCGGTTCACGATCTCCTCGATTTGCGACAGCTGCTCGGGCTTGATCGGCCCATGATGATGGAAGTCGAAGCGAAAGCGATCGGGGGCAACGAGCGATCCCGCCTGCGTCACATGCTCGCCCAGCACCTGGCGAAGCGCCGCGTGCAGGAGATGCGTCGCCGTGTGATTGCGCTCGGTGTCGCGCCGCCGCTCCGCCGGCACGCGCGCGTGCACGCGCCCGAAGTGGAACTCGCCCGTGAGCTCGCCGATCGCGACGTGACGTCCGTCCACCTTCTTCACCTCATCGACGGCGACGCTCCATCCGTCGCCGGAGATCTCGCCACCATCCGAGATCTGTCCGCCGGACTCCGCGTAGAACGGCGTCTCCTGCAGCACGAGCGCGATACGCTTCCCCGGCAGCCGCCGAATCGCTATCACCTCCGTCTCGGCCTCCGTCACGCCGTAGCCAACGAAGTTCGACGACTCCTTTGATGCAGCGCCCGGCTTCCGCTCCCACGTCGCGACGTCCGCGAGCCCTTCATCGGCAACGCCCAGGTCACGCCCCTTCCGCTCTTCGCGCGACTGCGAACGCTGCGCCTGGAGCGCCTCCTCGAAGGCCACGATGTCGACGGTGTAGCCGCGCTCCGCTGCCATCAGCTCCGTGAGATC
>JBBSEY010000173.1:0-6319 GCA_038239265.1 Gemmatimonadales bacterium | reverse complement strand
TCGGCATCAGTGTCACCGACGTGCAGAATGCGGCCGACGAGATCGCCAAGCTCGATCCCAAGCCGGGACTGCGCTTCAGCGAGTCGGGGGACAACTACATCATCCCCGATCTCGTCATCGACAAGATCGACGGCACCTATCTCATCGTGCTCAACGATGCGAACGTCCCGCGCCTCAAGCTGAGCCGCGCCTACGTTGAGATCGCGCGCGACAAGAAGAAGTTCGACGGCGAGAACAAGGAGTTCATCTCCAACAAGATGAACTCGGCCAACTGGATGATCCAGGCGATCGAGCAGCGCCGACAGACGATGCTCAAGGTGATGCACTTCATCGTCGACCGGCAGCGCGATTTCTTCGAAAAGGGCGTGCAGTATCTCAAGCCGCTCACGCTGCGCGAGGTCGCCGAAGTCATCAACATGCACGAGTCCACGGTCAGTCGCGTGACCAACGAGAAGTACGTGCAAACGCCGCGCGGTGTGCTCCCGCTCAAGTTCTTCTTCTCATCCGGGCTCTCGACCACGGGTGGCGAAGACGTCTCGGCGCGTGGCATCAAGGCGCAGATCGAGAAGCTCGTCGCCGACGAGGATCCGAAGCACCCGCTCACCGATCAGGCGATCGTGAACATCCTGAAGGAGAGCGGCGTGCAGATCGCCCGACGCACCGTCGCCAAGTATCGCGACCAGCTCGGCGTTCTCTCGGCCCGGATGCGCAAGCGGGTATGACGCTCGTCGCCGCGGCATCGTCCCCGGCCGCGATCGACGTCTCGGTGCTCGTGCCTGCGAAGGACGAGGCCGAGAACCTGCCGCTCTTCATGGAGCAGGCGCAGGCCGCCTTCACGAACAGCACCGTCTCGTACGAGGTCGTCGTAATCGACGATGGGTCGACCGATGACACGGCGCGCGTGCTGGAGTCGCTGCAGAAGAAATATTCCTTCCTGCGGGTCGCGCACCACCGACGGCAGCGCGGCATCGCCGACGCGCTTCGCACCGGCTATCTCAACGCGCGCGGGCGCGTGCTCGTCTTCTATCCTGCAGATCTGCAGTACAAGCCCGAGGACATCCCGCGCCTGGTCGCGCCGATCCTCGCGGGCGAATCCGACATGGTCACCGGCTACAAGCAGGGAGTGTACGAGAAAGCGTTCGTCTCTAGGGTGTACAATGGCTTGAGTCGATCGCTCTTCGAGATTCCGGTGCGCGACCTGAACTCCGTGAAGGCGTATCGGCGCGAGATCATGGAGCTGCTCCCCGTACGCCCCGACTGGCACCGCTACATGATCGTCATCGCGGCCGAGAGCGGCTTCACGGTGACGGAGATCCCGGTGCCGTTATACCCGCGCAACGCCGGAGTCTCGAAGTTCGGCATCGGACGGATCCCCATCGGCGTGCTCGACATGCTCTCGGTGTGGTTCGAGCTCCGCTTCGGTCGCAAGCCGCTCCTGCTCTTCGGCATGACCGGCTTCGCGCTCTTTCTGCTCGGCGTGATCGCCGGGCTCGTCGCGCTCGCGGTCCGTGTCTTCTGGGGGATCGGCTTTCGCCCGCTGCTCAATCTCGTCGAGATCTGCGTCATCACCGGAAGCGTCTTCCTCGTGGGCGGACTGCTCGGGGAGATGATCGCCGGGCAGCGCGCCGAGATGCGCGAGCTGCGCCGGCAGCTCGACGCGACGATGCAGCCGCGGGAAAGCGACGATCGCTGAACCCGGCGGCGCCGATCTTCGGGCGATGACGGGGCCGCCGATGACGGGCCCGCCGCGCCGTACGCCGTGGCGCGTCGTGCAGATCGCTCTTGCGGCGATAGTACTCGTCCTCGTAGCGAAGAAGCTCGCAGCGCAGTGGGGCGCCGTGCAGCTCGCGCTTAGCGAGGCGCGCCCCGACTGGCTCGCCCTCGTGGCCTCGGGTCTCATCGTGCTCGCGACGTACGCGATCCTCATCGAGACGTGGCGCGTGCTGCTGCGCGGATGGCGCCACGAGATCCCGTTCATCGACGCGGCGCGCATTTGGACGACGTCGAATCTCGGGAAGTATCTGCCGGGGAAGGTGTGGTCGATCACTGCGCTCGTCGTGATGACGCGCGAGTACGGAGTGTCGGCCGCCGAAGGTGCAGCGGCGTCGGTGCTCGTGACGCTCATCAACACCATCGTGGGATTCGTCGTCGCCATCATCGCCGGCGCGTCGCTGCTACGATTGCCGGCGTGGGTGGCATATGTGATCGCCGCGATCGGCGTCGGCGTCCTCGCATCGCCCGCCGCGCTGCCGCGTCTCGGCGCGTTGCTCGGGCGCATGCTCAGGCGCGAGATCGTGCTGCGCCCGCTCGCGCATCGCGTGCTGCTCATTGCGGCGGTGCTCACCGCGGTCGCATGGATGATGTACGGCGTGGCGTTCTGGCTCTTCACGAAGGGTGTGCTCGGCAGCGCGCCTGGCGCGCTCAGAGACTACGTGGCAGTTTTCGCGGGCTCGTACCTGCTTGGCTTCATTGCGATATTTTCTCCGGCAGGCGTCGGCGTCCGCGAGGGCGCGATGGGTCTCGCGCTGAAGAGGGCAGGGTTCGCGACCGGTCCCGCCTATCTTCTCGTGGTCGCGTCGCGGCTCTGGCTCACCGCGCTGGAAGTGATTCCTCCGCTCATCTTTCTCGCCTTCGTCCGGCGCCGCCGGCTGTCCACTCATGAAGAAGAACGCAGCCCCACGCGCTGAACCCGTCGCCGAGCTCACCGCTGTCGCAGAACCGCGTCTCGGAGGAGTGTGGAGCGCGCTCGTGTACGCGGCCCTCACGCTCTGGCTCGGCGCTCCTGCGCTCACGGGGCAGTTCCTCATCAACATTCGCAGCGACCAGTATCTCGCGGGCTACGCGTTCCGCGAGTTCGGCGCGCACGCGCTCCGGACGACCGGGGCGTTCCCGATGTGGAACCCGTACATCTTCGGAGGACTCCCGTACGTCGCCGCCATGCACGGCGACATTTTCTACCCGACGTTCCTGCTGCGCATGATCATGCCGACGGACGTCGCGATGACCGTCGGCTTCATGCTGCACATCTTCCTCGCGGGAGTTTTTACCTACTACTTCCTGCGCGCCTGGGGCTTCGGCTTCTACGCGGCGTTGATCGGCGGGCTCGTGTACATGATGGGCGGCCCCATCTCGAGCTACGTCTCGCCAGGGCACGACGGAAAGCTGTTCGTCAGCGCGCTCACCCCGCTCGCACTCTGGATGCTCATCCGCGGCGTGCGCGATGGACGCTACCGCGCCTTCGGTGTCTTCGCACTCGTGGTCGGCCTGGCGGTGTTGAGCCCGCACCCGCAGCTGCTGCAGTACATGCTTCTCCTCTCCGGCTCCTTCGCACTCTACCTCGCGTTCTCCGCGGGGGATCGCGCAGTCGCGCTCGAGCGTAACACCGCGCTGGCGCGGCTCGGACTCTCTGCGGCGAGCGTAGTGGTCGGCATGATGATGGGTGCGGTGCAGTATATCCCCGTGATGCAGTATGTGCCGTGGTCGCCGCGCGCGGGCGGTGCGAGCTACGAGTTCGCGACGAGCTATTCGTTTCCGATCGAGGAGCTCCTCAATACCTACATTCCGCAGTTCACCGGAATTCTGAGCGCCTACTGGGGGCGCAATGGCATTCACTTCCATAGCGAGTACCTGGGCGCGTCGGTGCTCGTGCTGGCGACGCTCGGCTTCGGCTCCGCGCTCGGGGTCAGGCGCCGCAGCTTTGCGCGCTTCTGGCTCGGCGTGTTCGTCGTAGCGCTCCTGTGGTCGCTGGGCGGCAACACGCCGTTCTTCCATCTGCTCTACGCGCTCGTGCCGGGGACCAAGTTCTTCCGCGCGCCCAGCACGATATTCTACGTGGTGGCGCTCTCGATCGCAGTGTTCGCGGCACTCGGAGTGGAGCGCGTGTTGGCGCGCGAGTACTCCAAGCGCTTTCTCACCCGCTGTTGGATCGCTGCCGCGGTGCTCCTGCTCCTAGGCGTCAGCGGTGGTCTGACGTCGATGGCGACCGCCATTGCGATTCCGCAGCAGGTCGACCGGGTGCCTGGTAACGCGGCGGCGCTGGGCCTGGGCTCCATACGCTCGTTCATTTCGGCCGCGGCGATGCTCGCGGTGCTCTTCGCGCTGCTTGGGAACAAGCTGCGCGCCGCGCAGGCCGCATGGGCGATGGCCGCCATCGCGGCGCTCGACCTGTGGAGCATCGAGCGGCTATACTGGCTCTTTTCGCCCCCCGCCGCGCAGAGCTATGCGAGCGACGCGGCGATCGAGTACTTGCAGAAGATCAAGGAGCCGGGACGCGTGCTCGCGCTGCAGCTCGGGCAGGGCGACGCGATTCACGACCCGTATCTCACGACCGTGTCGAACGGATTGATGATCCATGGTATCCGGCAGCTCGTCGGCTATCACGGCAATGAGCTCGGCCGCTACGAGACGCTGCTCGGCGGCCCCGAGTACAAGGAGCTCGGCAATCCCAAGCTCTGGAATCTGCTCAACGTGCAGTACATCCTCACCGACGTCGACTCGATCCCGATCCCGAATGCGAAGAGGCTTCTCGGGCCGGTGAAGAACGCCGTGGGCGACGCGGAGTATCTGTATCAGCTCCCGGACAGCAACGCCTACGCATGGGTAGCGCCCGTGATCGTCAAGGCCGGCGATGCGCCAGTGCTCTCCACGGTGCTCGATCCACGCTTCGACCCGCCCCGCGTCGCGCTCGTCGACAGCGCGGCCCCCGTGCTCGGCCCGCAGATCACGGCGATGCCGCCGGCGACGAGGATCGGCGTGCACACCGTGTCGTACTCGCCGGGGCACATCGTGCTCACGCTCGCGAGACCCGCGCCCGCCGGCTCGGCGCTCGTGGTATCGGAGAACTACTACCCAGGGTGGGTGGCGACGGTCGATGGCAAGGACGCGCCGGTCGTCCGCACGGACTACTCGCTGATCGGCGTGGTGATGCCGCCTGGAGGGACGCACGTCGACCTGACCTTCACGAGTGCGGCGTACCGGAAGGGGAAGGCGCTCACACTCGTCGCGCTCGGGCTGTCGCTGGCCGGAATCGTTGCAGGCGCGGCCGCGGACCGGAGGCGCCGTGGCTGAGCGGGCGCTGGTCATCGTACCCACATACAATGAACGCGATAACATCTCGTCGCTGGTAGGGCGGATCCTGGAGCAGGATCCGCGGCTCGAGGTGCTTGTAGTCGACGATGGCTCGCCGGACGGCACCGGGGACATCGTCGACGAGCTCTCGACGCGCGAGCCGCGCGTGCACGCGATGCATCGGGGGCGGAAGCTCGGGCTCGGCACCGCGTACATCGCGGGGTTCAAATGGGCACTCGAGCGGGACTTCGCCTACATCTTCGAGATGGACGCGGACTTCTCCCACGACCCGGCGCATCTCTCCATGTTCCTGGCCGCAATCGAGGATGCCGACCTCGTCCTGGGCTCGCGCTACAACAAAGGGAAGGTGACGGTGGTGAACTGGCCCATTCGGCGCCTCATGCTCAGCTATGCTGCTAATCTGTACGCCCGTTGGGTAACTGGTTTGCCTCTCGACGATTCCACGGGCGGCTTCAAGTGCTTTCGGAGGTCCGTGCTCCAGGCAATCGATCTCGACTCCGTGAAATCGAACGGTTATGGATTTCAGATCGAGGTGAGCTATCTAGCCTGGAAAAAGGAGTTTCGAATCGTCGAGATCCCAATCGTCTTCCACGATCGCACGGAGGGGCAGAGCAAGATGTCGCGGAAGATCGTCTTCGAGGCGATCTGGATGGTGTGGCGACTGCGCTGGCGCACGCTCACGGGGAAGATCTGAGGGTGGGGCGGCGCTTCTGGAAGATGTCGGGGTCGGGGAACGACTTCGTCGTGTTCGACGCCCGGGAGCAGCCCGCCGGCCCATTGGAGCGCCCGGAGGCCATCCGGGCGATGTGCGCCCGGGGTACCGGAGTCGGCGCCGATGGCGTGGTGTTCGTGGCTCGGGCGGGGCGCCCAGACGCTTCGCTGTCGATGCGCTACTACAACTCGGACGGCTCGCGGGGCGAGTTTTGCGGCAACGCCACTCTCTGTGTCACTCGGCTCGCGGGTGAGATCGGAATCTCGCCGAAGGGCGGGTTGGCGCTCGAGACGGACAGCGGGGTCATTTCGGCGCGAATGGGTGCGGCGGGGCCGGAGATCGATCTCCCGGAGGTGGCCCTCGTAATGGCCTCGGTCGACATCGAGCTCGAGCCGGGCGAGCAACGGATCGGTTTCGCGCTCGCGGGTGTGCCGCATCTCGTGGTGCGCTGCGAAAATGTGGAAATGGTCGACGTGGGTACTCGAGGACGGGAGCTCAGGCATTCGGATTTTCGCGCTG
>JBBSEY010000172.1:0-6406 GCA_038239265.1 Gemmatimonadales bacterium | reverse complement strand
TACGCGCATCCGGTGCGCGCGTCCATGCCGGTTGCGACAGCTCAGCGAGCTACCCGTGAAGAATCCGCAACACCTCGGTCGTGCGGTGGCGGAAGATTCGCGCGAGCTGCAGGCGGATCAGCGGCGCCACCATCCGCCCGGCAACTCCGAAGGGCAGCGAGTAGACCACCTCGTCCTCGATGTCCGTGCCGCCGTGCGCGCTCGTGAAGCGATGGGTGTGCACCCATGTTCGGTACGGACCGGAGAGCTGCTCATCGACGAAGCGCGCGCCCGGCTCCCACACGGCGATCCGCGTGCGCCAGCTCATCGGTACGCCCCAGAGGCGAATGGTATAGTCGATAAGAGTGCCCGCGCGCATCTCGATCGGCAGTGGGGTTGCGATCGAGAAGCCGAGCTCGCGAGGCGTGATGCGCGCGAGGTTCGCAGCGTCGGCGAAGAACGCGAACGTCTCATCGAGCGGCGCGGACACGTGGAGATTCGACTTGAACCGATACTCCTTAGCCACGATGCTATCGGCTCGCGCGCGGCGCGGACTTCTGTCCCCGCACCGAAACGCGCACCAGCGAGCGCCGCTCCTCATCGTCGCGCTGGCCCAGGAATTCGCCGATCGACGCGAGCACGCCGATGTGATCGCAGAAGATCTTGAACGTCGCGACGAGGGGAACGGCGATGAACGCACCAGGAATACCCCACACCCAGAACCAGAAGGCCAGCCCGACGAAGAGCGCGACTGGATTGAGCGCAAGTCGATGCCCCAGTAGAATCGGACTGATGAAATTTCCCTGGATGAGATTCACCGCCAGATAGCTTCCCGGAATCAGCAGCGCGTGTCCAACGGAATCGAACGTCGTGAGCGCCGCGACCATGAGAATCGCGGACATCGCGAGCGAGCCGAGATATGGGATGTATTCGAAGGCGAAGACGAGCACTCCCCACAGAATGGGGCTCGGCATTCCCCACGCCCACATGATGAGCGCCACCACTCCGCCCTCGACGATGTTGACCGTCGAGGTGGTGAGCAGGTAGGTGGAGATCGACGCCTCCGTTTCGCGTGCGATCTGAACGGCGAGCTTTCTCTCGCTTCCCCCCGGGAGCACCTTGATCAGCTTCTGCAGAAACAGATCACCGGCGGCGAGCAGAAAATAGAGGAGAATCGTCACCTCGAGCACGGCTCCGACTACCCGCTGCGTAGTACCGAAGAATCGCGTGATGGCACTCGGACCGGCGACGACGACCTGCGTGGGTTTCGAAGCGCCGGGCGCGGAGCTTCCGCCGGCCGTGGCAGATGCGGCGTCGGCCACCTGCTCCGCCGTCTTGCTCGCGCGCTGCAGCGGCTTGAGCAACTTCGTCAACTTCGCCTCGGCCGACGAGAGCGTGGCAGGTGCGTCGGCGGCGAAGCGCTCGACAGGGCCGGCGAGCTCGTAGCCCGTGATTCCGATCACGGCGAGAAGTCCCAGGATGATGATCCCCGCGCCGATGGGCGGGGCGATTTTCATTCGGGAGAGGAGGCGGATGACAGGGCTGAACAAGAAGCTGAGGAGAACCGCAAACACGATCGGAAGGAGAAATTGCCTGGCGAAGTAGATCGTGTAGGTGAGGGCGAGGATCGCGAGAATCCAGACGGCGGTCGAAAGCCCCTTGAGCGTTCCCACCGCAGCGGCCGTTTCATCGAGATCGGGCTCGGCTTCGTTTCGCTCGACGGGGGTGGCGGCGGGGTTCGGGTCGACGTCCGGCTCGAGGATCGAATCGCCCTCGTCGGTATGTGGCAGCATGGAGGTGTTGAAAGGGAGAAGGCCGGTAGCCCGCTACGACTCGCCGAGTGAGCGCGTAAAGCAAGTTTGTCGCCAATGCGGCGGCGCCGGCCTTCCACCGCGGCTACTGCACCTGCACCTGCACTACCTCCCCCGTCTGCTCCGCCGTCCCGGTGGTGATCACCAGATAGCGACGTGGATTCTTGCTCTCTCCCTGCACGAGCTGCCGAATGGGGCCAACCGCATTCACGATCGCCGCGCCGGCACCGTTCGTCGTGAACGACGCGAGCGACTGCAGCTCGCCATGCCCGTTTTGCAGGCTCGAGAGCACGAGCACGTACGACGTCTTCGGCTTGAGCCCCGTGACCGCCGCCTGCACGATCTGTGTGAGCCCCTGGTCGAAGAGCGTCACGCTGGTCGGCCCCGCGTCGGCGACCTTCGCACGTCCCGCGCTCGGCGGTCCGAGCGAGAGATGCACCGCGTGCGCCGCAGCTTCGAGCGGCTGGAGGTTGCCCTTCCCGCTCCCGGTCGGCACCGCATTCGGCACGTAGGCGATCGCCTGCGGCGCCTGACCGATGGGGATCGTCGCCACGACCTTGTTGGTTGCGGTATTGATGGCGGAGAGCGCGTCTCCGTTCTCGAGCCCGACGTACATCATGCTCCCGTCACCCGATGGCCAGATTGCGTGCGGCAGCTTCCCCACGGGAATCGTCGCGACCTTCGAAAAGTCCGAGGTCTTGAAAACGAGTACTTCGTTCCTTCCACCCACGGTCACGTAGGCGACGATCCCCCCCGCGAGGTTCGCGAAGTTGACGTGGTTCGTGATCGGGCCGGTGTCGAGGATCTTGAGAATCTTGAACGGTGGATGCGCATCGAAGACCTCGGTGTGGCCGATGTCCTTGAGCGTGAACCACACCTGCTTGCCGTCCGGCGTCGCCGCGATGTTCGGACAGAACGGACTCTCCTGCTTCACGGTTGCGACGACCTTGTGATCGGCAACGGTGACGACGGAGAGCTGCGGAGTGAAGGACGAACAGACGTAGCCGTATTTCCCGTCGGGCGAAAAGATCTGCATCCCGGGACCGGGGGCGACGGGGATGCGCGTCTTCTCCTCGTACGTCGCCCCATCGAGGACCGCCACGTAATCCTCGCCGCGCACTGTCACCCACACTTCCTTTCCATCCGGAGTGTAGAACACCTCGTGCGGCGAGCGCCCCACGTACGTCACATGCTTCACGGAATTATTCGACGTCGCAATGAACGACACCGAGTTGCTGCCGATCGAAACGACGGCGAGCGTCGAATGGTCGGGAGAGAATCCCATCCCGTGCACGAGCAGCTGCCCGCGATAGAGCGGGCCGAGATTCATCGGCTGCGGGTCGCCGAGTCGAATGACGCCGAGCAGTGTGTTGTCGACGGGATCGGTGACGGAGATCGTGTTGGAGAACTGCTCCGCGGCGTACACACGATCGTGATGGCTCACGGCGAACGCGGAATCGGCGACGGAGCCCGGGGACTGTCCGGGACCTGTGGGCGTGGGCGCTGGGGGAGTCTTTTGGGCGAGCCCGGGGTGTGGCATCGAGACGGCGAGCACGGAAGCGATCAGAATTGTCGTCGCGTTGACTCTCATGTCACGGCTCCGAGTTGCGGGCTGTCGAGTCGGTGGGGTGATGCGCCGAAGCCGCCATGCGCATCGCGACGATCTCCTGCTGCTGCGTGATGATGATCTCCTGCGCGAGGCGCCGAAGCTGCTCGTTCTTCCCGTAGCGAAGCTCGGCTCGCGCCATTGCCATTGCGCCCTCATGGTGCGGGATCATCATCGCTGCGAAGCCGGCATCGGCGTCGTCGTGCGCGCCGTTACGCATCGCGGATGTCATCGACGACATCATCGTCGACATCGCCGCGCGGCACTCGGCGACGAATGGCGACTCATGCGGTCGAGCGCCGATCACTCCGGTGCAGAATACGAGTGCGGCGATCGCCGTTCGCTTCGTGCGATCGTCAGTGTGCATGCCAGTATCCATACGATCCTCGCTTGCATAGAACGCAACGCTCGGCGGTCCCGATCCTTTCCATACGACGAATCAGTATCTCTTTGACAACGTTCCGCTCACTGGCGGACTCGTCGGCACGTGCGTATGCTGAGCAGTCTCACACGCACGAGCGAGGGAGGCTGAGCATGATCCCACTCAATCGCCGATTCATCCGGCTCGCGGGAATGATCGCGATGGCCGCATGTGCCCGCGCCCATCAGTCAGCGGGCACACTTCCATCGATTCTAGAGGCGAAAGGAGATTCCCTGCGCCTCAGGCTCGTCGATGCGATGACGGCGCAGCCGATCGCGAATGCGGAAATCGAGATCCAATCCGACAACGGCATTCGCTGCATCAAGGCGCCGTGCCCAACGCACGGGAACAGCTGGAAAGGGCGATCCGACGCGTCCGGAATCGTCGTGATTCCGAAAGGTGCACTCAACACCACGGCGCGTCTCAGGGGTGCCGCCCACCAGGGTGACTTGATCGAAGACGTCGAGCCGAACGCGAGCGGTGGCTGGACGGCGGAGCTCTTTCCCGAGGAGCGCGCGGATCCGCCCCCGCATCCGCTCAAGCTCGTGGACGCGCGCACGCACAGACCGATCGCGAACGCCACCGTGCGCATCGAGGCGCGCGCGCCGGGTGTGCCGGTGGAGGAGGCGAGCGCGACGACCAACGCGCTGGGTTACATCCTCGTGCCATCCCTGGTGTTCGAGAAAAGCCCCGAGCACAGCTGGCTGGTGACGCCGGGATACAGGGACGCGCACATCGACTTCGCCTATGCGCGCCGGAAGACGCTGCTCGTGCCGAGATGACTACGCGAGCGGCGGAAAGATCAAAAGAACATGTTGAGCGCGAGCGCCGGCGTCACCGATGACGCGGAGTTGTGTCCTTTGAGAATGATGCGGGCGGCGAGGAGCACCCCGACCTTCGGGGTCCAGTTGTACTCGATGCCCGGCGCGAAGCCAAACGCATCGCTCGAGCCAGACTCGAACAGGACGCTTGGCGACCGCATGCTCGCGGGATCGAGACTGTCGTAACCGGCGACACGCGTGCTCGCCGCGTGGCGGTAGAACAGATCGAGCGCCGCTACCCATCGTTGCGTGGCGCTGTACTCGCCCGCAAGATCGACGAACTGTGACGTGCCTGGCCTGGCCCGCCCGCGAAAGCCCGCGCTCGTTCCATATACGCTGACGTCCTCAACGCGCACGCTGTTCGAGAAGGTGTTCGAGACGTCGAACCGCGCGCGCAGAATGCGCCCATTCGGCATCCAGAAGAAAGTCTGCGAGTAGAAGGCGAGCTGCGTCGTGTACGCGCCTCCGCCGAGCCCGTCGCTCGGCCGGCTCCCGAGGCGGTCGTACTTTCCCATGGGCAGCCCTTCCTGCACCACGATCGCCGTCGTCGGCATCCAACTCCCTTCGCGATATTGATTGAGCCGGTACTGCGCGAGCAGCGACAGATCGCCGACGCCGATCCCCGAGCTGTTGGTTCCTTCGCTCACCATCGTGAATCCGAACGTCGGTATCACGCCCACCGTGAAGTTGTTGGCGATGCCGTAGTTGATGTACGTGAGCGAACCGAAGCCATTCGTGTTCGGCGTGCGCACGTCGTAGAGATACGGCTCCACGAGAAAGTGTCCGGGCGGAAGGGTGTTCGGTGATGGCGCGAGCATCGGGCCCGTCCACCAGGCATCGTCCCGCTGCTGGCGCGTGGAGGGCGAAGTCGTCGCGCTGTCGGCACTCTGCGCCGGGGACTCGAGTGGCCAGCATGCGAATGCCAGGGCGAGGAGCGTCACCGCCGCCACGCGACGCCCGACCGATCGGCGGCCGCGAATCCAGTTGCAGTGCGGACTGGGACAACGTGGCACGCCGATCTTTCGATCTGCGCACACGTGGAGAACGTCGATGTCGCGGGAAGTCGTATCGGCGGCCATGCGCAAACTTCCGACGGGCATGGTAACGGATCAATGTCCATCTGCGCGCGCGGAGATGAGGCCATCCCCTCGCGCGGCGCCGGCGTCAGTCGTCGATGTGGATGATCCCGCGCTGAAGCGCGATCGTCACGGCCTCGGTGCGATCCGAGGCCTCGAGCTTCGACATGATGTGCTTGAGATGCACCTTCACCGTTTCCTCGGTGCGTCCGATCACGCGCGCGATGTCCTTGTTGCGCAGCCCCTTCGCCGCGTACGCGAGCACCTCCAACTCCCTCGGCGTCAGATCCACACGCGGCGTGAATTCCGCGAGTCGTCCGGCGACCGGGGACGGAATCACCTTCCGCCCGTTCGCCGCGGTGCGAACTGCGTTCACGACCTCGCGACCGAGGGTGTCTTTCAGCAGGTAGCCACAGGCGCCCGCGTCGAGCGCGCGATGGATGTCCGCGTCGCCGTCGTAGGTGGTGAGCACGACGATGCGACGATCGGGGTTCCCCGCGCGAATCTCGCGGATCGCGGCGATGCCCCCCATCCCCGGCATCCGCAGATCCATGAGCACCACATCCGGGTCGAACTCGAGCTGCATCGCGACGCCCTCGGCGCCATCGCTGGCCTCGCCGACGACATTCATGTCGGGCTCATTGGTGATGAGCGCACGAATGCCGGCGCGAACGACTGGATGATCATCGGTG
>JBBSEY010000171.1:0-6410 GCA_038239265.1 Gemmatimonadales bacterium | reverse complement strand
TCGCGCGAGCGCGCCTGCGAATGGCCGAGCAGCAGATTCGCGATGTTTCCGCAGGCAATGAGCAGCACGGCCGCCACCGCCGCGCCAAGCAGCAGCAACATTCCCTGAACCGGTCCGGTGATCACCACCTGCAGTGGCTCGGCGTGCACGGAGATTCCCTTCATGGCGTCGGGAAATGCCGAGGAGATGCCGGCGGCCATCGCGAGTAGGTCGGCACGAGCGCGCTCGAGCGAGACGCCCGGCCGCATGCGGCCGACGACGCCGAGCCAGACGTTGCCTCGGTTGCGCCGGAACGAGAGCGGATGGAGCGCCAGCGGCATGAACGCTTCGACACCAGCGGAGGGATAGGCGAACTCCGTCGCCGGCAGCACGCCGATGACGACGCGCGGTACATCGTCGAGCACGATCGTGCGGCCGACGACGCCGCGGTCCGAATTGAAGCGGCTCGCCCAGAAGGCGTGCGTCAGCACCACCACGTTGTGCGCGCCGTAGACGAATTCCCCCGGCGCGAAGAGCCGGCCGATCGCGGGCCGGAGCGCGAAGATCCGGGCGAAGTCCTGGTCGACGCGCGCGACATCGACGCGTTGCGGGTCGCCGTCGCCGGAGAGAACAAAGGAGTCCTCCGACACGCCAGCCAACGCATCGAAGGCTCGCGCGTCCCTCTTGTAGTCCTGCAGGTCTGGCCAGGCCATGCTCGTCGACGGCACGCCGTTCCGCAGAATCACCCCGATTCGCACCACGCGCTCCGAATGCGGGAAGGGAAGAGGCCGCAGCAGAACGCCGTTCACCACGGTGAAGACGGCCGTCGTCACGGCGATGCCGAGCACCATCGTCGCCGTCACCGCGGCCGAGAGCATCGGATTGCGCCGGCCGACGCGGACGGCGTAGCGAAGGTCATCGATCACATCGCGCCACATGGGGTCTCCTGTCCATTCCCGTCTACCCGCGCGCTCGCCCGCGGCGAAACGCATCCGCGCCAAAGGGACGAGCGATGCGATCGTCTGCCTCCAGTACCAGCGCCGCGCCGGCGCCGCTCCCGCCGAACGCAGCCGCGCCGCGAACTCCTCCTCCATGTCGCCCATCACGAACGCGCGCTCGGCGCGCGGCGCAGCGAGGGCGATGAGTCGCCGGGCGAGTGCCGGCGGCACCGGTGCCTTGGCGCTCATCGCTGGCGTCCCGGCCGGAGGCCGAGCTCGAGACCATCGAGCATGCGCTCGAGCGCGCGGGTCGAGAGGCGCATCGCGCGCCGGCCCGGCGCCGTGATCGCGGCGTACTTGCGCGCACGCCCGCCGCGCACGGGCTCCGGATCGGAGATGCGGAACCGAACGAAGCCTTTCCGCTCGAGCCGCCCCAGCGTGGCGTAGACGGCGCCGATCGACGCCGCACGCGCGGTGCGCGACTCGATCTCGGCGCGGATGGTCACGCCGTACGCGTCGTCGTCGCCGAGCCGCTCGATGGCGGCGAGCACGAGGATCTCGAACTCTCCGAGGAAATCGCCCTTGGGCATGGCTTTGTTATACAAAAGAGAAGAAATCGCCGCAAGGCTGGCGCGCGGCGGTCGCATTCGTGCTGTTCGACACCGCGATGGCGGTATGGGTTGCGCACAGTGCTGGACGGCCTCTTCGCTAACATCGCGGCGCGCTTCGCTACGGTCTCGCCGGACGCGTGGTGGCGGAGACGGCGCCCTTGCGGGAACGGTGACCGCAGCCACACCTTTAGACTATCTGAAGGAGCCCCCGTGACCGACGACCGCGTCGAACTGTTGCAAGGGACACTGGAGATGTTGGCCCTCAAGGTGCTCGCCCTCGAGCCCATGCATGGCTGGGGCATCGCGCAGCGCATCCAGGCGATGTCGAAGGAAGTTTTCGTCGTCCCGCAGGGATCGCTCTATCCGGCGCTGATTCGCATGAAGCGTCGCGGGTGGGTGAAGACCGCGTGGCGCATCACTGAAAACAATCGTCGCGCGCGCTACTACGAGCTCACTGCGGCCGGGCACCGGCGACTTGAGGCTGAGCGGTCGACATGGCAACGCGCGTCGTCGGCTGTCAACTGGATCATGAACGCCACGCTCGCGGTCGGAGGAAAAACATGAACGTATTCTCGGACTTGGTTGAGCGTCTCCGCACGCTCCTCCATCGCGATCGCGAGGACCGTGAGCTCGACGAGGAGCTGCGCTTTCACGTCGAGATGGACGCCGCGCAGTATCGCCGCGCGGGCGCGAGCGACACCGACGCGCACCGGAGCAGCATCCTGGCCCTCGGCGGCGTCGAGCGAGTAAAAGAAGAGGTGCGCGACGCGCGCGGCACTCGACTACTCGCGGATTGTCTCAGCGATTTTTCGTACGCAGTGCGCGCGCTCAGGCGCAATCCGGGCTTCGCCGTCGTCGGCATTCTGACACTCGCGGTCGGAATCGGTGGCACGACCGCAGTGTTTAGCGCGGTCGATGCGGTCCTTCTCAAGCCACTTCCGTATCAGGAGCCCGGTCAGCTGGTGCGCCTGTACGAGAGTTACGGAAAGCACTTTCCCGAGGACGGACGTGGCTTCGTCACGCCCGTCTACTTTCTCGAGTATCGCTCGCGCGTGTCGTCCTTTGCCGCCACCGCGGCGATTCTCACCTACAATGAGAGCGGGGCCGATATCGGCAGTGGTGCTGACGTGCAGCGCATTCGCCTCTTGGCTGTCAGCGCCGACTACTTCGACGTCATCCGGGTGCACCCCGCCACGGGCCGCGCGTTCAACCGGGACGAGGAAACGGGAGCGCACGTCGTCATTCTGAGCCACGCTCTCTGGCAGCGCCAGTTCCGCGGTGATCCTGCCGTCATCGGTCGCGCGCTGACCATGAGCGGGGTTCCCCACACCGTCGCCGGCGTGATGCCAGATGGATTCACGGATCCGATAGCCGGCGTCGTTGACGCCTGGGTGCCGGCAGACCTGACCCCGGGCAAAGATCCCGGCAAGACTTCCGATCACTATATCAGCGTGGTCGCTCGGCTGCGGCCACAGATACCCATCGTACGCGCGCAAGCCGAACTCGACGTCCTCGATGCAATGCTCACCAAGCAGTATTCCGTCACAGCCGGTGCCAAGCGCTCGCGGTTGTTTCCGCTCAAGGAAGACATCGTTGGCGGATCGAGCCGCGCCCTCGAGATCATGCTCGGCGCAGTGGTGCTGGTGCTCGTGCTCGTCTGCGTCAACATGGCCAGTCTGCTTCTGGTCCGCGGCACGGAGCGAGCGCGGGAGTTCGCGCTTCGTTCCGCGTTGGGCGCCGAGCGCAGGCGACTCGTCCGGCAGATGCTGATTGAAAGCCTGACACTGGCGATCGCCGGTGATGTCGCCGGACTCATCGTCGCGCGCGTCGCTATGTCGGCGATTGTCACGCTCGGGTCCGGATCGATTCCCCGGCTGGCGACACTGACGCTCAATCCTCGGCTGCTCCTCTTCTCGCTCGCCATCGCCTCGCTCAGTGCGATCGCTTTTGGCCTTTCGCCTGCGCTGCGCGCCGCGCGCACGGAGCCGAGCGATGTGCTGCGTGAGAACAGCCGCTCCGCCACGGGGGGCGTCGCGCAGCTACGGTTGCGCGATTGGCTCGTGGTGTCACAGGTGGCGCTCGCATTCGTGCTACTCGTGGGTGCGGGACTCTTGATCGCGAGCTTCGAGCGCCTTCGCTCGATCGACCTGGGTGTAAAGCCCGGCGAAGCGTTCGTCTTCGAGATCCATCTGCCGACGGCGCGCTACGATTCGACCAAGCGCGCGCAGTTCTTCGAGACTTTCGCGACGCAACTTGCCACGCTCGGTGGCGTGCGCGCGACCGGCGCAGTCTCCCGACTTCCCGCGACGGGCGCGTACCACCAATGGTGGGTGACGGCGCTCAGTGGTCCGCTCGCGAACACAAAGGACAGCGGTAACGACGCGGAGCAACGCATCGTTTCAGGGAACTACTTCATGGCCGCGGGAATCCCTTTACTCGAAGGTCGCCTCTTCGACGCGTACGACGACGCCTCCGCACCAGACCGTGTGCTCGTGAGTAAGAGCTTCGCCAAACGATTCTTCCCAGGAGTTCCGGCGGTCGGCCAGCGGCTGCACACAGGCGATGATCGCAGACCGGCGAGCGAGGTGATCGGCGTCGTTGGCGATGTGGCGATCGACGCGGAGGGAAAGCCGGACATCTACGTCTACCATGCGCACGCGCAGTACGCCGCGGACCGAAACTGGGCACTCACGCAGTTGGTGCGCGTCAATGGCTCGATCGATCGTGCAGAAAGCGACGCGCGACGCGTCCTTCGTGCGCTCGATCCCGAGCTGGTGATGTTCAAGCCCATGACACTCGCGGACGCGATCGGCCGCGGTGAGGCGCAGCGCGTATTCACGCTACGGCTGCTGGTGAGTTTCGCGCTCGTTGCGCTGGCGGTCGCCGCGTTGGGATTGTTCGGCGTGCTCTCCTACGGTGTGCGACTACGCGCGCGGGAGTTCGGCATCCGCATGGCGCTGGGCGCCGAGGCCGGGGCGATCCAGTGGATGGTGTTGCGCCGCGGGATCGCCGTCGCGGCCATGGGCACGGCGCTCGGGCTAGTGGGAACGCTCGCGCTCTCGCGAATGATGGCGACGATGGTGTTTCACGTCAGTCCTCTCGATCCCGTGGTCCTGATCGAAGCCACCGTGTTCATGATGGTGGTGGCGGGTATCGCCTCATATTTGCCGGCGAGGCGGGCGACGATCGTCGACGTGAGGGAGGCGCTGCAGTAGACAGCTGGTGCGTGGCGCAGATGTTGAGCTCATCTCGCGATGTGTGTGCGAGCCGCTCGCGCACGCATCGAGCATTACCCGTTTGATTAGCCGTTTGATAGAGCATTCGTCGATATGTCTTACCTGAGGAAGAGAAGCGGGCTTCCCGTTGCGCGCGGGTGGAGTGCTGCTTGAGCGGGCGGACGGTATGGCGGTATTCGAGCGAGAATTTCATCATCTGTCACCTTTACGCTGAGTTCCCGCGCGCGCGGGATGAACCGGCGACACGCGGCCGCTCGCCGCGGCCGCACAACCCAGCCCGCCCATCCATTTATCCGACGTGCTGACGCTGCATAGAAAAGCGGAGCCCCTTCACGGGACCGGCGATAGGTACGAGCTTGTGGCCGACAAGCAGAATCGCTAACCCCGAAGAGTGACGCAGCGTGCGCCCACGCCTGCGGTCTCACCGCCCGGCGCCGCGAGGCAAGTGCACGGCCACGAACGCGCACGCGACCGCGATGAGCGGACTCAGAGTGCAAACAACCGGAACCGCGCGGCGCCGCAACGTAGCCGCAGCGAGCCGAGGCGCCAGACAGCCGCAACGGCGAGTGATTGCGGAATTGTCCTGGCATCATAGCATATCGGTGTCCGACGATGGTATTCCCTGATACAATCAGCGCGGAGACGATCGATGTTCGAGTGGACACTGTGGGCGCGCGGAATCTGGCCGTCCGCATCGCTCGTTGCCATGATGCTGTCGCCGCTCCAGGTCGGTGCACAGAAGATCGACACGCTCAGCATCAACGTGCCGTGGACCTGCCCGCCGAATCGCTCGTCCGGAGCGCCGAAGATGGACGAGAATGGTCAACGCCTCTACCTGCACATCCAGGACAAGAAGGGATACGACGTCGAGGTGTGGTGCATTCGAACTTTTTGGAGGACGTTCTACTACCGGTTCGAATACAGCTATCCGAAGCTCGGCAACACGTCGCATCCCGGCGACGACCTCGGCCTGATCGACAAGTGCGAGTACGACGAGGGATTGAACGATCAGTCCGTGGAGGTCGTGGGAAAGCCCGACAGCCTGAAACTGCCCGACGGCGGCTACCTCATCACGGTCGATTCGCTCGGGAAGTACTACCATCACAATTGGGATTACTTCCACGACTTTCATACGGTATTTGACCCTCGCACGAAGAAGAACGTCCGTACTGACACCAAGATCGTGAAGGATTCCACCGGAAGGCGCGAGATCTTGAAAACGCAACTGATGCCGACGCCAATCGGCCGCAGTGCTAGCCAACGCTCCCAGGAGTTCGCGCTCATTGCCGGGACGCGAGGTGCGCGGACGGGTGTGCGACGGTGCACGAGCGCCGCGGCGCCCGCGGGGGTGGCCGTGCGCAACGTCTCGGTCATGGAGCGCGGCAAGGTTGTCGGCGAACTGGTGGCCGGTTCGTCGTCTGGCGTGATCTCCGCGGAACTAGATCCGGCCGCGCGCTCGCTCGTGCTTCGACTGGACGGAAACGGTCACACGTCGGTCGATTTTTCGGTGCCCCGCAGTCTTTTCGACCACGCAGGGCGATCGCGGTTCACCGTCGCTGCGAATAGGAAGCCGTTGCCCTTCGTCGAGCGATCGACGGATAGCTATCGCACGCTCGTCGTGCGCGCGGGGGGAGCATCCATTCTTT
>JBBSEY010000170.1:0-6414 GCA_038239265.1 Gemmatimonadales bacterium | reverse complement strand
GTGCTTCTGGTTCGGGCACCACTATGCGGTCTTGCCAGCCTTCGGCGAATTCACCGGCCTGGCCGACATCGATGCTGCGGCGGGCGACAGAGTCTGGGTGACGACGGGAGAGGATGTCATTGCCGTCGCCATTGCGAGTGGGCTCGAGAGAGCGAGCGGCTGAGCACGTGCTCAGCCCGCGGTGGACGAGCTCCGAAGCATCAGCCAGCCCATGAATGCCGCGATCGCGGATGCGATTAGGACTCCTAGCTTCGCCGAGTCGAGGAGAGTGGAATCGCCGAGCGCGAGCGCCCCGACGAAGAGTGACATCGTGAAGCCGATTCCGCCGAGCCAGCTCACACCCTGAAGCAGCCGCCAGCTCACCCCGTCTGGTAGTGAGGCGATGCGCGCGCGCACCGCGAGCCAGGACGCGAGCGTGATGCCGAGCGGCTTACCGACGATGAGGCCGAGCGCGACGCCGCCGAGCACCGTGAGCGAGAGCCCACCTGCGGAGGCGCCGCCGATGCGGACGCCCGCATTGGCGAGCGCGAAGAGGGGCACGATCAGAAACGCAACGGGCGCGTGGAGCAGATGCTCGAGACGCTCGAGCAATGGCGGCTCGCCCTCGTTGCGCGTGCGCGCGGGAATGGTCATGGCGAGCAGCACGCCGGCGACGGTCGCGTGAATCCCCGATAGGAGGACGGCGATCCAGAGCACGATGCCGAGCAGTAGATACGGCACCGCTCGACGCACGCCCGCGAGGTTGAGAGCCACGAGCGCGGCGACGACGACCGCGGCAATCGCCAGGAACGCAGTCGAGATCGATGCGGTGTAGAAGAGCGCGATGACGAGCACCGCGCCGATGTCGTCAACGATGGCGACGGCGGCGAGAAATACTTTCAGCGCGAGCGGGACGCGAGGGCCGAGCAGCGCGACGACCCCGAGCGCGAAGGCGATGTCTGTCGCCATCGGAATTCCCCACCCTCGCGCTCCTGCGCCGCCTCCATTGAGCAGTGCGTAGAGCGCGGCGGGAACTAGCATTCCGCCGAGCGCTCCGGCGATCGGGAGTGCGGCGCGACGTACCGAGGCGAGCTCTCCGATGAGCATCTCCCGCTTGATCTCGAGTCCGACGAGGAGAAAGAACAGCGCCATCAGTCCATCATTGATCCACTCGTGTACGCTGAGCTGGAGCTGGAAGCTCGTTGGTCCAACGACGAGCGGGTGATGGAGCAGCGCTTGGTACCCGCCGTTGAACGGGGAGTTGGCCCATGCGAGCGCGATGGCAGTGCAGGCGAGAAGAACGATGCCTCCGGCGGCTTCGCTGCGCGCGAAGCGCTGGAACGTCTCCAGGATCCGGACGCTCACCGCGGTGCGTCCTTCGTTTCGTGCACCAGCGTGAGCAGGAAGGATCCCCCTCCCTCCGAGCGCGCCGCATGCTCGACACCTGTGGCAACGATGAGCACATCGCGTTGGCCGAGATGATACTGCTGCCCGGATGCCGTGAAGGTGATGTCGCCATCGAGCAGCTGGATCGATATCGGGCCGGCGGCCGAGTGGGCCGGAAGGGTGCCGTTCTTCGCCAGCGCGATGATCGTAATGCGAAGAGGACCTTCCTTTACGAGCGTTCGCGCGCTTCGGCCGTGCAGCTCGACGAGTGACTGATCGACGAGCATCTCATCGTCGGTCAGATGGTGAACGAGTACGTCGCCAGTGAGCGTTCGATGCATCGATGACACGGCAGCTCTCGGTGGAGTGGGTTGCAAGCAAGCTAATCGCGTTGCGCTCGGGACTCATCCCGGTTGACTGCGGCACCTTGTAAGGATCAGACGGTTGGCGGCATCTCTCATGTGATGCTACTCCCCGGAGAACGCACCCTCGACACGAATCGCTCGCTCCTCGACCGCGCCGCCGGTGGATCCGGCGAGGCGCTGTCGACGCTGTTCGAGCGGCACAGCGCCGATGTGCATCTCGTTGCATATCGACTCACGCTGTCGGCCGACGATGCGGAGGATATCGTGCAGAATGTATTCGTTGGCCTCCCCGAGGCATTGGCCACGTACGGCGGGAGCGGAGATTTCGGCGCGTGGCTTCGGAAGGTGACCGTGCGTGTGGCGCTCATGCACTTGCGCTCGACGAGGCGACGGGAGGCAACCGCGAAAAGCGCCCAGGCCGCGAAGGCGAACGCGATCTCGAACTTCCTGCTCGACCGGATGGCGATTGCAACTGCACTCACCGCCCTTCCGGAGCCGCTCAGAATCGTGTTCATGCTCAGCGACGTCCAAGGCTATACGCACGCCGAGATCGGCACGCTGCTCGGGATTCGCGCGGGCACGTCCGAGGTTCGACTTCATCGTGCGCGGCGAAAGCTGCGCGCATTGCTGGGGGACAGATGATGGAATTCGACGACGTTCCCGATGCGCGCGCCGTGCGAGATGCAGTGGCTACCCTCGAGCCGCCGCCGCTACCGGGCGACACGCTAGCCCGAATCATCGCTCGGCGCTCGAGTGGCGAGCGCGTTCCACTGCAGACGACCGACATCGCGTCAGCGGATGCACGGCAAGCGACAATCCTGCGTGGCACGTTGCTCGCGGCCGCGGCGCTACTCATTGCCGCGCTCCTCTCACATCGGAGCACCGACTCATCGCGCAACCAATTCGCCCTTTCGCCGCCTGACTCCGCGTGCGCCAGCTTCTCGTCGACGCAGGATTCCTCGACGCTTCGCGATCTGTTGGTGAGCACGTTTGGGGTCGCCGCCGCGTGCGGCGCGGAGCCAACGCCGGATCCGCCAATAACGGTAGATGGGTCGCGGATCGCCACCGGCGAGTATACATACGGAGGTGTCTCCATCACCGATCGAGTGTTCACGAGTGCGCACAAGCCATGGACGATATCCATTGCACGAGTGCCATGGCATGGTGCTCCTGCGCTTCTCGCCGTTCGTGAGGGTCCGCTTCTGACTGGCGTGCACACCGATTCGCTGATCGTCGCGATGAGCGATCTCGCGCCTCTGCACTTTGCCAGCTGGTATCCCACGCAGCGCCCGGTTGGATCATTGCACGCGGACTTCGATTCCAGCACGGTCACGATCGTGATGACGGGGCGTTTCGACACCGTGGCGACGTTCCCATTTCCCACGAAGCCCGGCGAGCTCCCATTCGGCTGGACGGAAGCGCTCGTCGTTCCCGCACTTCCACTCGCCGAAGGCTGGCATGGGACGGTGCAAATCGCGCTGCCCATTCATCCGCACGCGTACAAGCTGCTCGGCAAGCCATGGGCATCCATGTCTCTCCGCGTCGTCGCTCGAGAACGTATACGAGTTGCAGCGGGGACCTTCGACTGCTGGAAGCTGCAAGTCGGCGCGCTCGAGGATGCGTCCTATGTGTGGGTGAGCGCAGACAACCACCTCGTGATCAGATCCCGGACCACGTACCGCTCCGGCGACACCGAATTCGAGGATCGCGCAGAGCTCCAGCGTATGATTTCGACCCCTCCCTAGCCCTCAATGCGCAGCGCATTGTGAGCTCTCGCATGAATCGCGAATGCGGCATTCCTCGCCGCACATCCGCAGTTCGCCAACGCGAGCATTCGCGCGGAAGGCACCTTCGACGGCACGCCGTTTACCTACAGGGGCTCGCCGAACGCGTCGCTGGAGCTCGCCTTCGATCCGCCGATCACGGTCGGCGGCACCGCGACCACGGTCACCGTACACGTGAGCATCGATCGCTGGTTCACCAACGACAGCGGCAACCTCGTCGATCCTGCGACCGCGAACATCGGGGGCGCAAACGAGAATCTCGTCAGCGACAACGTGCGTCGCTCGTTCCATGCCTTCGAAGACAACGGGCACCATGGCGATGATGGTCATGGCGATGATGGCTTCGATGATGGTCCGGGGCATGACGGTGGCGACGATCATGGTGCCGACGGAAGTCGCACGCACTAGCCGCCGAGTGCTGCTGCTGGCTGCTCCTCATCCGAGGGGCAGCCGCAGCAGCGCCTCGCACCCGCCCGCGTCCGCGCGATTCTCGAGCGTCAGCGTGCCGCCGTGCGCCTCCGCGATCTGCCGGCTCAGCGCAAGTCCGATCCCCGAGCCCTCGGGCTTCGTCGTGAAGAAGGGAACGAACAGATTCGAGCTGTCCGCGATGCCGTACCCCTCATCGCGCACCCAGAGGGCGAGCCACGCGCCATTCTCCTGCCACCCCACCGCAACGCTGCCGCCCGTCTCCAACGATGCGTCTGCCGCATTGCGCACGAGATTGATCAGCAGCTGATCGAGCTGGTCGCCGTCACCGACGATCGTGACCGCCTCCGTACCCTGCACCTCGACGTGGAGCCGCGTCTCCAGCTGTGCGGTGCGCCGCACCCACGTCGGCACCTCGACGACGTTGTGCCGGGGCCCGGGGAGGCGCGCGAGAATCGCGTACGAGGTCATGAAGCGGCTCAGCGATCCCGCCCGATTCGAGATCACCGAGAGCCCCTGGCGAACATCCTCGTCGGCTTCCGCATCGCGCACGGGCGCGTCGACCAGCGCCTGCAAGCTTTCGGCGATCGACTTGATCGGCGCCAGCGAGTTGTTGATCTCGTGCCCGAGCACGCGGATGATGCGCTGCCACGCCAGTCGCTCTTCGTCGCGCAGTGCTTTGCTCAAATCCGAAAGCACCACAAGCTGATGCGGCTGTCCATTCTGCCGGAACGTCGTTCGCCGCAGCTGCCAGCGGCCGGCCCCGCCGGGGAACATCGTGTCGACGGTGCGAATCGCATCGCCGCTCAGGCACCCCTCGAGGCCGAGCTCTGCGCCCGTGTGGCCGAGCAGTCGCTCGCTTCGCTCCGCGAGGAGACGCTCGCCGGCGCGGTTGAGCAGCTTGAGCTCGTGCCGGCCATCGAACGTGAAGATGGCGACATCGATCTCCGCCATGACCGTCAGCAGCAGCGACGTCGCCTCCACGGTGGAGAGGCGCTGCGAGCGGAGCGTCGCCGCGAGCATGTTGACCTCGAGCAGCGCGAGCCCCAACGCATCGCTGTCGCGCGCGCCGCGCGCGCGCGTGGAGAAGTCGCCCTCGCGGAGCGCGGCCAGCATGTTCGAGATCGTTTGCAGCGGTCGCACCACGCGCTCGCGCGCCGCGAGGGCGAAGGAGATCCAGCATACGATGACGAATAGCGTCAGCGTCCAGCGAACCTTGTCATCGTAGTCGCCGAACCAGAGGAGCGCGATCGACGTGCCGCTCCCCGCCGCTCCGGCGAGGATGGCCAGCCAGAATACCCGTGACTCGTGCGTCTGCCCCCTGCGCCGCCGGCGAGGGTCAGAGGCCATGCACGGCCAGGCGCCGATAGAGCGCGCTGCGGCTTATTCCGAGCGCCTTGGCGGCGTGGCTCACGTTCCCATCGTGCCTCGAGAGCACCTTCTGGATCAACACTCGCTCCGCCTCCTCGAGGGTGACCTCGTCCGCGCGCGCGTTGGCATTCGTGGCTGCCCGCAGCGCGAGATCGATCGCCCGTACCTGCTCGCCCTGCGCGAGCAGCACCGCGCGCTCCACGACGTGATCGAGCTCTCGAATATTCCCCGGCCACGGATGTTCGAGCAGCGCCTGCATCGCGGCGTTGTCGAAGGACGCGAGCGGCTTGCCGTAGCGAGCCGCGTGCTTGCGCAGGAAGAAGTTCGCGAGCGGCGCCACATCATCGCGACGATCGCGCAACGGCGGCAGCTGGATCTCGATGGTGTTCAAGCGAAAGAGCAGATCCTCGCGAAAGCGACCTGCCTCCACTTCGGCGTGCAGATCGACGTTCGTGGCGGCGAGCACGCGGACGTTCACCTGCCGCGGCCGCGAATCGCCGACGCGCTCGACCTCGCCGGTCTGCAGCACGCGCAGGAGCTTCGACTGCTGGTGGAGTGGCAGGTTGCCGATCTCGTCGAGAAAGAGCGTTCCGCGATCGGCGAGCTCGAATCGTCCCATGCGATCGCTCTTCGCGTCCGTGAACGACCCCTTCACGTGTCCAAAAAGCTCGCTCTCGAATACGCCCTCGGAGAGTCCGCCCATGTTGACGGCGACGAACGCGTGATTGCGGCGCGGCGAGATCGCGTGCATCCATCGAGCGGCGAGCTCCTTCCCCGTGCCGTGCTCGCCGCCGATCAGCACGTTTGCATCGGACGGGCCGACGCGCGACATCAGCTCGAGCACCGGACGCATGCGCGGCGAATCGGCGATGATCTCCGGCGCTCCCTCTCCTCGGAGAATCTCGTTCTCGCCCTCGAGCCGCTGCGAGCGCCGGAGCGCACGAGAGAGCTCGAGCTGCGAGTTCACCGTGGTGAGGAGCCGCGCGTTGTCCCAGGGCTTTTCTATGTAGTCCCACGCGCCGCGCCGCATCGCCTCGACGGCGCTGTCGACGCTCCCCCACGCGGTCATCACGATCACCGCCATCGTGTGGTCGGCGGCCTGG
>JBBSEY010000169.1:0-6532 GCA_038239265.1 Gemmatimonadales bacterium | reverse complement strand
CGTATCGCTCGAGTTGTCGAACTCACCGTGATTGCGCTCGGGCATGATCGACTTGACGAGGAGCTCGAGCTCTCGCGCCTGGAGCGGGCTGTTGTCGGGAATGCGAACCATCTCGCCATCGACGCGCACGATCGGCGGCTCGCCCACGCGCAGGTGCAAGTCGGACGATCCGCGCTGGACCATCATCCGGAGCATCCCCTCGATGCGGTCGCGCTCCGCGCTCGCCGGCGGCATCCCGACTTCGTGATGCTCTCCGCTCTCGCGCGACTCCGATGATGCACTTTTGGGCGCCGCGCCATCCGCCGGCTTCTCCGCCACCTGCGCCTCAGCCGCGGCCGCACCGTGCACGCGCACGACCGCACGCAGTCCTTGCGCGCGCGCGTTCACCGTCACGTCGAATGACCCATCCTCCGACGTGTAGGAGAACTCGGTCGCTGCGCCGGCTTCGAGCGCCATGCGTGCGTTCCCCGGGGCGAGCTCCTGCAGCAGCCCGAGCAGCTGCGCCTCGTTGAAGGCGGTCTTCGTGATCGCGCGCGGAGTGCCGTGCATGTCCAGCTGCGCGGGCACGTCGGAGCCGAGCATGAGGGCGCTCGCGCGATGCGAGACGAGGGCGGCGAGGAAGCGGTCCAATTGGGCCATTATCAGTCCAGTGGGCGTACGCGCTCGATCATCTTTCGATTGATCAGGCGGACACCCTCATCGGTTCGGAGCGCCATGAAGCGCGCCGTGCAGTGATTCATGTAATCGAGCACGCGGGGACGCGTGGCACGCACCTCGAGTCGCATGGACCCGACGTGGGAGGCACCCCCCGCAAGCGTGAGCTGGAGCAAGGCGGTCGGTGCGCTGCCGGGAAGCTCCTCGCCGACCTGGGGCTCGTCGAGAACGATCTCGAGCACCCGGTCCTTGGAAATGAGAAGCACTTCCCCAGTGGGGAGTCCGAGCGGGAAGAACGGCTCGGGCTCGTTGAGCAGCTGGAGAGGGTCTTCGAGACCGCCGGGAGGGTAGATCTGCGGTGCGAAGAGGCTCCCGCTCAGCAGCTCTCCCCCAACCATTGTGATCGAGACCGCGACTCTCTCTTTCTCGATCCGAACGTCGTTCCACAGCTGCGACGGCGCCACGAAGGTTTCCTCACAATAGTCTGTGGGGAGACGAGCCTTTCATGCCCACCGTCACGATTCCCGAATCCACCGCCGCGAATGAAAACTTTCTGATCGGCAATATGCCCGAAAAGGCGTCGCGCCGACCGAATTCCGCGCTTATCAGGCGTGCAGGTGGAGCTCCCGATCGTACATCTCCTTCCGCTCCAGCTGCACCGTGACGTGTTGGATCCCGAACAGTCGCATGGCGTCCAGCGCGTGCTCGAGCACGTGCTGCTGGCGCTCCGGCTCGCGCACGATGGCGTGCACGCTCATGGCGATGACGTTCGAGGTGACGGTCCACACGTGGAGGTCGTGGACGCTCTCGATTCCGGGAATCGCGGTGAGCTGGTCGCGAACCGCGGCCGCGGAGATGTGCGCGGGAGTGGACTCCATCAGGATGTCCGTCGAGTCGCGCACGAGCGTCCACGCACCCCGCAGGATGAGCGCGCTCACCACCACTGATGCGATCGTATCCGCGGCGAGCCATCCGAACTGACGGATCAGGAGCGCCGCGATAATCGTACCGACGAAGCCGAGAAGGTCGCCGACGATGTGGAGGTAGGCGCCACGGACATTGAGATTGTCGTCGCCACTCGGATGGAGCACCCACGCCGAAACTCCGTTGGCGACGAGACCGAGCACGGCGACGACGAGCATGAGGCCGCTTTGCACCGGCTCAGGAGTACGAAGTCGGTTGATCGCCTGCCAGATGATCCACACCGAGATGAGCAGTAGCGTCGCGCCGTTGAGGAAGGCGGCGAGGATCTCGAGGCGCAGATAGCCGTAAGTGCGCTTGTCGGTTTCGGGGCGCTGGCTGAACCAGGCCACGAAGAGCGAGAGGGCCAGCGCGGCGACGTCGGTGAGCATATGGCCGGCATCCGCGAGCAGCGCGAGCGAGTTCGCCAGGTAGCCGCCCACCGCTTCCGCAACGAGAATGACGGCGGTGATGACGAGCGCGATGCGCAAACGCGCCACGGAGCTGCCGGCGCCGTGCGAATGTCCGGCGTGCGAATGGCCGGCGTGCGAGTGTCCGGCGTGGGAGTGACCCGCGTGGCTGTGGCCGGCGTGAGAATGAGTCATGGATGAAAGGTTCACTGCTCCGTCAAGCACGGCTAGGTGCCGAGCAGCACCGCAATCAGATCTTCGCGGGAACGGCCGTGCCGGTGAAGCGCGCGCATTCGAGAATCGCCTCGATCATGCTTGCCGGGTCCGCGCGATTCTGGCCGGCGATGTCGAGCGCGGTGCCGTGATCCGGAGAGGTGCGCGGGAACGGGAGCCCGAGTGTCACGTTCACGGCGCTTCCGAACGACGCGACCTTGATCGCCGTCATTCCCACATCGTGATACGGCGCGAGCACGGCGTCGAAGGCGCCTCGCATCGCCTTGACGAACACGGTATCGGCGGGAAAGGGGCCGAGGATGCCGGCGGCACGCGCGGCGGGAGCGAGGAGCGTGTCGTCCTCATACCCGAAGCGGCCGCCGTCGCCCATGTGCGGGTTGAAGGCGCAGAGCGCGATGCGCGGATTCGCGATCGAGTAGAGCTGCTGGAGCCCCCGCCGCGTGATCTCCGCGCACTCGAGGATGCGCTCTCGCGTGAGCTCGCGCGGCACCTCGGCGAGCGCAATGTGCGTCGTGATGAGCACCACGCGCAGGCGATCGCTCGCGAGCATCATCGCGACGTGGGAGCCGGTGAGCGCCGCGAGCATTTCGGTGTGGCCGGGAAAGTCGTAGCCACCGGCGAAGAGCGCGTGCTTGTCGATGGGGGCGGTGACGATACCCAGCACTTCGCCGGCGAGGGCGAGCTGCACGGCACGCTCGATGGCGAGGCCGGCGAGGCGTCCGCCGTGCTCGGCGCTGCCGCCGCGCGACCACGCGCCGATTTCTTCGGAGGCGGGGACCACGGTGCCGGAGGGGCCGACGACGATCAGATCGGCGCGCGCGCGGACGCGCGAGTCGGCGATCGCCGCGGCGACGATCTCTGGGCCGATGCCGCGGGGGTCGCCGAGCGTGATTGCGAGACGCGGCTTGTTCACGAGGTGGCCTCGTCTCCGAGCACGCGGTAGAGCGTCTTCGCGTCGGCGCGGCTCACGTTCCTGCCGATATCCGACAGGAGCTCGATCTCCAGCGCACGGTGCGCGTAGTCGATGCGAATGCGGTCACCTGTGCCAACCTCCGCCGATGCCTTCACGCGCTTGCCGTTCACCGCCACTGCTCCCACGTCGCACGCCTCCTTTCCCTCGGTGCGACTCTTCACGAGGAGGAGCCGCTTGAGCGCGAGGTCGACGCGCACCGGTCAGATGCGGATCGACACGTAGCTTTCCTTCCGCAACCCGTCGAGATAGCGGCGAATCGACTTCTCTTCCGCGAGCTGATCGCGAATCTTCTGGCGCCAGTCGGCGACCGTGGGCTCGTGCTCCGCCGCGATCGAGGTGATCTGCACGACGAAGAACTTCGGCGTGCCGCGCGACTTGTCCTCGATCTTGAATGGATCGAGGATGTCGTTCGCCTTGTGTCCCGCAATCGCCGTCTGGTATTCCTGCGGCAGCTGCGCCTGTGGGAACGGCTGCGGAATCGAGGACTCCTCGGACGGATCGTGGTGCTTCGCGCGCAGCGTGTCGAACGCGACGCCGGCGCGCCACTGCTTCGCAACCTCGTTCGCTTCGGCGCGCGCCACCTCGACGTCTGCCGAATCGATCGCGGGACGGATGAGAATGTGCCGCCCCTTCACTTCCGCGGGCTGCACGCGATCGACCCTGATGAGGTGGTAGCCGAACACCGTCTTCACGGGCGGGGTGACGACCCCCGGCTTGATGCCGAAGAACACGCGATCAAACTCCGGAACGAAGTCCCCGCGTCGGCGCCAGCCGAGATCGCCGCCGAGCTCCTTCGTGCTCGGGTCCATCGACTCGCGCTTGGCAATCTGCTCGAAGTCGCCTCCCTTCTGGATATCGACGTAGAGCGACTCCGCCTTCGCGACCGCGGCGGTATCCTGCCTCGGGCTCGCCCTGGGCGCGATGACGATCTGCCGCAGCGTCACCGTTGCGGGAAGTTTCTGCAGCTGCGCCGAGTTCTTCGCGAAGAATTCATCGACTTCCGCAGGGGAGACCGAGGCGGGAGCGATCTTGCCGTCGGTGCGGAGCTTCTCGAAGAGCTTCTGTTGAAGCTGACTGCGGCGCGACTGATCGCCGAGCCAGCGACGAAACTCATCGACCGTTCCGAATCCGGACTTCCGCAGCTCATCGCGGAACTCCTTCTCGGTCGTGAAGCGCGTTCGGATCGTCTGCATGCGCTTGTCGACGTCGGTGTTGACGTCGTTGTCGGTAACTTCGACTTTCTGATCCTTGGCCTGCTGCACCAGCAGCTCTTCGTCGATGATCGCGTCGAGCAGACTCCGGATCATCGCCTGCTGGCTGGCGGAATCCGTGGGCATTTTCTGCCCGGCGGCGCGAGCCTGCGCAACGCGCTCCTCCACTTCGGAGCGGAGAATCGGTGTGGTGCCGACGACGGCAACAACGCCGTCGACGGTTGGGTCACTGGCGTTGCTCGATTTGGCCACCTGAGCGCGAAGGGGCGCGCCGAGCACGGTCACCGCGACGGCCAGAGCCGCCGCGGTGTGCAACAATGGAGTGCGCATGCTCGAGCGTACCCTCGACACGATCAGTGGTTCACTCACGGCGTCTTTTTGGTGGGCTTCGGCGCGGGCGCAGGAGGCGCCGGGGCAGGAGCGGGCGCTCCCTGCGGCATCTGCATTCCACTCATCGGCACTTCGGTGGGGGGAGCGTTCTTCGCGCGCGTCGAATCCGCCTTCGACTTGAGCGCGGCCGATGTCGCCACCGCCTTGTCCATCGCGGTCTGATTGATCGTGACGGTGTACTTCTGCTTCATCAACTCTTCGAGCGGCGGCGGAATCTGAACGAAGCCCGCCTGTTGCTGCATGAGCTTGTCGATGTATGCGTTGACGCGCGTGCTCGCGAGCTTCTCCCGCGCGGACACCGTCTTGGCGCTATCCGCCAGCGACTTCGCGCTGACACCGAGCTGCTCCTGGCTCTGCACGATGACGTCCGTGAAGCGCGTCTGGAGCTGCTTGTACTCCTCGGGGGTGAGATCGATCTTCGCGCTGTCGGCCTGGTGGAGCACGAGCTCGTTGCGCAGCACGTTCTTGGCGAAGCTCAGCACGATGCTGTCGGGTGCGGTCTGCAGCTTCTTGCCGAGATCTTCGCGCTGCTGGAAGGCCTCGAGCCAGCGCGTCAGGCGCGCGACGGTGAAGTCGCCGGCCTTCGATGTGGCAATGACCGTATTGTCCTTCTTGTGTGCATCGAGATCTTTCGCGGCCTGCTTGATCGTCGCGACGGCGGTCGGCTTGAACTGAATGTTGCCGGCAGCCTCGAGCTGGGTGATGTAGACGCTGTCGGCGGTCTGGAGCGCCGGGCCATTGAGTCGCGAAGCGACTTCGCCAGCGACCTCGGGATACGTGGAGCGACGGATGATGTGGTAGCCGAACTGGGTCTTCACCAGAGGCGAGACCTGCCCCGGCTTGAGTGCCTCGACGGCCTTTTCGAACTCCGGAACCATCGCGCCCTTGGTGAACACGCCGAGATCACCGCCGCGCTGATTGCCCCCCGGCTCCTGCGTGTACTTGGTCGCCATCTCGGTGAAGTTCGACGGCAGCACCTGCTGGCGGACCCCCTCGGCGACCTTGCGAATCGAATCCGTCTGCGCGGGAGTGGCGCCCTGCGGAACGAGGAAGAGAATGTGTCGGGCGGCGAGCACCTCGCCGGCGTTGAACTTCGCTTCCGAGCCGGTCGTATCGATTTTGAACGTCTTGACGACGACATCATGCCACTTCCCCGCGCGCATCTGCGAAATGATCGGCCAGAGTGCGTCCTTCACCATCTTCGGATCGTTCAGCGAGTCGTTGTGCGCAGCCGCAGTGCCGAGGAGCTCGTAGTCGACCCAGATATTGGTGATCGCCTTCGCGATCTCACCGGTCACGGGCACCTTCGCCTGCGCGAGCAGCGCGGAGAGCCGGTCGACCGTGAGCTCCTGCGAGCCGGCTTTGGCGACAACATCCGCGTGAGTGCCCATGGCCTGCTTGAATCCTTCACAGGCGACGAGCACGCCGACGATCATAAAGATGGCAATAGAGCGTTTCATTGGCGGAGATTGAGGGGGCGAGAGATAGGTGGCCTGCGCGCGGCAGAAAAGCCCCGCGCGGTCACGCATCGCGCGTGGCTCCGCGTAGAACGCGTACGAGCCCGTCGAGAAGCGATGCGCCGCCGAGGCGCGTGAGCTTGAGCGAGAGCGGATGCGCGCGTCGCACTTCCGCCTGGAATTGCACTTCGTGGAACGCAGACGTGAGCCCCTTGAGCCGGGGGACCGCATCGTCGCGAAAGG
>JBBSEY010000168.1:0-6583 GCA_038239265.1 Gemmatimonadales bacterium | reverse complement strand
GCATGGAGAGACCTCCGTAAGAGTGCGAATGGCCGTCGCAAGCAACTGCCAGGTGGATATCATTTGTTTACAGGCAACACCATTGTCGCGTGCGTGCAACCGCCGGACCGGATCACGAGCAAGAGTTCTGCCCGCGCAACGAACGGGACTTCTGGAGCGCCGTACGGGCGGCGTTGCGGGCCTTCTGGTGTTGGCGCTTTGCTCAACGCCTGCATTGCGGGGGCAAGCCGTCCATTCGGCCCCGGGAGTATCCGTGACGACTGTCACCATAGACAGCGGACGTCCTCTGGCCACCTTCTCCCCCTCCGCCGCCCTCGGGGCAGGTGTCGATGGGCATGGAAAGGGGACATTGCGCGACATCTATTCATCGCAAAACATAGCCGCCATGCGCTCAGTCGGACTCAGCAGTTTGACCTACCGGCTGCGGACCGAGCTCGGAGTCGAGAGCTGGCACTGGAATCCGAACGGGCATTGGAGCGATTCCGCTCGCACCCGAGGGTACTGGATCTCCGATTCCACCAGCGCGATTCCGATTGTGCTCACCCACGGCTACCGCCTCCCCCGGCGCGGCAACACCGTCGACCAGGCCGACAACACCGGCTACTCCCGCCTCGACGATGGCGATGCAAGCACCTTCTGGAAGAGCAATCCGTATCTCGATCCTTCCCTCGACCTCGAGGACTCGACTCCGCATCCACAGTGGGTGCTCGCCGACCTTGGCGCCGTGGCCAGCATCTCGGACATTCGCATCGCGTGGGGAAATCCGTACGCCGCCCACTTTCGCGTGCAGTACTGGAAGGGAGACGTCGTCGACGACATCGACGAGAGCCCTCCGGGACGTTGGGTGACCTTCCCCCGCGGCGACGTGCAGGCGAGCAGCGGCGGTGATCAGCGCATCGCGCTCGCCGATCCGGCGATCGCGACGCGCTTCGTGCGAATCGTGCTCACGGCCAGCTCGCACACTGCGCCCGCCGGCGCGCGCGATCCACGCGACTCCGCCGGTTACGCGATACGCGAGCTGTGGATCGGCCGCGCGTCGCACGCTGGCGTATTTACGGATGTGCTGAGACACGGCGCCTCGCGCACCACGCAGAGCCTGACGTATGCATCGTCGACGGATCCGTGGCATCGCGCCTCCGACATCGACCTCGACCTCGAGCAGGCGGGCTTCGACCGGGTCTTTCGCAGTGGCCTCGCCAACGGGCTCCCCGCCATGATACCGGTGCCCGTGCTCTTCTCGACGCCGGAAGATGGCGCGAACGAGCTGCGCTTTCTCGCGTCTCGCGGCTACGCCTACGATCGCGTCGAGCTCGGCGAAGAGTCCGATGGCCAGTACGTGACTCCGGAGGACTACGCATCGCTCTACCTGCGCTGGGCGCGTGCACTCCACGGAGCGACGCCACATGCGACGTTGGGCGGGCCGAGCTTCCAGAGTCCCGAGAGCCAGCGAATGATGGCGTGGCCGGACGACACGGCTGGCGCGCCATGGATGACGCGATTTATCTCAGTACTAAGATATCGCCACCGCCTCGATGATTTTGGTTTCCTGTCCTTCGAGTGGTATCCCTTCGACGACGTGTGCTCCCCGACCGCGCCGCAGCTCGCATCCGCGCCGGGGCGCCTCGCGGACGCAATGCGACAGCTCGAGGAGCAGGGGGTGCCGCGGTCGCTGCCGAAGATCATCGCCGAGTACGGCTACTCCGCCTTCGCGAGCCGCGCCGAGGTCGATGTGGAGGGCGCACTGTTCGACGCCGATCTGCTGGGGCATTTCCTCTCGCTCGGCGGCGCGACCGCGTATCTGTACGGCTACGAGCCCACCTATCTCGACGACGATCCCCGCTGTAGCGCGTGGGGGAACAACGCGCTCTTCCTCGCGACCAGCCGCCGCGACATTCGGTATCCGGTGGCTGCATATCATGCGATACGACTCCTCACGCACGAGTGGCTCGAGCCGGGCGCGCGTGCGCACACGATGTACGCCGCCACGCCGGCGAGCGGCACGCGGGGATCCGACACATTGCTGTCGACGTTCGCGGTGCGACGACCGGATGGGAAGTGGAGCGTGCTCCTCGTCAATCGCGACGCGGATCACCCGCGCACGGTCCGAGTTCGGTTCGCGGGCGCAGCTGCAAGCGGACCGCTCGCCGGTCGTCACGACGAATGGATTTTCTCGCGAGCGCAGTACCGCTGGCGCATCAGCGGTGCGGAGGGTAGGCCCCGGCCGGACCGGCCGCCGCGCCATCGCATCACGCGCGACGAGACGGTCGCAATGCCGCCGTACTCGTTTGCCGTCGTGCGTTCTTCGCGCTGAGCCCCGCGCGGGGAAGCATCGCGAACAGCGCTGCATTTGCATCCAACTGACCTGCTTCGCGACATTTGGAGCGCACCCGAGTTTCCACGCTGCGACTTCCCGTACATCGGACGGACATAGATGACGCTCCTCGCTTCGCGACCGCGCGGCTGGACCATGCTTGCTGCACTCGCGATTTTCCTTCCGCTGGCCGCGCGCGCGCAGGACACCACCACCGCTCATCGCGATGCGGCGCGCGCGCTCGATTCGCTCTCGCGCCAGAGGCAGGACTCGATGGCGCGCAGCATTCAGCGTCTCGCGCCCGTCGTCACCGTGAGCCGCGACGTGCGGCGCTCGGTGCTCGATCTGCCGTATGCGATCACGAGCGTGCGCCCAGACAGCCAGCGTCCGGGCCAGCAGCATCTCACGGCGGACCAGGCGCTCTTCGGTCTTCCCGGCGTCGTCGTCGCTACGCGTACGAATCCGTCGCAGGACGTGCGGATCGCGGTCCGCGGCTTCGGCTCGCGGTCGTCGTTCGGCGTACGCAGCGTCCGCATCCTGCGCGACGGGATGCCGCTCACGAACGCCGACGGGCAGACGCCACTGGACTATCTCGATCTCGAGAGCATCGGGCGCATCGAGGTGATTCGCGGAACCGCCGCGTCGCTGTACGGGAATGCCTCGGGTGGCGTCATCGATATTCGGAGCGCCGACTCGCCGACCGACCCCTTCGCCGTGCAGCTCCGCTCCGAGGGCGGCTCGTACGAGACGTCGCGCTTCTCGGGTGTCGTCGGTGGCACCTTCACGAACGGCAGCTACGACGCGAACGTCGGTCATACCTCCACGAACAGCTATCGCGAGTACTCGGCGCAGCGGCTGACCAACGGCTACGGCCGCGTGCTTTACACATCTGGGGGTACGGACTACGAGCTCCAGCTCATGGGGATCGACGAGCCAACGGCGCAGAATCCGGGCGCGCTCACGGCGGCGCAGGCGGACACCGCGCCGTGGATGGCCGACCCGTCGCAGGTGCGGAAGCACACGCGCAAGGAAGTCACGATGGTACAGGGAGGACTCTCGGCGCGACACGCACTGATGGGGACGGGCGAGCTGTTCGCCCAGATCTACGGTGGCGGCCGCGACCTGTACAATCCGCTCACCTTCGCGATCGTGCGCGTGGATCGCGGCCAGTGGGGCGGCGGCGCGCGCGCAACCGCGCCGCTCAAGCTGTTCGGGCTCGACAATCGCGCCAGCATCGGTGTCGACGTGCAGGGAGTGAGCGATCATCGTTACAACTGGGCGAACTGCAATGGCCTCGCGAATCCGACGGCCGCGTGCATGGATCTCGGCAACGAGCAGGGTGCGCGCTCGCTCGATCAGCAGGAGAAGGTCTCGAGTGTCGGACCGTACGTGCGCGATGAGCTCCAGTTCGGAGGCCGGTACACGCTGAGCGCCGGCATTCGCGCGGACTACGTGAAGTTCCAGGTCGAAGACAACTTCCCGGTCTCGGCATCGAATCCGGACGACTCCGGCGATCGCACGCTCCATGCGTGGAGCCCCATGGTCGGGCTCGTCGCGAAGCTGTCGCCGCTGCATTCCGCATACGCGAGCGTGTCGCGCTCGTTCGAGACGCCCACGACGACGGAGCTCGGCAACCAGGCAAGCGGTGCGGGCGGCTTCAACCCGGAGTTGCGGCCACAGCTCGCGACCACGTACGAGCTCGGGCTCAAGGGGATCGCGCTCACGCGCGTCCAGTACGACATCGCAGCCTTCGACACCGAAGTGCACGACGAGCTGATCGCCTTCGAAGTGCCGGATGGCAACGGTCGAACCTACTACCGGAATGCGGGGAAGACGCGCCGCCGGGGATTCGAGGCAGCCGTGCAGACGGACGTCGACGCTTTCACACTCGCCGCATCGTACACGTTCTCGCACTTCCGCTTTCGCGATTACGGCGCGGGCAGTGTGAGCTTCGCCGGTAACACGATCCCCGGCATCCCTGCGCAACAGGTGCAGGCGAGCGCGACGTATCACTATCGCACGCTGTTCGCCACCGTCGAAGGACTGGGGAAGTCCAAGCAGTACGTCGACGACGCGAACAGCGCGCAGGCAGCGGGCTACGGCATCATGAATCTGCGTGCGGGGGGGACGGCGCTCTTCGGACGCCCCTGGCTCGCGCCGTCGATCGGCGTGCAGAACGTCTTCGACCACCACTACGTTGGGTCCGTGGCGATCAATGCGGCGGCGGGGAAGTACTACGAGACCTCGCCGGGGCGCGCGGTCTACATCCAGCTCACTGCCGCCTTCGGGCACTAGCGTGTACGGCTACCCGCCGTGCACGAGGCCCCAGCAGAGTAGCGCGAGCACGATCAGCGAGCAGGTCACGTAGAACCAGTCGCGCTCCCGTGCAAAGCCGATCACGGAGATGAACACGCGCGCGACCGGCGTCGCGATCAGGAGCAGCACCCCCAGCTGAATGATCGAGGCGCTGTCGCAGCGCGCGACCCCGGCGAAGACTCCACCAACGGTGCGCATCGCCGCCGGCTCTCCGGCGAACACGTGGTAGCTCGCCAGCGCCGAGGCGTGCGTGGTCAGGTACAGCACGCCGCCGAGCAGCGTCACCGCCGCAGAAAGGATCACTCCCGCGCGCAGGAGCGTCCCGAGCTTCTGCTCGAGCGCGAAGTCCTCGTGCGGATTCGTAACCGGTCGCGCGCTCATATGCGTTTCGTCAGCCCCTGGTACAACATCTCGCCCGCCAGAAGGATCATGACGCCTGTGAACAGCATGCGGAGCGGTTTCACCTGCACGCGTGCAAGCAGGCGCGCGCCGATCGTCGCGCCGGCGAGCACGCCGAGCACCACGGGCATGACGAGCACGGGATCGATGTAGCCGCGATGCAGATAGACGCCGGCGCTCGCGGCCGCCGTCACACCGATCATGAAGTTGCTCGTCGTCGTCGAGACCTTGTACGGGAGATGCATCGCGCGGTCCATTGCGAGCACCTTGACCACGCCAGAGCCGATTCCGAGCAGCGCCGAGAGAATTCCCGCCACGAACATCAGAGCGAAGCCGGCGGGGACGTGCTCCACGCCGTAGCTCACGATCTCGCCGTCGTGCGGATAGGTCGACGCGAGCCGGAGCCTGGCGCCGAGCGACCCTGGCTCCGTCACCGCAACGTGCTCGAAGCGGGCACGGAGCGACTGCGCGGCCGAGAACAGCAGCACGACCCCGAAGATCACCGCCAGCGTCGACGAAGAGATGTACACCGCCACCACGGTGCCGAGCAGCGCGCCTACCGTGGTGGCGATCTCGAGGAACATCCCCACGCGAATGTTCGTGTATCCCTCGCGCACGAACGCGGCGGCCGCCCCCGACGATGTCGCGATGACGCAGACCAGCGATGCACCGATCGCGTAACGGATGTCCACGCCGAACGCCAGCGTCAGGAGCGGGACGAGAACCACGCCGCCGCCAAGCCCCGTGAGGGCCCCGATGAAACCGGCGAAGAGGGCGCCCGCGAGCGTAAGCAGCGTGAAGGTGAGAACGTGCATCCGCCCCGAGTGCTGAAGTGCGCTAAGTGTACGCGCCAAGTGGAACGGCAGCAACGCGCTCGCTTTCCGATGCCGCTGCGACACGCCAGATTGTGGTGCGCCAACAGGGAGCGGGATGCGAGACGGCGACGGAACGCACGAGGGCGAGCAGCGCGGCGCGTGGGGGGTGCTGGCGATCCTCACCTCGATCAATCTGCTGAACTACATCGATCGCTTCGTCTTTCCGGCGGTGTCGGAGAGCATCAAGCGCTCCCCACTCGCGCCGTCCGACACCCAGATCGGCCTTGGGTCGACGGCCTTTCTCGCGGTCTATCTCATCGCCGCGCCCTTCTTCGGGGCGGTGGGCGATCGCGCACAGCGCATGCGTTGGGTGGCCGGCGGAATCTTTCTCTGGAGTGGGGCCACGGCGCTCGGCGGCCTCGCGCGCACGATGCCGGAGCTCATCGGCGCTCGCTCACTGGTCGGTATCGGCGAGGCGGCGTACTCGGCGATCGGTCCAGCCATCCTCGCGGACTATTTCTCCGAGAAGTCGCGCGGGCGCGCCTTTGCGATCTTCTTCGCCGCGGCCCCCGTCGGCGCGGCACTCGGCTACGGCATCGGAGGCTTCGTCGACTTTCACTGGGGATGGCGTCAGGCCTTCTTCGTGACGGGAGTGCCGGGAATGCTCGTGGGGTGGATGCTGCTGCACCTCCGCGCGCCGCTGAAGACGGCGATGGCTCCGGGGCGTGGCGCAGGAGCGATG
>JBBSEY010000167.1:0-6597 GCA_038239265.1 Gemmatimonadales bacterium | reverse complement strand
TGTGCGAAAGCCCACTGCGGGATTCCCCGTGAGCGGCTGCCCGAAGATGTCGCGGAGCACGGAGTCTGCGATCACCGCGTAGGCCATGTGGGGCTTGAGCCGCGCATCGAGAACGAAGCGGTCGGATTCCTGCGCGGTGTCCTCCACCGTGAACGCGACCGACGGCGCGATCTTTACGTGGCGCATCACCTCTGCGCCGCGCACCGGAGTCGCGAAGCGCACGACGATCGGCCCGGTCGCGCAGAAGTTGCCGCTTTCGCCGCAGGATGCGCTGATCACCTTGAATGTCCCGTAGGTGTCGAAGCGCCATCTGGAGAGCGCGGGGCGATCCGCTGCGAGCTCGGTCGGCGCGACGAGCGCGCCTCCGCAGGCGAGCGGCATCGGCGCCGCGGGGACGAGCGACACCACGCGGCGCAGCGAGTCGGCGGGGCTCCGGTAGTCATGGAATTCCCACGGATCTTTTTTGTCGAGCCGCCGTTGCGCGCGCGCCTCGACCCTTATCGTGCGCGCGCCACCGGCACACGACGCATCCATCGCGAGATAGCTGCGCGCGGCGAGCTGCGCGAGGTCGACCGGACCATCGTAGACGAGCGCAAAGCCCGATGTCGGCGTGAGGTAGTGCGGCACCTTCGTCTTCGCCGCCGGCGAGCCCCCCACCAGCACGGGTGCCCGCACGTGGAAGGAGAAGGTATACGGTGCGGCGAGGTGGCTGCCGTCCATGGCCTGGAAGCTCGTCCCCACCCTTACCGCGTAGCGCGTGGCCGGCTGCAGGAGCCCGTTGGGCGTCAACACGATGGTCACGGGATCCCGCCACTCGACGCGCCCGGGTACCGCCGGCACCACCGAGAGGATGGTGCGCGGGTCGACCGAGCGGTCGAGCGACCCCGCGACCGGGCGATCGAAGGTGATCTCGATGCTCGCCGCTCGCCCCGCGGTGTCCGCGGGAGTGGCGCGGAGCACGCGCAGAGGGGTTGAGGGAGCGGCGAGATACATGCCCGCTCCCGCGAGTGCCAGAGCAGCTTTAAGTAGGCGCATGGGTTGCAGTTAGAGGGAGAGCCCTGGAACGAACCTATGCACTCGGCGCGAAGAAATGTTAAATCTTCTTACCGATTTGATCCGCAAGTGTATCATGTGCAAGCACAGGGGGACCAGAAGGTGCCGGTGCGCCACTCCATTGATCGACAGGTTGAATGCCGAGTTTGCTGCTCGATAACCCGCTCATGGTGATAGCCGTGAGCATTGTGCTCCTCATCGCCGCGATTTCCGTCGCGGCAAGCGGGGTGTTCTTCGCGCGCAAGCGTGCGTCGCGCCGGCACCGCCATGGCGCGCTCCCACCGATGATGGTGACGGGCGGCCGCGACAGACGCGACAGAAACACCACAACATCGAATGGGAAAGAAGCGGTGCAGATTCTGCCCGGCCATCTCGAGGTCGAGGTCGGCAGCAATGTTGGAGAGGCCATCCGTTTCATGCGGCTGAAGGGAGAGCCGGCCGACATCACCATCGGCGCCGCGGAGGGCCCGCGCCACCGTCACATCAAGCTACCTGCCGAGACGATCAGCAGAACTCATGCGCGCATGCAGTACGATCAGGGGCGGTGGCGCATCACGAATCTGTCGGCGAGCAACCCGACGCTCGTGAACGGACAGGAGCTCGACTCGTCCGCGCGCACGCGGCTGCTCGATGACGGGGACATGATCCAGATCGGGGAGATGCTGCTGCGCTTTCGCGCAGACTAGCCTCGCGCCGGCGCCCTGGCGCGCCGGCGCTCATTTCGTTTTCCCCACCGCCGCTTCCTGAAGCATCTTCGCCATACGCTGCTCGAGTCGTCCGTTGGTTTGGCAGCGCACGCTCCCACCGGGCCTGTCCGTCGCCTTCGCGTTCGATTCCACCGCGATACGCACCTTCGAGAGCCCGCCATCCGCCGGCACCACCTGGGCGACGATGCGAATCCACATCTCGTAGGTGTCGGCAGTCGATACGCCGAGCATCTGTCCGCAGTCGAAGTAGTGCGAGAGCCGTTCCTTCGCGATGGTGTGGCGATAGGTGGCGCCGGCATTTCCGAAGAGCATGTCTTTCGTGACGATAAGGTTCGGATCGATGCCCAGCTCTCCGAACACCGTGGGGAAGGCTGCATAGGCCTGGTCGGCGGGGATCAGCAGCTTGTGCTCCGAGACGCCGCGATCGCGGGTCCACGCGATGTCGAGCGAGGACCCTTCGAAGGCGATGTGCGTGACCTCCTGCTCGTGCGCGACGACTGGGGTGATGCCGCCCTGCGCGGACGCCGCGAAGGCGCTGGTGCAGAGCAGCGCGGCACCGAGCATGGATCTCGCGGACGTTACGATCCGAGTGATGCGCACGCGCTACTTGGCTGGCGCGATGGCGAGCTCGGACATCATATGCGCGACGCGCTCCTCGAGCTGCCCCGTGCTGACGCAGCGGACGTTCGACCCGGAGAGCGCCGAGGCGTGCGCGCTCGCCTCGACCTGCGTGCGGAGCGACGCGAGCCCGGCATCGGCGGGGACGACCTGCGACACGATGCGAATGATCACGTCGTAGGTGTCGGAGTTCGACATCCCGGCCGTCGTGCCGCAGTCGATGTACCTGGAGAGGCGCTGGCGTCCGAGGGAGCCACGTACCTTGAAGCCGGCGTTGCCGAACACGTGCTGCTTCTGGTCGACGAGTCCCGGCTGGATCCCGAGCTCGCCGAACACCGTTGGAAATTGCGACCACGCCTTGTCGACGCCCACGAGGAGCTTCGTCTCTTCGTAAGTGTGCTCGTGCTGCCAGTCGATGATGAGAGCACCGCCATTCGGCGTCTCGAGCCTGGTGAAGCCGTTGGACTGACGCATGTCGGGCGCTTCCGTGGTGGCCTTCGTCCCACTCGACGCACACGCGCAGAGCACGAGCAGCGTGGCAACCAACGACATTCGCTTCACTTCGAGCCTCCTGATGCGATCAGCCATGGACCCGGACGGAATCCTGTCCGGCGCGGAATGCTGATAGATAGGAGCGGGAAAACGAATTGCAATAGCGCGCGAGCGCGACGCGGATTACATGGTTGCCGGCTGCAGATATTTGCCGAGCCAGCCCTGCACTTCGCTCCACCAAAGCTTCTGGTTTTGCGGCTTCTGCACCCAATGCCCTTCGTCCGGAAAGACGACGAGTCGCGACGGCACATTCTGCCGCTGCAGGGCGCTGAAGAAGGAGAGGTCCTCGGTATAGGGGACGCGGTAGTCGAGCTCTCCGGCGGTTACGAGCGTCGGCGTCTTGAAGTTTTTGGCGAAGAGGTGTGGCGACCACTTGCGGTAGTTCTGTTGCATGGCCGTCGAGTCCCAATAGGCGCCGCCGTATTCCCACGTCGGGAACCAGAGCTCTTCCGTCGCCCCATACATGTTCTCGAGATTGAACGGGCCCGCGTGGCTGATGAGCGCCTTGAAGCGATCGCTGTGTCCCGCGATCCAGTCCACCATGTAGCCACCGTACGATCCGCCGGCTGCGCTCATGCGGGTGCCGTCGAGCCATGGCGCCCTGAGGAGCGCCGCGTCGAGCCCGAGCATCAGATCGGAATAGACGGCGCCGCCCCAGTCCTTCGAGATCGCGTCGACGAACTTCTGTCCATAGCCCGGCGAGCCGCGCGGGTTGATGATCACTACGCCGTAACCCTGAGACGCGAACATCTGGAAGTTCCATCGTCCATGCCACTGATCGAGCCAGGGCACCTGCGGGCCACCGTGAATGAGGAGCACGACGGGAAATTTCTTCCCCGGCGCCCATTGCGGGGGGCGCAGGATCATCCCCTGCACGCTGTCGCCGCCTGCGCCCTTGAACCAGTAGTCCTCTACCGGATACACCTTGAGCGTTGCCAGCAGGGAGTCGTTCGCGTGCGAGAGCTGCTTGAGCCCGGAGACCCCTGAACCGAGTGTGGCGACGAAGACTTCGGCGGGACGATCCGCCGCGTCCTGCACCCACGCGATCGTGCGCCCGGCGCGATCGAGCGACGGGGAAGCGTTGTTACGCTCGGAGAGCACGAGCGTGGGCGCGCTCGCGACACCATTCGAGAAGGTGGAGCGGTAGAACTTCTCGCGCGACGCGTCGACGGTCTGGATGAGCAGGCCGTGCCCATCGGCCATGAAGGAGTAGCTGTCCGCGTTGCGATCCCATTTGGAGAGGAGCTCGCGCGACTGGCGGCTCGAGCGATCGTAGGCCATGAGCCGCCAGCGATCCGATTCGAAGCCGGCACGCGCCTGCGAGTGGTAGAGAATGAACTTTCCGTCGGGCGAGTAGACCGGATTTTCGTCGGCGCCCTTGTTGGCTGCCGTGATGACGTTCGAGGCGCCGCCGGACGAGGGTACGGTGTAGAGATTGTTGTCCGTGCTCCACGCATCTTCGCGTCCGGAATTCTTGGCCGTATAGGCAAGCTCCTTTCCGTCGGGGGCCCACGCGTAGCCCTCGCTCCCGCCGAAGGGCCCCGGCGGCACGTCGTACACGGCGCCCGGAGTGAGATCGGTGAGGCCATTGCCGTCGGCGCTGACGACGAAGAGATGCGTGCGCGTGCCGTCGTCCCACGCATTCCAGTGGCGATACATGAGCGCGTCAGCGACGTGCGCCTTCACGGGATTCGACGCTGCGGCCTTCATGCGCGAGAGGTTGCACGCATCGTCCGAGCAGGTGGGGAAGACGCGCGAGGTGAAGGCGATGCGATCCCCGTTCGGCGACCACACCGGGCCGGTGACGCCGCCCGCGAGATTCGTGAGCTGCTTGCGCGAGCCGCCCATCTGATCGGCGACCCAGAGCTGATCGCCCGCGATGTAGGCGACGCGCTTGCCGTCCGGCGACCAGCGCGCTTCGCCCACGCTGGTCGACGCATCGGGAAACGCTACCGGCGCGCCCCCGCTCGCGGCGACCTTGTACGTCATCGACGACCTGCTGTTGGACCCGAGATTCGTCGTCCGCACCGAGAAGAGCACCGACTGTCCGCCAGGCGCCATCTGCGGATCGGAGACCGCCTTCACCGCCTCGAAGCTCTCGATGGTGAGCGGGTTGAGCGACTGCCGGTCCTGCGCGAAGAGCGGTGCGGTGCGCGCGAGCAGCGCGGTGAGCAGCGCGGGGAGCAGCAGAAGTCCGGTGCGGGCTGAGTTGGGCATTCGAGCGTCCTCTCGAGGGATGCGGCGGCGGCGGGTGCAACATTCAAAAATGGCGTCGGGGGGCGGACCCCGATAGCGCCCACACGCGTCTAACCGGCGCCGTGCTACAGACGTTGCCGCCTGCCGCCCATGCGCGTCTTTATCTGGTACCCCCATAGCCACGACATGCATCCACGCCCGGAGTGAACGGCATGAGCCAGGTTGCTGAGCGCAAGCGCCCCGATCCATACGCGGACGAGAACACCATCCTGCGCCGCAAGCGCGGCGTCACGATCGGAGCCTACCAGGGACTGACGATCGCGATCCTCGCGTGCCTCGTCGGCGGACTCTTCTTCCTCGGCGTCAACACCACGGCGCAGAAGGGAGTATCGATCGTCGCCCTCATCGTCGCGGCTGCATTTCTCTTCACGATGGCGCGCCGCAAGAGCCGCTCCGTGGAATCGGATCGCACGCAGATGATCGTGGCGGTTTGGCTCGTCGGCACGGCGCTCTGCTGGATCGCGATGGCCGTCGTGCTCTTTCTTCCGCCCAACGTCCTGTTCGAGAACGGTCCGCTCTACGCGACCGTCATCGGCGCGACCGGCGTGCTCATGACCGCCGCTGGTGCGCTGACGCTCTCTTCGATCTACGGTCGCGACTGGGCGAGCCGGAAGGGACGCACGAGCTGATCGCTCAATTCGGGCGGAGCCACACCAGCAGCACGCCTGCCATCCGATAGCTCACGCCGTACATTTCGCGCGTCGCGGGCCCCACACGGATCCGCGCCGAGTCGATGCGGGCGGGGGAAAGGGTGTCGAGCGGGGGATCGAGGACCACGCGATCGCCGTTGTAGGTGCCGGTCCCGCTCTTCTCACCGTCGATCACGACGAGCACCTTATCGCCGCGGCTCAAGAGCGGCGCCACGGGCTGGGCCCCGGCCTCGATCCCGATGTCCGGTGCGAGCGATGTCGGATTGGCCGCGTGATGATGGCAGCCAAGCGCCAGCATCGGGATGAGCGCGAGCACCATCCCGCGCGCAATGCGGTTTATTTCAAGGTCCATGATCACGCGCCCCTCAGCCGTCGGAAATCGTTCGCCCGAACTGTCGTCTCATCGGGCGCGCCGCGCAATGATCGCGATGCGAGCGGCGTCCCTGGCGGCATTGATCGCGTGTATTCCGGCCCCCATGCACGCGCAGGCGGTGCCGGGCACGCAGGTGCAGGGAGAGAACGACGCGCTCGACGTGTGGCTCCCAGCCAAGGAGCGCCCTGACGGCGAGTACACGAACGGGATTCGAGTGTCGCTGTCGCGCGCGACGGCGCCGTTGTGGTGGCGATTCGTTCGCTCGGCCACGCCGTGCACGGGGCGCGAGGCGCGCGGAGCCCGCTGCCTCACGACGGAGCTCGCAGTCGCACAGCAGATGTATACGCCGGAGCCGCTGAGCCATCGCGCGTCGGAGCTGTCTGCCTCG
>JBBSEY010000166.1:0-6641 GCA_038239265.1 Gemmatimonadales bacterium | reverse complement strand
CCACCGTGCAGCTCGACTTCAATCTCCCCGAGCGCTTCCAGCTGGAGTACATCGGATCTGACAACGTGCAGCATCGGCCGGTGATGCTGCATCGGGTGCTCGTGGGCTCGATGGAGCGCTTCGTCGGCGGGCTGATCGAGCACTACGCGGGCAACTTCCCGCTCTGGCTCGCGCCGGAGCAGATCTCCGTCATTCCCCTCAGCCCCGACGTCGGCGTTGCGGCGGCGGAGCTCGCGCACAGGCTCGAGGGGGCTGGGATACGCGCGGGCTACGACGCCGAGAATCGCGAGGACTATCGCGAGCGGATCAAGACAGCATCGAAGATGAAGGTGCCGTACATGGCGATCATCGGGAAGCGCGAGGCCGAAGCGGGGACGGTTGCGCTGCGCTTCCGTGGGTCGGAGAAGAAGCAGGAGATCATTTCCGTCGACTCGCTGATCGAGCGTCTGCGGGGCGAGATCGTGACACGGGCGTTGCAACCGGTTGGCGCACTACAAGAGCTGGAGAACGGGCTATAGCTTTCGGGGCGATCCGGCAGTTGCCGGCACGCCTCACTTGCTCGCGGATGTACTGAATGGAAGGCTCTGACCGAACTCCAGTTATCGTTTCGGCTGCCCGCACGCCCGTGGGCCGCTTTTTGGGTGGGCTGGCGCCGGTGCGCGCGCCGGAGCTCGGCGCCGTGGCGATTCGCGCGGCGATCGCTCGCGCCGGGATCGACGTCGGCGCGCTCGACGATGTGATCATGGGCAACGTGATCCAGGGCGGGGTGGGGCAGGCCCCTGCACGCCAGGCGGCGATCGCCGCGGGAATTCCGGGGACGGTGCCCGCGCTCACCGTGAACATGGTATGCGGCTCCGGACTCAAGGCCGTGATGCTCGCGGCGCAGGGGATTCGCGCGGGGGACGTCAGCGCCGTCGTCGCCGGTGGGATGGAGTCGATGTCCAACGCGCCGTTCTACGCATATGGATTGCGCGGCGGAGTCAAGTTCGGCGATCAGACGCTCGTCGATGGGCTGACTCGAGATGGACTCTGGTGCTCCTTCTGCGACGTGCATATGGGCGGCCACGCGGAGTACACGGCGAAAAAGGCAGCGATCACGCGGCAGATGCAGGATGAGTTCGCGCTCCAGTCGCACCAGAAGGCAATCGCGGCCCAGGATGCGGGGAAGTTCAGCGACGAGATCGCGCCCGTCGAGATTCCCGGCAAGAAGGGACCGACTGTGATCAACGCGGACGAGTCGCCGCGCCGCGACACGTCGCTCGAGCAGCTCGCGAAGCTGCGTCCGGCATTCCCGAACGATGCGCCGAAGGACATGTCGCCGAGCGAGCTGACGGTGACGGCGGGGAACGCCCCGGGGCTCAATGATGGTGGGGCGGCGCTGGTGATCACGAGCAAGGGCTTTGCGAATGCGCACGGATTGAAAGTGCTCGCGAAGATCACGGGCTATGCGACCGGCGGCGGCGAGCCGCGCGATCTGTTCTTCGCGCCCATCGTGGCGGTGCAGAACCTGATGAAGCAGAGTGGCGCGAAGATCTCCGACTACGATCTCATCGAGGCGAACGAGGCGTTTGCCTCGCAGGCGCTCGCGGATGGGGCGGCGCTGGGATGGGACTGGAATCGCGTGAACGTGAACGGCGGCGCGATCGCGCTCGGGCATCCGATCGGCGCGAGCGGCGCGCGTGTGCTGACGACGTTGCTGTATGCCATGCGGGATCGAGATGCCCACACGGGGCTCGCGACACTTTGTCTGGGCGGCGGAAACGCTGTCGCATTGAGCGTGGAGAGAATGTCATGACGAGTCTCACGTCCGTCGTCGCGCGCGATCGCCAGCTCACCGTCGTCGGCGTGATCGGCTTCGCCGCGACGATGGCGCTCGCGGCGCAGATCGCGATTCCGCTACCCGGAACGCCTGTGCCCTTCACGCTGCAGCCGCTCGCCGTCGTGCTCGCGGGCCTGGTGCTCGGCCCCGTCGCGGGTGCCGCAAGCATGGTGCTCTACCTCATTGCGGGTGCGATCGGGCTTCCGGTGTTCGCTCCGATCGGCGCGCCGGGATTCCTTCGCCTGATCGGACCGACGGGCGGCTACCTTCTCGCCGCCCCGGCCGCCGCAGCGGTGGCGGGGCTTCTCGCGAGACGCTTCCCGGCATTCGGCGGACGAATGCTCGCGGCGTTCTGTGGCATCGCGACGCTTTACCTGGGCGGAGTGGCGCAGCTCGAGCTGCTCACCGGAAGTCTCGAGCGTGCGGCAGCGATGGGCACGACGCCGTTCATTCTCGCCGATCTCGGCAAGGTCGTCGTGGCCGCCATCGTCTCGCAGACTCGCACGCCTCGCGCGCTCACTTGACCGTTCGCCAGCTCTTCTTTGCGTCGGATGGAAAGGCGCGCGCCGGGTGGCGCGTGCTGCTGTTCTTCGGCCTGCTGCTGATCTTCATTCAGGCATCGTCGCTCTTCACGTCGCACTTCCGGCTACAGAGCTACGCTGCGGCCCAGCTCGAGTCGTATCTCCTCATCGTGATCGATGCGTGGCTCGCCCACTATATCATGCTCCGTTGGGTCGACCGCGCGACGTGGTCGTACGTTGGGCTCGGGCGCGAGCAACTCACGCCGCGGCTCGTCGTTCTCGGGCTCGCGCTCGGGGCGCTTTGCATTCTGATCCCGTCGGGCGGCTTGCTCCTCGCGCACGATCTCACGGTGATCACGGGGCTCCAGGGGCGGCACGACTGGGTGTATCTGGCGGCTGGTGGGGCAGCACTCTTCCTTCCACAGTCGCTGAGTGAGGAGTTGATCTCGCGCGGTTATCTCTTCGCCGCGCTTCGCGATGGCATCGGCGAGATCGGCGCGCTCGCCGTTACGAGCATCGGGTTCGGCCTGCTGCACAGCTTCAATCCCGGTGCGACGGCGCAGTCGGTCTCCATCGTCATCCTCGCCGGCGTCTTTCTCGCGGCGATCCTCGTGATCACGCGCTCGCTGTACGCGGCGTGGATGGCGCACTTCGCGTGGAACTGGTCGATGGCGGAGGTGCTGCACTCGGCTGTAAGCGGCATCAACTTCCCGTACTCATCGTATCGGATGGATAGCACAGGCCCCATCTGGCTCAGCGGCGGCTCGTGGGGGCCGGAGGGCGGCGCCGCCGCCGTGGCAGGAATGGCGGCCGGGGCCGCGGCGCTCGTGCACTGGCGTCGCCGCACGGCGCGCATGGAGAACGCCGCATGAGCGAAAAGATCGCCGTCGTCGGGTCCGGGCAAATGGGGAATGGGATCGCGCACGTCTTCGCCGTCGCCGGCTACGACGTCACGATGATCGACGTCGCACGCGGTGCGCTCGATCGCGCGCGCGCGACCATCGAAAAGAATCTCGCGCGCCAGGTCGAGAAGAAGATTCTCGACGAGGGCGCGCGCGATGCCGCCCTCGCGCGCATCTCCACGAACGAAAGTCTGCAGAGCGCCGCCGACGCCGCGCTCATCGTCGAGGCGGCCACCGAGAAGGCCGAGCTCAAGTTCGCCCTCTTCACCGATCTCGATCGCATTGCGAACCCGTCGGCGATCCTGGCGTCGAATACGAGCTCCATCTCCATCACCGAGCTGGGCGCGCGTACGAAACGCCCAGGCCAGGTGATCGGAATGCACTTCATGAATCCGGTTCCCGTCATGACGCTGGTCGAGGTCATTCGCGGGCTCGCGACGTCCACCGAGACCACGGAGCGCGTGCTCGAGCTCTCCCGCTCCCTCGGCAAGACCACCGTCGAGGTGAACGACTATCCCGGATTCGTGTCGAATCGTGTGCTCATGCCTATGATCAATGAGGCGATTTACTGCCTCATGGAGGGCGTGGGGAGCGCGGAGGCCATCGACACGGTGATGAAGCTCGGCATGAATCATCCCATGGGGCCGCTTGCGCTCGCGGACCTGATTGGGCTCGACACCTGCGTTGCCATTCTCGAGGTGCTCCAGCACGGCCTCGGAGATCCGAAGTACCGTCCGTGCCCGCTTCTGCGCAAATACGTCGCGGCGGGGTGGCTGGGACGAAAGTCAGGGCGGGGGTTCTACGAATATTCCTGAAGTACAACCGCGGGGTCGCACGACCCGCACCGGAGAGAGATGGCCTGGGCGCTGATTCCGCTCAACGAGGAGCAACGCGAGATCCAGCGCACTGCGCGCGAGTTCGCGCAGGCCGAGATCACGCCGCATTCCGCGGCATGGGACCGCGATTCGTATTTCGACAAGTCCATCATTGCCAAGATGGGCGCGCTCGGATTCATGGGGATGATGCTCCCCGAAGAGTTCGATGGCCTCGCGTTGCCGACTACGACGTACGTCGTCGCGCTCGAGGAGATCGCGTCGGCGGATGCATCGATCGCTGTCGCGATGAGCGTGCACAACTCGCTGCCCACACAGATGCTGCTCAAGTGGGGAACGCCTGCGCAGAAGGAACGCTTTCTCGCGCCGATGGCGCGGGGCGAGCTCCTCGGCGCCTTCGCGCTCTCAGAGCCGGACGCCGGCTCCGATGCCGCATCGCTCACGTCGCAGGCGGTGCGCGACGGCGACTGCTGGGTGCTCAACGGCACGAAAGCGTGGGTGACGAGCGGCAGCGAGGCGGACGTCATCATCGTGATGGCGCGCACCGACGCCCCCGGCGAGCGTCGCGGTCCGCGCGGTATCAGCGCCTTCATCGTCACTCCGGATCTGCCAGGCTTCAAGGTCGGAAAGAAGGAAGACAAAATGGGGCTCCGCGCCTCGCCCACGGTGCAGCTCGAGCTCACGAATCTGCGCGTGCCTGCGGACAACCTCCTCGGTCGCGAGGGCGCGGGATTCACCATGGCGATGCAGTCGCTCGACAACGGGCGGCTGGGAATCGCGGCGCAGGCAGTCGGCATCGCGCAATGCGCACTGGGGCACGCCACGACCTATGCCGGGGAACGCCGGCAGTTCGGCAAACCGATCAAGGAGTTCGAGGCCATCCAGTTCAAGCTCGCGGACATGGCCACGCGAATCGCCGCGGCCCGGGCGTTGCTCTATCAGGCCGCGGCGGCCAAGGACCGCGGCGAGCAGATCACGCAGTTCAGCAGCATGAGCAAGCTCTTCGCGAGCGAAACCGCCATGTGGGTGACCACGCAGGCCATTCAGATCTTCGGCGGGTATGGATATGTAAAGGAATATCCCGTCGAACGGCTGTTTCGGGACGCAAAAGTGACCGAGATCTATGAAGGAACGTCGGAGATTCAACGGATCGTGATTGCGCGGGAGCTGTACTCGCGCAGTCCGTGACGCATTGGAAACTCGCCCACTCACTACACATATGACTGCCACCGCCACCTTCGCCAACGCTACGTCCTCTTCTTCGAGCGGCCTTTTCGACAGGCTCGCGCAGATGGGGCACGAGCAGCTTGTTCTCTGCAGCGATCCTTCCGCGAACTATCGCGGAATCATCGCCGTGCACTCCACCACGCTCGGCCCCGCGCTCGGCGGCACGCGCTTCTGGAGCTACGCGAACGACGAGGAGGCGATCATCGACGCGCTGCGTCTCGCGCGCGGGATGACGTACAAGAATGCCGTTGCCGGATTGAACCTGGGCGGTGGCAAGTCGGTGATCATCGGCGACAACCGCACGACCAATCGCGAGATGATCTTCCGCGCGCACGGCCGCTTCGTCGAGAGCCTCGGCGGACGGTACGTCACGGCGGAGGACGTCGGCACGAGCACGAGCGACATGGATCTCGTGCACATGGAGACGGACTACGTCGCAGGGCTCGCCGGAAAATCCGGCGATCCGTCCCCCGTCACCGCGCACGGTGTCTTTCGCGCGATCGAAGCGTCCGCGCACTATCGGTGGGGCTCGGATTCGCTCGAGGGACGAACCGTCGCGATTCAGGGGTGCGGGCACGTGGGAATGTATCTCGCGCGCGAGCTGTCCGAGGCGGGCGCGAAGCTGATCATCACCGACATTGACGCGGAGCGCGTGCGCAACGTGGTCGAGGAGCTCGGCGCGAAGGCGGTCGAGCCGGGCGAGATCTATGGCGTGAAGGCCGATATCTTCGCTCCGTGCGCACTCGGCGCGATCATCAACGACAATACGATTCCGCAGCTCAAGGTGGAGATCGTCGCGGGCGCCGCGAACAATCAGCTGCTCGAGCCGCGCCACGGCGATGCACTCGAAGAGCGCAGCATTCTCTACGCGCCCGACTACGTCGCGAATGCCGGCGGCGTCATCAACGTGTATTCGGAGCTCGCCGGATGGGATGCGCAGCGCGCGCTTCGCAAAGCCGACGAGATCTACCTCACGATCCTCAGCATCTTCGAGATCGCGAAGAACGACGGCGTCCCGACCTACGAGGCAGCCGATCGCCTAGCCGAACGGAGAGTAAAAGCGGTCGGATCGCTGGTGAAAACGTGGCCGCAGTGGCCAAACCGTTGAAATAGCGTGGCGTTCCCGACGCGGACTTTCTAGCTTCCCGAGGTGCTCGCCGGACTCTCCGTCGAACCGCTCTGGATCCTTCAACACTCAATACTCCGATGCTCTGGACCGATTGGGAATGCCGGCCCCCCGGCGAAAAGCTCCGTGAAGCAGATCCGGAGATCGCGAAGGTCATCGAGGACGAGATCCTGCGTCAGGGCGAGGGGCTCGAGCTGATCGCGAGCGAGAATT
>JBBSEY010000165.1:0-6707 GCA_038239265.1 Gemmatimonadales bacterium | reverse complement strand
TTGCCGGCGACGCACGCGCCACACTCGGCGCGCTCGAGCCGAGCGAACGGCACGGTGCGACGGATAAACGACTGCTCTCGGTGCTGGGCGTCGACCGCGCTCGGAAGCCGTTCTTTCAATCGTCGGGAATCGTGGCGCAGGTGACGCTCGTGAGGGGAAGTGAGTACAAGAGCGAAGCGCACTTCCGAAAAGGATGGCTCCCCATGGCGATCGTGATGCTCCCGGATACCTTTCCGCCCGGCACGGTAGCGTATCCAAAGCTCAAGCTGCACGGCGGCACGAGCTGGATTTACGTTCGCGAGCTGGCGCCGTCGAAGTGGGCTGCGGCGATCGTGCGGCTGGTCGATGGAAAGGTCGAGCAGGATTCGCTCGACATTTCCGTGGCTTCCGATGATAAGGTCGAGCCCGTGATCGGTGCGCGCTTCAACTGGGAAGATGACGACGAATCGATCTGGGGATATTGTGGCGGCAACTGCTGCAAGATCGGCACGACGCACGCGGCGCATTGAAGCCGTGGTGCGCACATTCCGCGACCCACCTGAACGATCTCACTCCGACGCAGGCGAATCATGACTCTTCTCGATATCGTGCAGCAGCACCTTGGCCCCGAACAGATCCAGCAGATCAGCCAGCATCTCGGCACCGATCCCGCGACGACGAGCAACGCGATCAACGCCGCGCTCCCGATGATCGTCGGCGGCATGGCGCACACCGCCCAGCAGCCCGGCGGCGCCACTGCGATCCAGAGCGCCGTCGATGCACACAGCTCAGGTGGAATTCTCGGCAGCCTCGGCGGTCTTGGCGGGCTCGCGGGAATGATGGGTGGAGCGTCAGGCGGTTCCGGCGGTGGTTTACTCGGCAGCATCCTCGGCCAGCATGATGCCACCGTTCAGAACGGCGTGCAGACGGCCTCGGGACTCGATGCATCGAAGGTGAAGAGTCTTCTCGCGATCCTCGCCCCGATCGTGATGGCGGCACTCGCGCAGCACGCGGCCTCGCAGCCGTCGACGGGAAATTCCTCGGGTGGGCTCGGCAGCATCCTCCAGCGGGCGGCGGCGGCCGCGCAGAACAGCGCCGGCTCGTCGCAGATTGGCGGAGTCTTGGGGCAGATTCTGGGCGGACTCACGCATCATTGATCGCGAGCACACAGTGCCTGTCCTTCTGAAGGGAGCGGTCTTCGCGTCCGCCGTGGCGTGCATCGCGGCGAGCGTGCCGGGCGGGGCGACGTACTATCCGCCGACGACTCTCGGCGCTCGCGCAGCCATGCGTGCGCCTCGCGCCTCCAGCGCCATCGACCACACCAGGCACGTCACCTGCAGCGGAAAGACGTACGAATACGCCCTCTCTTCACCGGACTCGCACACGCCTCTCGCGGCAATGGTGCTTCTTCACGGCGCGGGCGGGCGGAGCAGCGAGATGATGAGTGTCTGGAAGGCACTCGCCGCTCGCGAGCACGTCGTGCTCATCGCGCCACAACTCCCGCGCGATCTCGCGTTCGAAGCGCTCGCGCCGTCCGTCTTTCGCTGCGTCGTCGCGGACGCCGAGCACGTCGTTTCCGTCGATGCGCAACGCGTCTATCTCTTCGGCTATTCGATGGGAGGCTATCTCGCCTTCGATGGCGCGATGTTCGACTCCGATCTGTTCGCGGCCATGGGTGTGTACGCGGCCGTCATCAATCCCGATTACTACGCGATCGTCGACAGCGCGCAGCGGAAGATCCCCATCGCGATCTATATCGGCGACCGCGACCCGTACTTCTCTATCGCACAGGCACGCAACACCCGCGCGCTGCTCGAGAGCCACGGCTTCCCCGTTCACTACACCGAGCTCCGGGGGCAGAATCACGGCTACGCGCCCGTCAGCGATCGCGTCAACGATGATGCGTGGGCCTATCTCTCGACCTTTCGCCTCTCGCCCTGATCAGGGCGCATCGCGTGCGAGCCTCGCCTTTTGGGCGTGCTCGTGGCCGTACGCGAAGTAGATCACGAGTCCCAGTCCGAGCCAGATCACGAGACGCACCCATGTCTCCCCCGGCAAGCCGAGCATCTGCGCGAGACAGATGATCGCGCCGGCTGCCGGCACCCACGGCACCCCCGGCGTTCGAAAGGGGCGCCGATTCTCGGGCGCCGTCTTTCGCAAGATCACCACGCCGATGCACACGAGCACGAACGCGAGCAGCGTCCCGATGCTCACGAGCTGGCCGAGCACCTCGATCGGCGTCAGCCCGGCGACGAACGCACAGACCGTCCCGGTGACGAGCGTGCTCACGTGGGGTGTCTTGTAGCGCGAGTGCACACGCCCGAACACCCGCGGCAACAACCCGTCCCTCGCCATCGAGAAGAAGATCCGCGTCTGCCCGAGCAGCTGCACGAGCATCGTGCTGAACAGCCCGAAGATCGCACTCACCTTGATCACGGGGCTCAGCCAGGTGAGCCCCGTGGCATCGATCCCGACCGCGAGCGGATCGGCGACGTTGAGCTTCGAGTAGTGCACGATCCCCGTGAGCACGATCGCGACCGCGATGTAGAGCACCGTGCAGATCGCGAGCGAGCCAAGAATCCCGACGGGCATGTCGCGCTGTGGATCCTTCGACTCCTGCGCCGCCGTCGTCACGGCATCGAAGCCGATGTACGCGAAGAACATGACCCCCGCTCCTCGCAGGATCCCGCTCAATCCGAAGTGCCCGAACTCTCCCGTGTTCGGCGGGATGAACGGCGTGAGATTCTCGCGCCGCACGTACGACGCCCCCGCTACGACGAAGACGACGAGCACCACTGCCTTGATGAACACGAGCACCGTATTCGTATTTGCCGACTGCCTGATCCCGCTGATCAGGAGTGCCGACACGAAGACCACGATGCACACCGCGGGGAGATTGAAGATCCCGGTCACCGTCGCGCCGCTCGCATCGGTGACCACCTTCCCCACAGGCATCGTGAGCGCGAGCGGGATGGTCACCCCTGCATCGTGCATCAGGCTCACGAAGTATCCGCTCCACCCCACCGCCACGGTCGACACGCTCAGCGCGTACTCGAGGATCAGATCCCATCCGATGATCCACGCCACGAACTCGCCGATCGTCGCATAGGCGTACGTGTACGCACTCCCCGCGATCGGCACCATCGACGCGAACTCCGCGTAACAGAGCCCCGAGAAGGCGCATCCGATCGTGGTGAGGATCATCGAGAGCACGAGCGCCGGCCCTGCGTTCTGCGACGCCGCAGTCCCCGTCATCACGAAGATGCCGGTGCCGATGATCGAGCCCACGCCGAGCGCTACGAGCTGCACGCGTCCGAGCGAGCGGTTGAGCGGATTGCGCTCCGAATCCTGATCGAGCTGCGCGAGTGTTTTCTTCATGAAGAGATTCATGGGGCGACGATAGCATCGCCCGGCGGTCGAGCGCGCTTCGGGGAGCGTCAGGAGAAGGCAAGGCTTTCTTGACAGCAGCCGCCGGGCGCGCGCGCTGCTCGAGCGTTATATCAGATCGATGCGTTCGCTGCCGCTTCTCACCCCCCGCCCGCCCTCCGCGCTCTCCCGCCTCACCATCGCACTCGCGCTGGTGCTCGGCGCCGCGCTCGCGTGGGCCGTGATCGTGGAGCTGCGCTTCCAGCGCCGCACGGCGGAGCGGGTGACGGAGGACTACCTCTCGCTGCTCGCGCACGAGCGCCTCGGCGCGGCCTCCACCGCCCTCCGCTCGGGGATCGCCGCGGAGATCGGCGCGCAGGTGGGGGGAACGATGGGATCGGTGTACGAGGAGCTACCGCCGCCGGCGCCGCGTGAGGTCTCGAGTGGAGCGCTGCGCTGCGCCGACGGGGTGCCGCTCTCGCACTTCCGAGTGGATCTTCGCAATCGCGCCTTTCTCTCCTCGCCGCCCGCGACCGCGGACTCGCTCGCCTGGGTGCAGCAGCTCATCTCCGCGGAGCTCCTCTCCTCCCCGCTCTCGGCCGGGACCTTTCAGGCGCGAATGTCGCGCGGCCGCGCCGTGATCGTCGGCGTGAAGTACGCGCCGTACAACGCTCCGGTCGCCGTGTACGGCATCGTCACCTGCAGAGGCGCGCTCTCGACGCTGATCGCCGGCGCACATGCGCGCGGCGCTGCCGACTCCGTCATTGCCCTCTCCGCGATCATTGGAACCGACACGCTGCTCTCCTCCGGAAACTCGAACGCGCGCGCGCTCGCGCTCGAGGATGTCGCCGGCATTCGACTCACCGCCTCCCCCGCCTTCGCGCGCCCATTCTCCGGCGTCGTGATCGAGCGGGACGGCGTCCCCTCTCTCGCGCTCGCGCTCATGCTCCTCGGCACCGTTGCGCTGGGCTCGGTCGGCGTGATGCAGCTCGTACGCGACCGGCGCGCCGTGCGCAGGCAGGCAGAGCTCATCATGACCATCTCGCACGAGCTGCGCACGCCGCTGGCGCAGATCCTCCTGTACTCCGAGACGCTCGCGCTCGACCGTGTGCGCGGCGACGACGCCAAGCGCGCTGCCGCCCAGCGCATCGTCGACGAGGCGCGCCACCTCATCGAGACGGTCGGCAACGTCATCGGCTTCACGCGCGGCGCGGCTGCATCGCCCGCGGAGTCGCAGACGACGTTCGTTGCGCCGGTGATCGAGACCGCCATCACGCGCGTGCGCGCGCTCAGCGATGCGCGCGCGAGGATCGCCGTCAGCGTCGTCGGCGCCCCACGCGTGCGGCTCGGTGATTCCGCGCTGCTCCAGACGCTCACCAACGTGCTCGACAATGCACTCAAGTTCGGCCCGCCCACGCAGACTGTGCTCGTCTCCGCTGCGCGCGTGGAGGCGCTCGTGCGTATGGCGATCGAGGACGAGGGGCCCGGCATTCCGCTGGCGCTGCGCGAGCGAGTCTTCGAGCGGTATTTCCGCGCGAACGATGCGGCGAGCGAAGACGGCGCGGGTATCGGACTCTGGGTCGTCCGCGATATCGTGAAGAACGCCGGCGGTTGCGTGCGCGCCGAGACGTCGAATGCCGGTGGCGCGCGGATAGTGATCGATCTCCCCGCAGCGGACGATTCATGACGCACATCCTGCTCGTCGAGGACAATCCCGGATTCGCCGAGGGCCTTCGCCAGAATCTCGAGTTCGATGGCTATCGCGTGACCGTCGCCGCCGATGTCGCATCGTCGGCGCGCTCGCTCGCCGCCGACCCGCCGGATCTCATCATTCTCGATCTGATGCTCCCCGATGGCAACGGCTACGACGTGCTGCGCACGATTCGCGAGCGCGACTCGGTCACCCCCGTGCTGCTCCTCACCGCGCTCGCCGAGGAGGCACACAAGGTGCGCGGCTTTCGTCTCGGCGCGGACGACTACGTTACCAAGCCCTTCGGCCTCCTCGAGCTCCTCGCGCGCATCGAGACGCTGCTCCGTCGCTCGGCCAGCGGCTCCTTCGCGGTCGTTCGCCTCCCACCCGTGCGCTTCGGCGATGTGCAGGTGGACCGCGATCATCGGAAGGTCACGCGCGCGGGAGCGACGGTGCAGCTCACGCCAAAGGAGTATGCGCTCCTCGCCGCGCTGATCGCGCGCAATAGCGCGGTGGTCGAGCGCGACGAGCTGCTGCGCGAGGTGTGGGGATACGATCCGGGGGTGGTGAGCCGGACGCTCGATACGCACTTGGCGGAGCTGCGGCGCAAGCTCGAGCGCGAGCCGCACAAGCCGCGGCACATTCTGACGATCCCGAAGCAGGGGTACCGGCTGGTGCTGGGGAATGAGGAGGGGGCGATCGAGGGGGCGTGACGCTTCTGTGCGCCGGCTCCCGGCTTTAATTTCGCGCCGTGGATACGCTTGACTGGCTGCTCGACTCCGATCCCGCGATCCGTTGGCAGGCCATGCGCGATCTCACCGACGCATCGCCGGCGGAGCTCGTAGCCGAGCGCGTGCGCGTCGCGCACGAGGGGCTTGGCGCCGGGATTCTCGCGCAGCAGGGGGCGGACGGCTCGTGGCACAAGGCCGGCACCCCCAATTGGCTGCCGACGCTCTTCACGCTGCAGCTTCTCCGCGCGACGGGGGTCGACCGCGCGGACCCCGCCGTCGTCTCGGCGATGTCGACACTCGAGGTCGGCTTCCGATGGGCCGAGGAGTTCGACGCGAGGCCGTTCTTCGAGGGAGAGGTCGAGCCGTGCATCAACGGCGGCGCACTCGCACTCGTCGCCTACTTCGGGCATCCGGTCGAGCGTCTCGCGCGTCGGCTCGTGAGCGAGCAGCTCGCTGACGGCGGCTGGAATTGCGAGGCGCCGAAGAGCACGCGCTCGTCGTATCACACTACGATCTGTGTGCTCGAGGGATTGCTCGAGTACGAGCGCGCGGTCGGCTCGGCGCCGGAGATCGCCGCGGCGAGACGGCGCGGGGAAGAGTATCTGCTCGAGCGCTCTTTATTCCGGCGGCGCTCGACCAGCGAGATCGCGAGCCCGGCGTTCTTCACTTTCGCATTTCCGCCCCGCTACCACTACGACATCCTCCGCGCGCTCGACTATCTCCGCGACGCGGGTGTGCAGCACGATGCGCGCATCGATGAGGCGTTGCACATCGTCGAGCGCCGGCGGCAGGCCGATGGCACGTGGCTGCTCGATTGGGCGTATGACGAGTCGCTGGCGATCCCGGCTGGGGAGCGGTTGGGGGAGCCGAGCAGGTGGAACACGCTCAGGGCGTTGCGGGTGCTCAGACGGTATCAGGGAGCCGACGAGGGTCGTTTCTAG
>JBBSEY010000164.1:0-6709 GCA_038239265.1 Gemmatimonadales bacterium | reverse complement strand
CGCGGTGTCGACCGCGGCGGGGCCATTCGCCGGTGGATGGCTCGTCGACGCGCTGTCGTGGCGCTGGGTCTTCTCGGCGGTGATCGTGTTTGCGCTCGTTGCTGCACTCATCGTGACGCGGCACATCGCGAGCGACGCGCGTCCCAGGAAGACGGCGAGAAGTGCGGCGTTGCTCCGCATCGATTATCTCGGCGCAGCGCTCGGTACGCTCGCGCTCGCGGGAATCGTGGGCGCACTCATGTCGGGGCCGGCGATCGGCTTCACCGATTGGCGCATACTCGCCGCGGGAATCGGGGGCGTGCTGTGCATGGCGGTGTTCGTCGTCGTCGAGCGCCGCGTGACGAATCCCATCCTGCCGCTCTCGATCTTCAAGTCGCAGCAGTTCAGCGGCGTCAACGCGACGACATTCCTCGTGTACGGCGCGTTGAGCGGATTGTTCTTTCTCTTGATGCCTCAGTTGCAGGGAAATCTGCACTACAGCGCGCTGCGCGCCGGTGCCGCGCTGACGCCGGCGAACGTGATCATGCTCGTGCTGTCGCCGATCACGGGGCGCATGAGTGAGCGCATCGGGCCGCGCGTCCTGATGACGGTCGGAGGGCTCGTGGCCGCGACCGGGATGGTGCTCTTCGCGCGCGTTCACGAGGGCGCCTCGTACCTGACGACGATCCTCCCTGCGACGATCGTGTTCGGCATCGGTCTGTCGATTCTCGTCGCGCCGCTCACGTCGGCGGTGCTGAGCGCGGTGAAGGAGAGCGATACCGGCATCGCCTCCGGCATCAACAACGCGGTCGCGCGCCTCGCAGGGTTGATCGCGACCGCAGCGCTGCCGCTCGCGGCGGGAATCGGCGGTTCGGCCAAGCTCGAGGGCGCGGCGTTTTCCGCGGGCTACACTCGCGCAATGCTCATCTCCGCCGGGCTGTGTGCGACGGGTGCGGCGGTCGCCTGGATCACGGTGCGGAATGATGGCGATGCGAGAACCGCGAAGAAACCGGGCCGCATGAAGACACACAAACGGGGAAGCTCGTGAATGTCAGTGCGACGCGCATGAAGCTTCCGCCGCTCTGATGACGTCCGCCGATACGCTCGCCGCGCCCGTGCGCACGGAAGACTCGAGCGCCGCCGCCACCCGCGTCGACTGGCTGATCGACAACGCCGAGACCTACGGCCGCCTGCTCGAGTCGTTGCGAAATGCGCACCGATCCATCCGCATCGCGCAACTCGCATTCGATGCCGATTGTGTCGCGTTCGCCGGCGGATCGCTCTCGGGATCGCGATCGGACGATGAAGTGATCGCCGAGCTCCTCATTGACCTCGCGCGGAATCGCGGAGCGGAGATTCGCATTCTGCTCAACGCCACCTGGATCCTCAATACGGCGCGGCCGCTCAAAAAGTTCTTCGCCGCGCGTGGGGTGGCGGAGAAGCGGATCCAGGTGCGCGGGCTGAGCCGCTTCCCGCACTTCATGCATGCGAAGCTCGTGCTGATCGATGAGCGCGAAGCCTTCCTCCTCGGCTCACCATTCGTGAATTCGTACTGGGACGACGGCCGACACGTTCCTGACGACGCGCGCCGTCCGCGGCGCGAGCTCGGCGGTCGCCCCCTGCACGACGTGTCGGTGCAGCTGCGCGGCCCGGCGGTGCGCGATCTCGAGTCGCTGTTCGCGAGTGTGTGGGAGTCTGCCGTGCCGCGCAAGCCAGCCGGCACTCCGCTGCCCAGCACGAGAACCGCCACCGCCGCGCGCAAACGGGAAACCGGAGTGCGCGTCGTCGCCGATGCGCCCGAGGGCATATTCCCGAATCACCCGAAGGGAACGATGCGGATGCTCGGCGAGCTCCTCGCCGCGATCGCGCGCGCGCGGTCCTTCATCTACATCGAGCACCAGTATCTGACGTCGCGCCCCATCGTCGCGGCACTCGCCGAAGCGCTACGACGACACGCGGAGCTCGAGATCATCATCGTGCTCAATCAGAATGCGGATCTCACGGCCTATCGTGGTTGGCAGAACGCGCAGCTCCGCGAGCACGCGCTTCTCGCGCATCCGCGGGTGGGTGTCTTCACGCTGTGGAGCACCGAAGCGCACCCCGAGCGCGCGGGGGTGACCCGCATAAACCAGCTGTTCATTCACAGCAAGGTGATCGTCGTCGATGACGAGTGGGCCGCCGTGGGCACGTCGAATCTCGATGGGGTCTCGATGGGGGACTACGGTGGCGACTTCGCGAGCGCGCTCGGTCGCCGCGTTTTCCGCGGCGTGCGAAACGTGGAGGTGAATCTCGCCCTCGATGCTGGTACGGGAGCGGCGAGCGCCCCTGACGTCACAGACGCAATTGTGAGGCTTCGCGAACGTCTCTGGCGCGAGCATCTGGGCAAATTGCACGACGGATCCGCCTTGGGCGCGCGAGGCGGATGGCTCGCTGTGTGGCGGGATGCCGCCCGCGCAAATGCCACGCGGCTCGGAGCTACAGGAGCCATCGATGTCACCGACGCGATGGTCGGTCGCCTGCTCCCGTACAGCTTGCGCGCCTACCCGCGCGAGCAACTCGCCGATGCGGGAATCATGCTCGATCCCGCACGCCTCGCCCTCTGTTACAATCCCGGCTGGTTCGACGTATACACCAGCCCTCACTGGATCCGAAACATCTTTTGATGGAAACGGGCGCCGCGGGGACGTAGGGAAGTCACCCACTTCAACGGGTTCGCCACATGCGTATTGCAGCGGTTGGGGTACTGCTGAGGTGATTCGTCAGGCCTTGAGCTGGTAGAGAAGGTCGTCCTCGACGCGATAGAGGAGCGGGACGACGTTGATGCGCGGATAGATCGCGCGCAATCTCGCTGCTTCGCGGATCACGAACTCGACCTCATCGCGCATGCCGAACTTGGGCGCGGAATCCTCGAAGTGCTTCACGGCGCGGCTCTCATCCCACCCCGCGGCGCCCATCAGTCCCTCGATGAACTGCTCGCGGTTCTGCTCGAGCCTGGCCATCCCGCAGTCGGTGTGCGCGATGAGAACGATCGTCCGCACGCCGCCGACGGCTATCGCATAGGAGATGCGGAACTCGTTGTCGCGCATGTTCGCGCCGGCGGTGCGAAGCACGAACGCGAAGTCGTTGGGAATGCGCAGCGACTTGCGACTGTCCATGCACATCCCGATCAGCATCTGCGGCGCCGGCGTCGTGCCGATCGCGCGGCCGAGGTTGTGGTACTCGAGAAGGGATTCTACGGGCGTGCCCCGGTATTCGGCGAGAATGTCGCTGCGGAAGTTGACGGGAATGATCTCAGGCATGTAGTAAAATTAGAGGGAGCGGTCGCGATGCCGCCAGCGTGAGAACGTCGCTGGTGTGTCCGCGCGACGTAGCGGGTGGTGCGGCGCCGTCGTAATCTCGAGGGGCGAGAATCCTCCTGCCCTCACCATCATCGAATGTTGATCGATCGCCACTACCTCGAAGCGACGCTCGCCGCGCTCGTTCGAATCAATTCCGTCAATCCGAAGTTCAGCGGTGGATCGACGGACGAAACGGCGATCGCCGCGTACCTCGAGGGACTGCTGCGTTCGCTCGGCATGGAGGTGACGCTCTTCGATGCCGCACCGCGGCGCACGAGTGTCGTCGGACGGCTGTGCGGAACGGGCGGCGGGCGCTCGCTCATGCTCTACGGCCACATCGACACGGTCGGAATCGAGGGGATGAAGGCGCCGCTCAGCGGCCGCGTACGCGACGGCAAAATGTACGGCCGTGGCGCCTACGACATGAAGGGCGGTGTGGCAGCATGCATCTCGGCGATAAAAGCGATCGTCGATGCGGGCGATCGTCTCGGAGGCGACGTCATCTTCGTCGGCGCCGCGGATGAAGAAGTGGCGAGCATCGGAATGAGCAACGTGCTCGAGCACGTGCGGGCCGATGCCGCCATCGTCACCGAGAGCACCGCGCTGCAGCTCTGTCTTGCGCATAAGGGCTTCTGCTGGATGGAGGTCGAGGTCGAGGGGCGCGCCGCGCACGGGAGCCGCTTCGACGAGGGCATCGATGCGAACATGGCAATGGGGCGTTTCCTCGGCCGCCTAGACAATCTCGAGCGCGATCTTCGAAAGCGTGCGCCGCACGCACTCGTCGGCCCGCCATCGCTACACGCCGCCGTCATACTCGGCGGCTCCGGGACGAGCACATATGCGGCGCATTGCCGCCTCGAAATCGAGCGGCGCACGATTCCAGGGGAGACGGAGGCGAGCGCGCTGGCCGAGATTCAGGCGATCCTCGACACGCTCTCCGTGGACGACGCGAGCTTTCGCGCGCGGGTGCGACCGCTCCTCTCGCGCGGCTCATTCGAGGCGGATCGCAAGTCGACCATCGTCGCTATCGTCGAGACGGCGGCCACCGACGTGCTCGGCGCGCCGCCCGAGGTCATCGGCGAACCGTACTGGATGGACGCTGCACTCCTGGCCGACGCCGGCATCGAGACCGTGGTCATCGGTCCGACGGGTGCAGGAGCGCACGCGGCGAGGGAGTGGGTGGATCTCGCATCGGTTGAGAGCGTCGCGAACATTCTCGCGCGGGCGGCGCGCGGCTTCTGCGGAGAGATGAGCGCCGGGGCCTCCTAATTGCCCCTGTGGAGATGGGCCGAACGGCCTTCGGCACACTCGCCCGCACTACAGAGCCCACATGCGCACGTCCAGAAATAAAAGTCCGATCGCCGTTGTCGCTATCGTCTCGCTCGTGTGCGTCAGCGCATGCTCGCAGCTCGTATTTCTCAAGCCGCCTTCGGTGCCGCGCGAGCGAGGATCGAGCTCGACTTCACGCGGCCCCGCCTTCGGTGCGGCGTCGGCTTCGCGCGCAGCAGCTGCGAGCGCCGATGCCGACTGGCCGCTCTATAATCGCAGCTACGACGGCACGCGCTTCTCTCCGCTCGCCCAGATCACCGCAGCGAACGTCAACACCCTCATTCCAGCGTGCACCTTCCCGCTCGGCGTCAAAGCCAATCTGCAAACCGGGCTCGTCGCCGTTGACGGTACGCTTTACTTCACAACGGCGACCGACACCTACGCCGTCGACGCGACGACATGCGCGCTGCGCTGGCGTCACGGCTACGATTACGATCCCAAGCCGCCCTTTGATCCCAACAAGGTGAATCGCGGGCTCGCGTATCTCGCGGGTCCTGATCGCGCGCGTCTCTTTCGTGGCGCCAACGATGGGCGTGTGATGGCGCTCGATCCCGCCACAGGCGACGAGCTCTGGAGCGCGGTGGCTGGCGATCCTGCAACGGGTGAGACCTTTCCCGCCGCGCCGATCGCATGGAACGGGATGGTGTTCATGGGCAACGCCGGCGGGGACAACTTTGCGGTGAAGGGACGCCTCATGGCGTTCGATGCGAAGACCGGCGGCCGCATCTGGACCTTCGATATCATCCCCGAGAATGGCGACGCGGCGCGCACATGGCCCGAGGGCACTGAGCGCTTTCCGAAAGTGGGCGGCGCGTCGTGGACATCGTACGCACTCGACACCGCGACCGGCGTCGTCTACACGCCTACAGGAAACGCGGCGCCGGACTTCATCGCCGAGGTGCGACCAGGGCGAAATCTCTACACGTATTCGGTCGTTGCGCTCGATTCGCGCGGTGGCACACTGAAGACGTTCTATCAGATGCTCGAGCATGACGATCACGACTGGGACATCGCCGCCGCGCCATCGCTCGTGTCGACGCACGGGGGCCAGCAGCTCCTGATCGCCGCGGGAAAGGATGGTCACGTTTACGGCACCGACAAGGCGACGCGTAAGCGCATCTTCGCGACGCCGGTGTCGACGATGGAGAACATCGACGGTCCGCTCACCGGCAAGGGCGCGCGCTTCTGTCCCGGCGTGAACGGCGGCGTCGAGTGGAACGGTCCCTCATATTCGCCGCGCACGAACATGCTCTACGTCGGCTCGATCGACTGGTGCACGACACTCGCCACACACACCGCCGATCAGCCCGGAAAGCTGAGAGGGAAAGAGGCGCTCCCCTGGACCGGCTCCACCGCGCTTCGCGCGCCCTTTGGCGTGAACGATTCGACTCGTCGCGGCTGGCTCACGGCGATCGATGCCGACAATGGAAGCATCAAGTGGCGCTACGCGTCGCCGACGCCGCTCATCGCGGGCGTCACGGCAACCGCCGGCGACGTGGTCTTCACCGCAGATCTCACGGGAGCCATCCTCGCCTTCGACGCGAAGGACGGTCGCAAGCTCTGGAGCTACGCCGCCGGTGCGCCGATCGGCGGCGGCGTCATTACCTATGAGGTTGGCGGTTCCGAATATCTCGCGGTCGCGGTGGGGATCAACTCACCGCTTGGATGGAAGCTCCAGAGCCCGCCCGCGCGCGTGCTCGTGTTCAAGCTGCCTTGAGATTCAGCCAGTCGCGCGCGGGCCAATGAGTCCGCGTGCGAGCATGAATCCGCCAAACGTCGCGAGGAGCCCGAGCACGACGCTCCCCAGCGAGTAGATCGTCGCGCGTCCGTAGCTCCCGCTCTCGAGTAACGTCGCGGTCTCGTAGCTGTACGCGGAAAACGTCGTGTAACCGCCGCAAAAGCCGGTGGTGAGCATCAGCCGCAGCTCGAGCGACATCGACGGTGTCGCCATCGCATAGCGGATGATGAAGCCGAGCAGCATGCTGCCGGTGATGTTGATGAGCAACGTGCCCCACGGAAAGCCATCGCCGAAGCGCTGCTGCATCGCAACCGTGAGATAGAAT
>JBBSEY010000163.1:0-6739 GCA_038239265.1 Gemmatimonadales bacterium | reverse complement strand
TTACGATCTCAGCAACGTGACCCAGCAGCAACTCGACGTCGTCGCGCGGAAGCTCAACGGGCGCCCGCGCGAAACCCTAGGATGGAAGACGCCAGCCGAGGTACTCAACGCAGCTGTTGCCTCGACCGGTTGAGATCACCTCTCACCAATGGTGTAAACTCACCGCTACTCGAACCCCTACAACAACTTTGTCCCCCGCCACGTGAGCGTCCACTCGCGGGTCTGGCCCGGCTCCAGGTAGTTCGCGCTCCGCCACTGGCCGAGAGATTCGGTGAGCGAGTCTGGCGCGCCTATGCAGGGCTCGAAGGCCAGGTTGCAGTAGCCCTTCGCGCGCGGGAATGGGCTCCATCCGCCGCGGTTGAGCCAGAGGCCGAAGTGCGTCACGCTCGCCGTGTCGAACGAGACCTCGAGCCGCGCGTTCTGTTCCTCGATGGCCGCTCGACCCGTTCCCATATCCAGGAAAAGTTTGCACGCGTACTTGCGCGCAATCTGATCCGGGTGGCGGAAGTCGTGATTCTTCCCCGCCGCCACCGCGCGCGGCCAGCGATGCTCCGCGCCCGGTCCGCCGAGCTCGATGCCGTGCTGCGCCCACACGCGCACGCGCGCCCCCTCCGGGAACTCGAGCTTCGTGTTCTTCGTGAGCGGAAGCAGCGGGTGCGCCGACCAGACGAACGGCAGCCGGTCGAGTCCATCGTTCGTTACCGCGTAGTGCATCTCCACGCGATCCGCCGTCACATGGATCCCGCGCGCGAAGCGATACGGCATTCGCTTCCCCACCCAACCGCACACCGCGTACGTCCCTTCGTCCAGCGTCTTGAGATCGAACGTCGTCGACTGCGACCAGAGCTCGCCGTGGTCCGGCAGCGCGAGCCCGCTGTACGCATTCGGCAGCGAGAGCGCGGCGTAGCGCCCCGAGATCGCCGGAAGCGTGCACGCGGCGACCGTCGGAAAGCATTCGTCGTAGCCGCCGGAGTCCGCCGTCTCCACGTACGACGCGCCGTCGATCGGCGCCGAATGCGCGATGACATCGCTCGCCCACAGCCACTCGCGGCCGGCGATCTCCATGCTCGCGATCTTCCCGCCAAGCGCAGGGATGATGATCACTTTCGTCGTGCCGGCTCGGAGCTCGGCCGAGCCGAACAGCGGACGTGCGGCCGTCGTCACGAGCCCACGATCATTCGATCGTCTGCGGATCGATGCCGCGCGTCGCAAACACACGCGCGACGGTATCGCCGATCTTGTTGTTCGGCGTGCTCGCCCCCGCAGTGAGACCGATGCGCACCGGCCCGTGCGCAGGGAGCCAGCTCGACGTGACCTCTTCCGCGCGACCGATCGGCTTGTGGCGGATCGTGCCGCGCTCCGGATCGATCGCCTCCGCATCCTCGATGTGATACGTCGTCACGCGCTCGGCGCACAACGCCGCGAGCGAGATCGTATTGCTCGAGTTGTAGCCACCGACCACCACCATCACATCGAGCGGCTCGGCGAGCAACTCGTTCACGGCATCCTGCCGATCCTGCGTCGCGCTGCAGATGGTGTCGAAGGAGCGAAAGTCGGCGGCGCGCGCTTCGGCCCCTCGCGCGCGCTCGATGGCGGCGCCCACCTCCTCGCCGATCGCGAGCGATTCGCGCGCGAGCATCGTCGTCTGATTCGCGACGCCGATGCGACGGAGATCGAAGTCGGGGTCGAAGCCGGCCGAGACGGCGGGGGCGAACTTCGCGAGGAAGACGTTCCGGTTGCCGCGCCCCTCGATGTATTCGCATACGACCTTCGCCTCCCCCATGTCGCGCACGACGATCCAGTGCGCGCCCATGTGCTTCTCGGCCTGCGACGCCGTCGCGCGCGTCTCTTCGTGGTAGTGCTTGCCGTGGATGAGCGACGTGAGACCGTCGCGCGCGTACGCATCAACGCGCTTCCAGACGTTGAGCACGGAGCCGCACGTCGTGTCGACCATCACGCATCCGGATTCGCGCAGCGTCTGGAAATCCTTCATCGGAACGCCGAAGGCGGGAAGGATGACGACGTCCTCCCGCGTAATGGCCGAGTAGTCGAAGCCCTCGGCGCCCGGAACGAGGATTTCGATCCCCATCTCGCGCAGGCGATCGTTCACGTGCGGATTGTGAATGATCTCGCCGACCAGGAGGATGCGCCGGTCGGGAAACTTGGTACGCGTCTGATAGGCGTATTCTACCGCGCGCTCGACGCCGTAGCAGAAGCCGAACTCGCGCGCGAGGCGGACGGTGGTGTCGCCTGCGGTGAGCGCGTAACCTCTTGACTGTAAAAGATCTACGAGCCGGCCGGAGTAGTCCGTGGCGAGCGTCTCCTGGACCTCCGCCTTGAGACCGAACCCCTTCCGGAAATACATCGCACTCTCATTCGCCGCCATGTGTGGCAATCTAGCCGTTCGCTGAAGGGTGCGAAACGCGCCGCTTCAGAAGGTGACCCGCCGATAGACGTCCGTCTGGTCGCCTGTTTGAACCGGAACGACATCCTCGGGGCGGGGCGGGATGCTCGTATCGCCGAGCGGTGGGAGACCCGCGGATTGCGAGGCGATCTCGAGCGTGATCCTGGCAGCCGTCGGCATCGTGAGCGCGAGAACGAAGCCGGAATCGGAGGGTGCCACGTATGAGAGAATCCATTTTGGTGTGGGGCGACGATAGCGGGTGGTATCGATGACACGACCGTCCACGGACGCCGCGAGCACCGTTCCGTCTACGGCTCGCATGTCGACGTTCAGCGCTCCCGGCGCCGCCACGATGCGAAGAGTCAGCTGCCGTCCCGCACTCGTCATCGAATCGGCGATCACGATGGCCTTGGGTCCGACGAGCGGGACTCGCGCGACGGCGCGCACCACCACGGGCAGCTCCTCGCCGAACACATTCGTCAGCCACGAGGGCGGACTGCCGGCTGCGAGATGCTCACCCGGCGTCAAGCTCCGTCGAGAGGCGCCGAGCGCCGTCGCGCTCCACGCGCTTCGCTTGGCCAGTGCGGCGGGGGTGACGAGCCATGCATCGTTCGCGTCCGCGTCGGCGGCATAGAAGAGAATCGACGGAACGGGGTGTGTCATGCTGCTGCGCACGGTGATCGCGCCGGCCGCGAAGAACAGGATCGTCGCCGCAAACACGCCGAGCGTCGCACCCCAGCGGAGGTCGCCCACGATCATTTCGAAATGGGGCGCGATCAACAACGCGAGCAGCGGTGTCAGCACCCCCATGATCACACCGCCTCCGCTCGTGAGTCCGAGGAGGATGACGCCAATGCCGTAGATGATCGGCACCAGAAGCGCCAACGCGACCACAGTCGAGATCCAGAGCGCAACTCCGGCAATCGCATCGCTGCGGGGCTCGAGCAGCGCCGCGATCGATGACGCAATGAGCGGCCAGACGAGGAAAAAGCTGGCGCCGGGCGCCTTCCAGCTCACGAGGAGCGTGAGAATCGTCCAGACGATCAGCGCGCCTCCATAGGTGCCGGCCGCGCTCCCCCATCGCCGCATGAGGGCCCAGCACGCAGCCGTGAGCGTGAGCGAAAGAAGTGTGATCGCGACGGCGTAGGTTCCGCTCAGGGCTGCCGCGCCGCCCAGCGCCGAATGGATCCGCGTCATGCCGAGCGCCGCGAGAAAGGCGGCACCTCCGCCGAGGGCGGGGGCGACGATCGAGGCTAGGACGCCGAGGATCAGATCGCGGATCCAGCGCCGCTCTCGGCGGCGAATGCCGAGAAGCGTCATGACGACGAGGACGGCGCTCGCAATGGCCAGTGGAAGCGCGGCACCTTCCGGATAAAGCACGAGTCCGAGCACCGGAAAATCGAAGAACACCGCATCGCCGGTCGTGGGACGCGGTAGCGGCCCGTTTGCGAGGGCGCGAACTATCGCGAGCGCCTGCGCACCCTCGTGTTGGACCGTCCCCGGATTGAGCTGGGCGACGTTGTCCTGTGTCGTGTGATACCGATCGACTCCGTCGCCGAAAGCGAAGTTGAGCGCGGGGCGCCCGAGAATCGCAAGCTCGGACAGATCGGTGTCGTTGGGGAGGGTCCGGTACACGGTCACCATGAGCGAGGAGCCGTTGACGTCGGGCGCGCGCCGATAGTTCCTCACAATGTCGAGATTTCCCGGGCCGGTCTCGAACATGAAGACGCGCCCGGTCGTCCCGCGGGCGTCGAAGTTGAGCGTCGCGGCAGCGTCCTTCGCCCATCGATGCTCGCGGACGAACGCCGCTGCGCCAAGGAGGCCGGCTTCCTCCCCGTCCGTGAACAACGCGATGACATCGCGCTCGAGCGGCGGTCCGGCGCGGATGGCGCGGAGCGTTTCGAGCAGCACCGCGATTCCGGATCCGTCATCCCCTGCGGCCGGACCGGCGGGAACGCCGTCGGTGTGGGCCATCAGGAGCACGGCAGCTCCGCCCGGCCTGGAACCGGGCATACGCGCGACAATATTGTGAACCCGCCCGACGGCTTGATATCGCGTACCGATGCCTGTCGACTCCTGGATCTCCGATGACACGTGGAGATTGGCGAGCTCAGCGACCACATAAGTGCGAACTCGCGCGGCGTCCCGGCTGCCGATCGGGTGCGGCCGCTCCGACACACTTCTGATGTGGACCATCGCTCGCTCGGCCGAAAAGGCGGTTGGGGGCGCGTTAGCTGCGAGAGGAGCAGGCGGACGTTTCGCGCGCACCACCAGCGCCGCCACGATAGACACGAGGATTACCAGGCGAACGAGCCGCGAGGGTCGGGCGAATGTGGTCAAAAGGACCGTCGGAGGGCGTTGTTGGGAGGAGAGGGGGGAGTTGGAAGATACAGACCACGGCTTCGAGTCGGGGTGCGAGTACTGCCGAGCTCGCCAGAATGCGTTTTAGGGGCTCGGTTAAATTTCCTCGAAATGACGCCTGACCCGCCGGATACCGCACCACTCCTTCGCCCAGCGCCGATATCGAAGGGCGATGCGATTGGCATTGTGGCGCCATCGTACTCGCCGCGCCCGGGGTGGCTGCTGCGCGGCGTGAAGGCGCTCGAGCACGCGGGGTACAGTGTGGTGCTCGATCCCGAAATCGCGACCGGCCGGCGCTTCAAGCGCATGGAGGATGAGCGCCGGGCGGAGAACTTCATGGGAGTGTGGCTCGACCCCAAGGTGAAGGCCGTGATCGGCGGCACGGGCGGCTATGGCGCCGTGCGGATGCTCCCGTATCTCGAGCCGGAGGTATTCCGCCGGAATCCGAAGATCTTCGTCGGCTACTCGGACATCACCGCGCTCCATCTCTGGATGATGCGCCGGTCAGGGCTTCGAACGTTCCACGGGCCGACGGTCGACGATCTGATTCCGAGCACACGCGACCCGACGATGGCGTCGCTGCTCACGGCGATGACGACGCCGCGTCCAACGACGAAGATCGGCAGGGGGATCGCGCGCGTCGTGCGGCCGGGGCGCGCGACGGGGCGGCTCATCGGTGGAAATCTCTCGCTCGTGCAGCAGACGATCGGCACGCCGTACGAGGTCGACACACGCGATTCGATTCTCTTCCTCGAGGAGACGCGCGATCCGATGAGCGTGCTCGACGAGCGGCTCGTGCATCTGCGCGCGGCGGGGCTGCTGCGACAGGTGCGCGGCGTGATCATTGGGAAGCTCTCGATCGACCGAAGCGAGGAAGACGAATTCGAGAACTTTTTGCTGGATCTGCTGTCGGATCTCGACGTGCCGGTACTGACGGATTTTCCAGCGGGACACGAGATGCCGAATCTCACGATTCCGATCGGGACGGATGTGGAGCTCGTGGCCGAGGAGACGACGGGGTGGATCACGTACCGCGAGGATGCGCTGACGGGCGGCGAGGTGGTAGCAGCGTGAGCGTGACGAGCCTGACCCGATGATCGAGGTGAGGGTCGCCGACATCAACGACGCTGGACGGCCGCGGCGCGCTCTTCTCGTCAGGCGGCGCGTAGCGACTCACCCGCCGCGCGACGCCTCTCTCCTGAGCGGCGAGCCCGTCTTCCGCCGCGCGACCACGTCGATGCCATCCGAATTCCGGATGTGCAGCTCGACGATTCCATCGGCGGTGCGCGCGAACGTCAGCCGCGCCTGCGTGCCCGCGGCGAACACCGAATCCGAAAGTGACACGAGCGTATCCGCCGGCACAGCGAGCGCGAACTCGTAGAGCAGCTTCCCGTTCGTGGCGCGGACGCGCCTGTCGCCGTCGTACTCGCCCGCGTACTCCCCCAGCGTTGCGGCCGGGATTGCACGTGGATGCATCCTCGCGGAGCGCGTCGCTCGCAGAAAGCCGAGGCGCTGGCGATCGGCACTCGGCGCCTTCGCCTCGAGTGTACGCAGCGCGAGGATCTGCGCGGTGTCGAGCGCGATCGCGGGATCGACGCGCACATCCGGCTGCACGCCGACTCGCTCCCATTCCTTCCCCGTCATCGGATCGGTGACGCGCGTGATGGAGATGCTCGTCGCGAAGCCGAAGCCCGACGGCACCCGGGTCACGTTGTGTCCCGCGCCCGCCGTGCGATCGCCAACGATCGTCGCGCGCTTCAGGTTCTGGAGCACGAAGGTAAAATCCTCCCCTGCCGATGCGGTCGCGCGGCTCGTGAGCACGTACAATGGAACGCTAGTGGATCACATCTGAGATGTTGATAGCATCCGTCTTGCAGCGACGGCGTGCATGTTTACTTCCGCTATGGCATTCTCGCTCAGCGCCGCTGAGCGCGCGGATCTCGAGCACCTCGTGCGCGCGACGTCGACGCCCGC
>JBBSEY010000162.1:0-6762 GCA_038239265.1 Gemmatimonadales bacterium | reverse complement strand
TCGCGGTATGGATTACCGACTACAACGCGATCGCGCCCCACTCCGCACTTGGCTATCGCTCGCCCCTGCAGTATCGATCGGAGGTGCTCACACACGCATAAAGACCAACCCAACGTGTCTCACGAATGGGGGCTCACAGCACAAGGCACCACACGTGCCCTGGTTATTTATTGCGCTCAGTCCGTGATTCCGTTGAGAACTCTCATTGAGATGTTTTCAATCTCGTCCGTCGCCACGCGCGAACTGTTCTTACGCTCACATTCCACGCGTTGGCTATTACCGAGGCAGGAATGCTCGTCAGTATGTCGCTCGACGGTCGGCTAGTACGGCTTTCGTAGTCAGCGAGAACCTCGCGCCAATCGCCGTGCAATCCCGCTTCAACTTCATCGAGGCGATTCGACTCTTTGCCGATCAGTACGATTCGGGCGGGTGGCACGTGCAGACGCTGCAGAACCCCGCGCGCGCGCGCGCCTGCGGGTTCCCCATCGGGAGTTTCGCTCTTCATTTCGCCATGCGCGAGAAAGTCCGCTTTGATATCCGCAAGCGATCGAATGCTTTCGAGTCCCGGTAGATGGCTCGCCCCAGTGACGACCCCGAACTCCGCCCCAGAATACGCATCCGTCCACATTTGCGAGCCCCATTTTCTGGGATCAGTCGAATACGGGGCGAGCAAATGAAATGCTTTGGGGTCCGCCCCGTGTGGATGACCCAATCGCGACACCGTGCAGCTGAGCAAGAATCCGAACGGCTTGATGCGCTCCGTGTACGGTAGCGCGTTGAATCCCCGCAGAAATCCCCGAAAGTATACGGGCGTGCTGACGGATACGCGCGAAACTGCCGGGTATTTCAGCCACTCCGGGGTCTCATGCGGGATGCCACGCTCCTCTAACAGAATGAGTTTCCAGAGACATTCTGCCCATTTCTCTTCGCTGCCTTGAGGTAGAGGGCTCATAAGGTGCCCCAGTCCGTGCTCGGAGCACTTTTCAATGTGAAACGCCCCGTCTTCTGTCTCAGAGAAGAGCACGTAGCGTTTCGCGGAAATCACGTGCGCGAATAACTGCCGTTGCGTCCCTTCGTCGAAGTTCACAGGCTCGATGTTCAAGATCGACGCGATGATGCCAGGGTCGTACGGGTTGAGTGAATCGAGCCCCCATTCCGGCGATCGTCGTCCTCTAAGGCTAGTGCGTCCAGCGGCGAATTATGTAGAGGGCAGCACCACGCGCTCTGGCCCTGCGCTCGTCGCGCCGAAGACTCTACCATTTGCCGTCAAGTGATTGCTATTCGCACGGGAAGCCTTGGGAGACTTACAACCGCACTTCCTCTTCCCAACGCACTCCCCCTACCGTACCCGATGCGTCATGTACGTCGGCTGATCCGCCGGTGCCTCGAACTCGCACGCCCGATAGAACTCCACCGCCGCCGGATTGTCCGCGCACACCCACACCTCGCCCACCCCATTCGTGCGCATCCACCCCTCCATGTGGTCGAGCAGCAGCCGCCCCACGCGCTTCCTGCGCCACTCGCTCCGCACGCCGATCTCGTAGAGTAGCAGCTCCTGCTCATCGCTCATGCGGAGCGGTACCTGGAGGCAGTACAGAAAGCCCGCGATCTCGTCCCCATCGCGCGCGATCCAGAAGAGCACCGCGGGATCGGCGAGGAAGCGTTGGGCCGCCGCAGGCGACAGGGGCTCCAGCGGCTCGCCACGCCCGTCGAGGTCGAAAGACGCATCGTTCACGGCCAGATGCTCGAGCAGCTTCGCGTCGGAGGGACTCAGCAGTTTGATCGCTACGCTCATGCGCGATACCTACTTTGTGGACCCGCCCTTCGCCACCTCCTTGTAGAGAGTGATGAACCTGTCCGCTGCGGCAACCGGCGCGTGCTGCGCGCGGATGCGCACGCGCCCCGCCTCGACCGTCCGCTCGCGCAGTGCGCGATCCGCAAGCAGCCGGTCGATCTGTCGCGCGAGATCCGCGGCGTCGCCGTCGGTCGCGATGAGCCCCGTCTGCTCATCGACCACCACCTCCGGAATGCCGCCGGCCGCCGTCCCCACCACCGCGCTCCCCGCCAGCAACGCCTCCGCGAGCACGAGCCCAAGCCCCTCGGCCTGACCGCGCGACACCAGCGCCGTGATGGTCGCCTCACCGAACTCCGCGGGGAGGTCGTGCTGCGAGATGAACGGCGACCAGGTGATCGCATCGCCGAGCGTGCGTTCAGCGGCGAGCGCGTGCAGCTTCCCCTCCTCGGGGCCTGCTCCGATGATCCGCAGCTGGCACTGCACCCCCTGGTCTCGAAGCAGCGCGATCGCATCGATGAGCACATCCACACCCTTGGACGCGATCAGATTGCCGGCATAGAGCACGCGCGGCGGCGATGCCTTTGCCGCGGTCGCACCACTCGCGAACCGCGCAATGTCGAGGGGCATCGGCGTCACCGAGATCTTGCTCGTCACCGACGGCATCAGGCGTCGAAGATCGTCGGCGAGAAACTGCGACACGGTCGTCACCGCCGCCGCGCGCCGCATTACCGGCGCCGCGAGCGCACGCCAATACGACTTCTCGAGCAGTCGCACGTCCGTACCGTGGCAGGTCACCACGAACGGAAAGCCTAGCCGGTTCGCGATCCAGCCCCCCGGCATCCACCAGTGGGCATGCACGATGTGCGGGTCGAATTTCTCCGCCTCCGTCGCCGCCACGCGCCACAGCGACGCGATGAACGCCGGAAGCATCAGCGGCGCAAGAAGCGTCGCGCGCATCGGTTCGCGCAGGGCACCAGTGTAGCCCACGCGCTCCAGTGCGTCGGGGCCGTAGCGCGCGCGCACGACCTTCACGCCGTGCTGGATCTCGCGCATCCCCGCCCCAGGCGCGTGCGGCGCAACGACGCGCACGGTGTGGCCGAGCGTGACGGTCTCGGATGCGAGCATCGCGACGAAGGCGCCGGCCCTGTCGCCGTCCCATCGCGGATAGTTGTGCGTGATCGTCAGAATGCGCATGGCGGCGTGATCAAGGTAGCGCCGGCGCCGCGCGCGTTACAGCGCGCTCGTGCGAGCGCGCTCAGTAGCGCAGCAGCGAATGCACGCGCCGATGTCGCATCACCGTAAGACCCGGTAGATCGGCGAGCGCGATCAGCACGCTGCAGCCGATGAGCTCAGCGCCACTGAGCTCGATCAGGTCGCACGTTGCCTTCGCCGTGCCCCCCGTCGCGAGCACGTCGTCGACGACCAGTACGCGATGCCCCCACTGCAGCGTGTCGCGATGCATCTCGAGCGCGTCCGTTCCGTACTCGAGTGTATAGTCGACCCGCTCCACCGTGTGCGGCAGCTTCCCCGGTTTCCGCACCGGGATGAATCCCGCGCCGAGCTGCTGCGCAATCGGCCCCGCGAGGATGAAGCCGCGACTCTCCACTCCAACCACGTGGGTGATCTTGTCCCCCGCGAATGGCGCAGCCATCCCTTCAGTCGCACGCCGAAACGCGCGCGCATCGGCGAGCAGCGGCGTGATGTCCTTGAAGTCGATTCCCGCCTTCGGAAAGTTGGGAATTTCGCGAATGAAGGGACGCAAGAACTGCTCGAGCTCCGCGCGCGCGGCAGTCGTCACGTTCTCACCGGCGAATGACGAAGGGTTTGGGCATCACATCCTGCGCATCCACGGGAAGCGTGCGCACCTCCATCACGCTGCCCCCGGCCGGTCCGCGCCGCACCGCAGCGAGCAGCGTTTCGATCTGGCTCGGATTCCCGGACGCCGCGAGCTCGACGCACCCGTCGTCGCGATTGCGAACCCACCCCGCAATCCCGAGCCGCTGCGCAATCGTGCGCGTGAACTCGCGAAAGCCGACCCCCTTCACCCGCCCCGTCACCTCGACGTGCGCGAGCACAGCCGTCATCGACGCGATCGCAGCAACGCGGTGAGCACCGCCGACAGCGCAGCCTCGTCGCTCATCCCGTGCCCGCTCGGCACATCGATCCCGCCATCTCGCACGCGCGCCGCGACGCGCTCGAGCGCGTCGGCGACGTCGTGTACTCCAGCCGGCGATGCCATCGATGCCGCGCTTGCGGGCCCGGCGGCGGGTGCGGACTCTGGAACGCTCTCCTGCCCCCGCGCTGGGGTCAGATCCCACGGCTCCGCCTCCTTCAACTCTTCGAGCGCCTGCGTGCTCGCGGGAGTGAGCCTGCTCATCCACGGCGGCGAGATGTCGGCGAGCATCGAGGGTGCCGGGCTCGCCGGCTCCGAATCGTGCTCGGGCTCGGGCTCGAGCGCCGCCTGCGCATGCGATATCGTGGTGGACGGATCATCCGCCCACTCGAACGGTTGCTCGTCGATGGACGGCTCCGTGCGCGCCAGCTCGATCGCGAGATCCTGCTCAGCGTCGCCAGCGGTGGCCGCGTCCATCGCCGTCTCTGCGTCGTCGCTCGCCGATGGAGCCTCGGGGGCCGGCGCGATTGCCTCGACCGGAGAGAACGGCTCGGTGGCCCAGAAGCTGTCCACGTTGAGGCGCGCTGGTTTGGCGACCTGCTCGAACGAAAATTCCGTCGACTCCAGCTGCAGCCCATCGATCTCGGGATTCACCCCGGGGTCAGCCGCCGCCTTCAGCAGACTGTTGGCGTCGTCGTAGGCAATGACCTCGATCGAATGCTCGTCGGTGACATCCGGTGCCGCGGCAGTGAGCTCGATGTCCTCCTGCTCGAACTGCTCTACCACCAGGCGGTCGCTGTCGCCGAGATTGGTCCTCGCGAGCAGCGACTCCGCATCGAGCGTCTGCTCGGGGAGCAGCATCGGCGGCGGAGTCCAGTCACCCTCGAAATCGGGTTCCTTCTCGATTTCCTCTGCCGGTGCGTCCGTCGCCGGCTGATCCAGCACCGGTGCGTCTGCCGCCATCTCGATCGAACCGTCCGCCGCGCTCGAAGTTGGCATCTCTCCGAGATCTCTCGCGCCCTCCTCCGCTACGCTCGGCGACTTGTCGGCCATTGGCGCGGCAGGCGCGGAGCTCGGCGGCGTGAACAGCTGCGCGGCACGGCGACGACTGAGCTCGAGCGGTCCGGTCACTCCCTCGCCCGTGCTCGGGCGCGGTGAGAAGAAGGGGCGCGCAGCGGTCTGACGCGGGGGCTTGGGAAGGTCTTCCGGACGGTCTTCCATCAGCACTCCTGGGGGCGCGGCGGGGCGTCATGCTCGGCGCCTGCGTACGATGTCGTATATGAAGCTGACGGACCAGCCTTAGCTTGGCCAGCCGTACTTCCCTATGAGCGGGACGAATCGCGCAGCCCCGATGTCACGCCGCTCGAGCTCTTCGCCATGCTTCGTAAAAAGCGCGAGAAGCTGCTCCTCCCTGTCGCCGATCGGGATCAGCATGCGCCCCCCTTCCGAGAGCTGCTCAGCGAGGGGCGTCGGTACGGCGGGGGACCCCGCCGTGACCAGAATGGCGTCGTACGGGGCGTACTCGCGCCACCCCAGAGTGCCGTCCCCCGCCAGAAGCGACACGTTCGGCGCACCCGCGGCACGAATGGCATCGCGCGCCTGCGTGACGAGCGTGCCCACGCGTTCGATCGAAAAAACCTGTGACGACAGATGCGACAAAAGAACCGTCTGATACCCCGATCCCGTACCGATTTCGAGCACTCGCTCCTTCCCCGTCAGCTGCAGCAGCTCGAGGTAACGCGCGTGCGTACTCGGCTGCGAGATCGTTTGCCCGTTGCCGATCGGCAGCGCACTGTCCTCGTACGCGCGATGGCGCATTCCCGTGGGAACGAAGAGGTGGCGCGGCGTGAGATCAAATGCGCGAAGCACCGAGAGATCCCGCACCCCCTTTTCCTGCAGCGCCTCGACTAACCGCCGCCGGCCCCCCGGCTGCTCACCGCTCATGGCTCCGACCACCAGAGCTTCGCATCATCGAGCATCTTCAGATGCGTGAGATCCAGGGTGAGCGGAGTAACCGAGATGTAGCCGTCTTCGACCGCACGAAAATCGGAATCGGACGGACCGCTCCATGACGCCGAGCCGCCGCCGATCCAGTAGATCTCGCGCTTTCGCGGATCCAGCATTTTCATCAGCGAATCGGAGTACACGCGGCGGCCGAGGCGCGTGAGGCGGACGCCGCGGATGTCCTTGGCGAGACGGGACGGCAAGTTCACGTTGAGCAGCGTGTCGCGAGGAATCTCGAGCGCCGTGAGATGGCCGAGCAGCGCGGCCACCGTCCCGATCTGATCCGTGAGCAGTGCGGGATCGGCCTTGAGCTCACCACCGGCGAACGAGAGCGCGATCGCGGGAACGCCGAGCGTGACGCCCTCCATCGCGGCAGCGACGGTACCCGAGTAGAGCACGTCCTCGCCCATGTTGTTGCCGTGATTGATCCCGCTCAGCACGAAGTCCGGGCGCTCCGGCATCAGCGCCTCGATGGCGAGCATCACGCAGTCGGTGGGGGTGCCGTCCACCTGCCATCGCTTCTCGCCGCGCGCAACGGGGCGAATGGGATGGTGCAGCGTGAGCGAGTGGCTCGTCGCGCTCTGTTCGCGATCGGGTGCGACGACGGTGACATCACCGAGCGACGCCGCTGCGGTTATCAGGCACTCGAGTCCGTGCGCGAGAATTCCGTCGTCGTTCGTGCAGAGGAGGCGCATCAACGAGCCCGCGGCGCTCTGTGGCGCCAGATCGTGCGCACGACGCGAAGCGAGTCATCCCACGCGCGAAAGTGGCTCGGCGCGCCATAGACCGTCGGCACGTCGACGCACGCAATACGGAATCCTCCGCGAACGGCTTCGATGAGCATCTCCGT
>JBBSEY010000161.1:0-6764 GCA_038239265.1 Gemmatimonadales bacterium | reverse complement strand
CGCCTCGCCCGGACGGATGCGGGCCCGGGTAGCAACGCGTTACCGCGGCGATGTATACGCGCGAGCGGAACGTCGCCTCGTCGATCCCGATGCCCGCCAGCCAGCGGAACATCGTCTTCCCCGCACGCCCGGCGAACGCGCGACGCTCTCCCTCGCTCGTCTCGACCTGCCCGGGCGCCTGTCCCACGAGCATCACCTTTGGCGCGCGCGCAGGCGAGAGAATCGGCACGACGCCGGCATTCTCGTGCCCGCACTGGCGACACGCACCGAGCGCGGCGCAATGCGCATCGAGCTTGCGGCTCAGCGCCGTGGTCGTCATTGCTCGTCTCGCGCCCAGGAGAGCGTAGCGCGCACCGCGCGCGCCCAACCTTCGCGAGCGACGCGCGCGTTTGCGACCCCCGAGCCCGGGACGAAGGAGCGGAAGCTGCGCGTGCCGAGAAACGCGTGCGCGCTCGGCCACACGCCCGCGGCGATGCCCGCGAGCCCCGCCGCGCCGAGCGCGGTCGTCTCCGCCATGTCGGGGCGCTCGACCGGAACGCCGAGCACGTCAGCCTGAAACTGCATCAGCCATTCATTCTCCGTCGCGCCACCATCGACGCGCAATCTGTCGAAAGTACAGCGTCCGCGCGCCTGCATCACGTCGAGCACATCGGCGGTCGCGTAGGCCATCGCCTCGAGCGCTGCGCGCGCGAGATGCGCGCGCGTCGTGCCGCGCGTGAGCCCCACGATCGTGCCACGCGCCTTCGGCTCCCAGTGCGGCGCGCCGAGCCCCGTGAGCGCCGGCACGAAATACACGCCGTCGTTCGAAGGGATCCCGCCTGCGAGTGCCTGCGTCTCCGCGGCACTGCCGATCACGCCGAGCCCATCGCGAAGCCATTGCACGGCGGCGCCGGCGACGAAGATCGCGCCCTCGAGCGCATACGCGGGCTGCCCCGTCGCGTCGCAGGCGATCGTGGTGAGGAGGCCGCCGCCGGCGGCTCCGATCTCCTGGCCGGTGTTGAGGAGAAGAAAGGCGCCCGTGCCGTAGGTGTTCTTCCCCTGCCCCGACTCCCAGCATCCCTGACCGAAGAGCGCAGCCTGCTGATCACCCGCGACGCCGTGGATCGGGATGTCGGTACCGATTCCCAGCATCGATCCGCGGGCGAGTCCGAAATCGGAGCTCGAAGGGCGCACTTCGGGGAGTAGCGCGCGCGGCACCGCGAAGAGCTCGAGAAGGTGCTCGCTCCAGGCGCGATCGCGGATGTCGTAGAGCATCGTGCGCGACGCGTTGGTCGGATCGGTCGCGTGCACGGAGCCGCCGGTCAGATTCCAGATCAGCCAGCTGTCGACGGTTCCTGCGGCGAGCGACCCGTCTCGCGCCATGCGCGCGATGTGCTCGTGCGCGAGAAGCCACTCGAGCTTGGTCGCGGAGAAGTAGGGATCCGGGAGGAGCCCCGTGCGCATTGCGATGTCGCCGGCGTGCGGGGCGAGCGCGGCGCAGCGCGCGGCGGTGCGACGGTCCTGCCACACGATCGCGCGCCCCACCGGCTCGCTGGTGTGCCGGTTCCAGAGCACGAGTGTCTCGCGCTGGTTGGTGATGCCTATCGTCGTCGGTGTCACGCCGGCACCCTCGAGGGCCTCGCGCGCCGCATCAAGCGTGCAGCGCAGGATGTCGAGTGGCTCATGCTCCACCTGCCCCGGCTCGGGATAGTGCTGCGGGATCTCGCGATAGCCGCGACCGAGCATGCGCCCGTCGGCCGCGATGACGAGGCACGTCGCCCCCGTGGTACCCGAGTCGATCGCGAGAACGGACTTCATGCCGCGAAAGCTATGGAAAGCGAGCTACGCCGCCACCTTGTCCTCGGCGCGCACGCGCTTGCGGCGTTCAGGAAAGTGCTCGTCGAGAAAGCGGATGAGTGCGCGCTCCTCGGGATAGTGCCCCGCGGCGGTTTTCCCAGAGGCGCGCGGCATGATCGTCTCGCCATGGTCGAGGTAGCGGGCAATGATGATCGGATGCACGTAGGAGGCGCGACAGATCGCGGGCGTGTTGCCGAGCTCCGCGCTCACGAGCCGAATCGCGAGAACGACGTTCTTCTTCGCCTCGCGCTCGCTGGCGGGGGCGCCGAGGTCGGAGAGTACGGTCGCGACGCGAACCGTGCCCCCCCACGTACGGAAATCCTTCGCCGTGTAGCGCACACTCGTCACGCGACGCACATAGTCGTTCACATCGCGCTCGGAGAGATTCTTCCACTTCGCGCCGTCGGTGTATCGGAAGAGTCTCGTGCCCGGCGACGCGAGCATCGCGCGCATGATCTTCGCGAGCGCGCGATCGACGACGACGTGCTTCTGCTGCTTGTTCGACTTTCCCTTGAAGTCGAAGATGATCGCGTTCTGCTCGACGTGCACGTGGCGCTTGAGCAGTGACGAGATCCCGAAGGTCTTGTTTTCGCGCGCGTACCGCTCGCTGCCGACGCGGAAGAAACCCTTGCTGATGAGTCGGACGACGGCCGCGGCCACGCGATCGTGCGTGAGTGTATTCCCGTGCGCGATGTCCGCGTAGAGCCGCTCGCGAATACGCGGAAGGTCACGCGCGAGGCGGCGCACCCGATAGTACTTGCGTTGCTCGCGTGCGGCCACGGCGCGCTCGTGATAGCGATACTGCTTGCGCCCCTTCACGTCGAAGCCCCACGCCTGAATCGCCGGACGCGTCGTGACGGCGATGTGGACGTCGCGCCAGGCGGGCGGGATCGTCATCGCGTTGATGCGCTCGAGCTGCTTCCCGTCCGTTATCGCGCGCCCCGCCGCATTCCGATACTGGAAGCCCGCGCTCTTGCCTCCGAACCGCGTAATCCACTGTGAGCTCATGGCCCTCCACTCCGAAGCAAGAAGCAGTCCGACGGTATAGCTTTCGGGAGCTGAAGGCTGCCATTCAATCGCCGCTTCGCGCGCCGCACCCATCCTGCCTATGCCGTACACCAATCTCACGTTCGACGTGCGCGATCGCGTCGCGACGATCACGATCAAACGCCCGGACAAGCTGAACGCGCTCAACGATGCGACGATCGCCGAGCTCGATGCGGCGATCATGGAAGTCGTCGTGCGAAAGGATATCGGCGGCGCGATCGTCACGGGCACGGGGGTGAAGGCGTTCGTCGCCGGCGCCGACATTGCGGAGCTGTCGACGCAGGGGTCGCTGGATGGGCGAGCGCGCGCGATGGTGGGGCAGCGGATTTTCAGCAAGTTCGAGCAGTCGCCGAAGCCGGTGATTGCGGCAATTAACGGTTTTGCGTTGGGTGGCGGGTTGGAGCTCGCGCTCGCCTGCCACATCCGCATCGCATCCGACACTGCGAAGATGGGGCTCCCCGAAGTGAGACTCGGCATCGGGCCAGGCTATGGCGGCACGCAGCGCCTTCCGCGCCTCATCGGCAAGGGGCGCGCGCTGCAGCTCATGTTGACGGCCGAGATCACGGACGCCGGGGAGGCGTATCGCATTGGACTCGTGAACAAGGTCGTCCCGCAAGCGGAGCTGATCGCCGCGGCCGAGGCGATGCTCAAGCAGATTCTGGCGAATGGACCGATCGCGGTGGCGCTGTGCATCGAGGCCGTGAATCGCGGGCTCGACACCACGCTCGAGGAGGGGCTCGTGATAGAGGCGAATCACTTCGGGCTGATCGCGACGACGGCCGACATGCGGGAGGGAATGCGCGCTTTTCTCGAGAAGCGTCCTGCGGCGTTCAAGGGCGAGTGACGGCAGCGGCGGGGATGATTGCGGAGCATCCGGTCGCGCACAGCGCGCTCAGACGGCTCTCCATCCGCGCCTTCCGAAATCTGCGGCGCGCAGAGCTCGAGCTTCCCTCGGCGGGAATCGCGCTGGTTGGCGAGAACGGACAGGGGAAGACGAACTTTCTGGAGGCGATCTACTATCTGCGGTTGCTGCGATCGCTTCGCGGCGCGCAGGACGCGGAGCTCGTCACCTTCGGCGAGACAGGCTTTCATCTCGCGGCGACGATCGAGGGCGCGCGCGCGCACGATGTGTCCGTCGGCTTCGACCGGCTCGGCCGTCGGAAGAAGATCGTGCTCGACGGGGCACAGCCTGCGCGCATGGCCGACGCACTCGGGGCCTTCCCCGCGGTGATCTTCTCGCCGCGCGACGCGGTGCTCGTCGCGGGGGCGCCGGTGGAGCGGCGGCGCTTTCTCGATGTGATGCTCGCGCTCAGCTCGCGGCCGTATCTGGTGGCGCTCCAGCGCTATCGCGGCGCGCTCTCGCGGAGAAACGCGGCGATGCGCGAGGTGCGGCTCAATCACGCGGCGCGCGAGGCGTGCGCCGCGGTGTGGGAGCCGGCGCTCGCACTGAATGGCGCAGTGCTGTTTTCGGCGCGGCAGGAGTGGGCGCAGATGTACGCCGAACAGTACGCGGCGCGATGCGAGGCGATCGGCGAGCGCGGAGCGGCGACCATGCGCTATGCGAGCTCGCTCGATACGACGCACGAGGACGCGGAACAGGCGCTGCTCGCGGCGCTGGAGAAGAAGCGCCCGCTCGACGTGAAGCGCGGGATCACGCACGCAGGACCGCACCGCGATGACCTCGATCTCTCGCTCGAGGGGCGCGAGCTCCGCACCTATGGTTCGGCGGGGCAGCAGCGCACGGCGGCGATCGCCCTCCGTCTGCTCGAGGCGGCGACGCTCCGCCAGGCGACGCGCGCGGAGCCGCTCGTGCTGCTCGACGATCCGTTCGCCGAGCTCGATGCGCGGCGCGCCGCGCGAATTCTCGAACTCCTTTCGAGCGAGGAGCGCGGACAGACGATCGTCGCCGTCCCGCGCGACGCGGACATTCCGGAGGCGTTCACGCGGCTCGAGCGCTGGCAGGTGCACGCGGGCGTGCTCGTGAGAGTCAGCGAGTGAGCGACGAGTGAGCACCGACAGGTGAAGCGTCCATCGCGGAAGCCCGAGAAGATGTCGGACGTGCTCGCGAGCTTCCTGTCCACCACGAAGGACGGCGGGCGCGTGGATCAGGCGCGCGTCGTACCGGAATGGCCGGCGCTCGTCGGCGAGCAGATTTCGGCGGTCACCGAGCCGATCATGATCACGCGTGACGGAACGCTGTTCGTTGCCGTGAAGACGAGCTCATGGATGAGCGAGCTCTCCCTGATGGAACCCCAGCTGCTGCTCGCGATCAACGCTGGGCGCACCGCCGGAAAGGTGTCCAGGATCCACTGGCGGCTGAGGGGCTAACTGCTTGAACTGGAAGGAATTTGGAGTAGATTGAAGAGGCTGGAGAGCAACTGCGATTCGGCCTTTCTTCGGTGCACTGGTTCATCACGTAGACAAGGTGCTCATGGCCAAGACCACGGCTCAGCCGACGCAGTACGACGCCGGCCAAATTCAGGTGCTCAAGGGGCTCGAAGCAGTTCGCAAGCGCCCCGGCATGTATATCGGATCGACCTCGGAGCGTGGGCTTCATCACCTCGTGTACGAAGTCGTGGACAACTCGATCGATGAGGCGCTCGCCGGCTTCGCGACGCACATCGAGGTCACGATCCACGCGGACAATTCGATCACCGTCGTCGACGACGGTCGCGGCATCCCCGTCGACATCCACCCCGTCGAGAAAATTCCGGGAGTCGAGCTCGCGCTCACCGTGCTGCACGCCGGTGGAAAGTTCGACAAAAGCAGCTACAAGGTGTCGGGAGGGCTGCACGGCGTCGGCGTGTCGGTCGTCAATGCGCTCTCCGAGCAGCTCAAGGTGTGGGTCCGCCGCGATGGGCAGGAGTACTACATGGACTTCAAGCGTGGCGACACCACCACGAAGCTCAAGGTGCTCCGCAAGCTGCCGAAGGCCGAGACGGGAACGACGATCTGGTTCAAGCCGGATCCGACCATCTTCACGGAGCTCGTCTATCAGTACGACACGCTCGCGTCGCGCCTCCGCGAGCTCTCGTTTCTGAACAAGGGGATCAGCATCACGATCTCCGATGAGCGCGAGGACTCGAAGACGGTCGAGCTCTTCCTCGCGAAGGGCGGGCTCAAGGAATTCGTCGGCTATCTCAATCAGAGCCGGAAGGCGCTGCACACGGATGTCGTGTACATCGAGGCCGAGCGTGATGACATCGCGATCGAGATCGCGATGCAGTACAACGACGGCTACAGCGAGAACGTCTTCTCGTTCGTGAACAACATCAACACGCACGAAGGCGGTACGCACCTCACGGGCTTCAAGAGTGCGCTCACGCGCGTGATCAACGTCTTCGCGACGAAGGGAAACTGGCTCAAGAAGGACAACTTCACCCTCACCGGCGACGATGTTCGCGAGGGGCTCACGGCCGTCATCTCGATCAAGGTGCACGAGCCGCAGTTCGAGGGGCAGACCAAGACGAAGCTCGGCAACTCCGAGGTCGAGGGCGCGGTGAAGACCGTGCTCAACGAGTATCTCGCGTCGTATCTCGAGGAGCACCCCAAGTCGGCGAACATCATCGTCGAGAAGGCGGTGTCGGCCGCGCGCGCGCGCGAGGCGGCGCGGAAGGCGCGCGACCTCACGCGCAAGAAGTCGGCGCTCGACGTCGGCAACCTGCCGGGCAAGCTCGCGGACTGCTCACTGAGCGATCCGGTGCTCTGCGAGATCTACCTCGTCGAGGGCGACTCAGCCGGTGGCTCGGCGAAGCAGGGGCGCGATCGCCAGTTCCAGGCGATTCTTCCGCTTCGCGGCAAGATCATCAATGTCGAGAAGGCGCGCATCGACAAAGTGCTCTCGAACGAGGAGATCCGGACGATCATCACGGCGATCGGCT
>JBBSEY010000160.1:0-6772 GCA_038239265.1 Gemmatimonadales bacterium | reverse complement strand
GAAATCATCCGGCGCGCCTCCCTCGACGGATTCGATCTTGAACTTCCTGTATTCGGCGCGTTTCGGCCTGCCGTTCTCGAACCAGACGCACGAGGCGACGGTGTCGGTTCCCTGCGACGTCGAGATGTCGAAACAGATCATGGCGCGCGGGACGCTCTGCAGCCCGAGCTCGCGCTGCAGCTCGTACACGGGATCCACGGCCCGTTCTTCCGCCTCGAACGTCGAAGTCTTCTGCTCCTCGAGCAAATGACGCGCATTCTGATCGGCAAGCTCGATCAGCTGGCGGCGCGGCCCCCGCTGCGGTACCCAGATCTGCGTACGCGGCAGCGTTTGCTCGATCGGTTCACGATCGCACACCTCGAACGGAATGAGCAGCTCGCGCGCGTGCTCGAGCAGCGGGATGTACGTGCGCGCGAGATATGCCGCGAGCACGGCATCGTCTCCCTCGTCCTGGATATTCTCGACGAACTGATGCTCGCGGGCGAGCAGCTTCCCGCCGCGAATGCGCAACATCGTCACCACGGCGTCCTCGCCATCGCGGGCGTAGCCGAGCACGTCGCGATCGCCTCCCTCCACCTCCACGACCACGGTGGGTTCCTCCAGCTTTTGCAAATGCCGAAGCGCATCGCGCAGCTCCGCCGCGCTCTCGAAGTCCATGTTCTGAGCCGCCTCCTCCATGCGCGCGCGTACACGCTTCGTCACCTCGGCGGCGCGGCCGTCGAGATAGAGGAGCACCTCATCGATCATGGCGCGATACTCTTCCTGCGTCTGCAGCAGGATGCACGGCGCCTTGCATCGGCCAATGTGGTAGTCGAGACACGCGCGCTCGGGCATCTCCTTCGGCATGTCGTAGCGGCACGACCGAACGCTGAAGATCCGCTTCACCACGTTCAGCGCGCGCCGCATCGCACCGACGTCGGTATACGGCCCGAAGTACTTGCCCCCATCGTCGAGCAGCCGCCGCGTAACGTAGACGCGCGGGAAAGGCTCGTTGATCGTGACCTTGATGTACGGGTACGACTTGTCATCGCGGAGCGCGATGTTGAAGCGCGGCTTGTACTCCTTGATGAGATTCGCCTCGAGAATCAGTGCGTGCGCCTCGGTGGGCACCACGATCGACTCGACGTCCACGATCTGGCGCACGAGCACGCGCGTCTTGGCGCTCGCGAGCGGATCCGCGTTGAAGTAGCTGCGGACGCGCGAGCGCAGCCGCTTTGCCTTGCCGACGTAGAGGACGACGCCCGCGGCGTCCTTGAAGAGGTAGACGCCGGGCGATTCGGGGAGATGCGGAAGCTTGAGCGCGATCTGCTCTGCGGGATCTGCTGGCACGATCTAAAGATAACCGAACACTAGAGTTGCAGATTCTGCGAGACTCCCTCGCGGCCGGCGAGTCTTCGCGCGTGCGGATATCAATCTCGTCTGCGCCCGCCTTCGGCGCGACCGATCCGAAGCCGCGCTAGCACCGTGCGCACTTCGGGAACTCCAAGAAGCGCGGTCGTCCCGAAGTACACCGCGCCATACGGCACGAGCGTCAGCACCGCGAGCAGGATCGCGGGCCGCGGGCCTGCCAACTCCTTCACTCCCCACGCCGCCGCGGCGGCCAGCGCCGCTGCAAGCCAGAGCCGCGCGACGAACGACGCCGGAAGACCGGTGCGCCCGATGCGCGCGTTGAGCGTGCTGCGGAGCAGCGCGAACTCGACCCACCCCGCAATCCCCGCGCTCGCGGTGAGCCCCGCGACTCCCCAGTGCGGATCGATGCCGAGCAGCTTCGGCAGCGGTATCGCGAAGAGATATCCGAGGCCGCTCGTCAGCACGACGCGCACGATAGCGAAGCGCAGCGGCGTTCGCGCATCGCGGAGCGCGTAGTACGTCGACGCGTAGAGCCGCCCGAGCGTCGACGCGAGCAGCCCTACCGCCGACCCGGCGAGGATGCTCCACACGTACACCGAGTCCTGCTGCGTGAAGCGCCCCGACTTGAACAGCGCGCCGGCGAGTACATCGCCGAGGGCCAAAAACGCCATCGCCGAGGGGATCACGAGAAAGGCGATGCGCCGAAGACCTCCATCGAGACGCGAGCGCAGGTACTCCGCGACATCCGCCGTGTCCCCCACGGCACTCGACATCGCCGGAAGCTCCGCGGCCGAGACGCTCATCCCAAACAGGCTCACGGGAAGCATGTAGAGCGCCTGCGCGTTCGTGAGCGCCGCGAGTGCGCCGGTGCCGAGAAGAGTCGCGATGACGGCGTCGATATAGCCGCTGATCTGCACGACGCCGCGCCCCACGAACACCGGCAGAAAGTTGGACACGACCGTGCGCACATTCGCGGAGGCGGTGTCCCACGTGATGTGGAAGTGGTGCAGCAACGAGAGCACCGTCGGCAGCTGCACGAGGAGCTGTCCCGCGCTGCCGATGACCGAGGCCCACGCGGCGACGACCGCGAGATCGAACTCCGCTACGCGCCCGCCGCGCCAGACGAGCGCGACGATAATGGCGATGTTCCAGACGATCGGCGCGGAGTACGAGACGAGAAATCGCCGATGGCTGTTCAACACCCCCAGGCACCACGCCGAGAGCACGAGGAGTCCTGCGCCCGGAAAGAGGATACGCACGAGCGTGATGGTGAGCTCACGCTTTGCACCGGTGTAGCCCGGCGCAATCAAGGCGATGAGCACCGGCGTCGCGGCGATCCCTGCAAGGACCAGCACCGAGGTCACGACGGCGAGCAGCGAGAGCACCGCGTTCGCGACGTTCGCGGCCGCTTTTTCCTCGCCGTTCGCGCGCAACCGCGCGTAGACGGGAATGAAGGAGGCCGACAGAACTCCCTCTCCGAACAGATTCTGCAGGAAGTTCGGAATGCGAAACGCGGCGTTGAACGCGTCTGCCGCATCTCCCAGCCCGAGATAGCGCGCCAGGAAATGCTGGCGCACCAACCCGGCGATGCGGCTGAGGAGAATTCCGGTTGCGACGAGCGTTGCCGCCCGCCCGGAGCGCTCCCGAGGCGCCGACGCGCCGCCGCTAGCGGGGGTCGGCGACCCGCTCATCCGCTACGTCGCTCGCCCGTCCCGAAAGGATCGATGCCGCGTGCTCGCTCGCACGCGCCTGCATCTGTGCGAGCAACGACGTTCCATGGCGTGCGAGCATCGGGATGAAGTTGAGCACGCGCTCCTGTGGCTTGCCGAGCGGGAAGAGCGAGGTCCGCGCGATCGCGATGTCGCGCATGGTCGCGGACTCGCGCTTCTTCGCCGCGGCGACGATTCGGCGCTCCAGGCGCTCGATCCGATGCGCGACGTTTCCTCGCGCGCCGGCGAGCACCGCCTCGGGGACGAGCGGCGCGCTCCCGTCGGCCGCGAGCGCCGCTCGGAGCGCGTCGTTGAGCGCGTCGGCGCCGGTGGCGTAGTGCTCCAGCGCGTCGCGCACCGCGGGCGAAAGGCTCGCGCGCACGAGACGCGACTCTGCCGCGTGCGGGTCGCGCAGCGCGTTGGCCGCCAACGCGTGGCGCGCGAGCAGCCGCTGCACGTGCGGCTCGATGATCATCCCCGACCACCTCGGCACGACCACCGGCGCCGGCGCGCCGAGCACGCGCGCGATCGCGGTTGCCTGCGCGAAATACGCGACCTCGCCCGGACCGCCCACGTATGCCACCGCTGGCAGAATGGCACGCTCTGCGATCGGTCGGAGGAGCACATTCGCCTCCAGCTCCGCATCGGCGTCGACCGTCGGCGATTCGGCGATCGGAATGCGCGAGCGCGTACGATCGGCGTAGCGAAAGACGGTGGACAGTCCGCGCACGTGCGCGACGGGCGGCTCGAAGCCCTCGTGCCGAAGCTCCTGCTCCCGCACGGTGAGCGCGGCGTCGATCTCCTTCGCGCGGGCGAGCGCGCCCCGCAGAAATCCGTGCGACGCGCGGCGCACGGCGGGATGGCCGGCGTCGAGCACGGCGATGCCGAGCGGTTCGAGAATCGCGCGGAGGAGCCGCACGTAGGCGAGCCCAATGGTTTGCCCCGGAGCATAGGCGGCGCGTACGGCCTCGACAGCGCCGCGTCCGACGGCGGATCCGCTCGCCAGCTCGAGTTGCCCAATCAGAGGTGCGACGTCGCCGAGGGGCGTGTCGCGCATGGAAAGGGCGGTTTCGCTGGGGAGCGGCTGTTGGAGATGCACGAGATCGCCGTTCAGTATGACATAACTGGCGCTCGATTCCGCGAAATCCGCGTCATACGTCGCTGCCCAGAACACCGGCGCCGTCGGAATTCCGGTGGCCTCCTCGAGCACGTTTGCGAGCGTGAGTGCGCTCAGCGCCTTGCTCCACGTGTAGACGGGGCCGCCGAACAGTCCAGGCTGCTGCCCCGTCGTCACCACCACTCCCTTCCCACCCGCGCTCCGCGCGAGTCGCTCCGCCGCCGGCCCGCTCGCCGCGAATGCGCTGCTGAGCGCAGCGGCCCAGTCGCCCAGATTCGAGTCGGCACGCGTCTCTCGTGCGCGCGTCGCCCATGCCGCGGCTCCGGCAGGCGGACGCTCGTACCACTCGTGAACGTTCGCGCCCGCCAGCGCCGCGCGCGTGAGCGGCGATCCTCCAAACGGAATGGTGATGACCAGTGGCTCGCTCACGTGCGCGTCCTCGCTGCGCTCACTTGTGGTACGGCTCCCCGCGAACGATCGTCCCCGCGCGATAGAGCTGCTCTGCGAGCAACAGCCGCGCGAGCTCGTGCGGAAAGGTGAACCGCGAGAACGAGAGCCGCTGGGCAGCCGCCGCGCGCACCGCAGGCGAGAGCCCGTACGCGCCGCCGATGAGAAAGGCGACATCGCGCGTCGCGCGCTCGCGCTCGGCCGTCAACCACGCCGCGAGCTCCGCTGACGTGCGCGCGTCTCCCTCGCCCTCGCACGCAACGATGAGGGCGCCCGCGCCGGCCGCCGCGAGAAGACGCTCCCCTTCCCGCTCGCGCACGAGCTCCGGTGATACGCCGCGGGCGCCCTCCTCCCGCACCTCGCGACTCTCGAGCGGCCAATATCTCGCCGCTCGCGTCTCGTAGTCCTCGATGGCTGCGGCGAGATGTTGCACACGCGGCTTCCCCACCGCAACGATCCGGAACTTCACCCGGCGCTGTCACGCATCACGCGCCGTTCGCGCGCGCACGTTCATTCGCGACGGCGAGTCCCGAGCCTCGCGATACCGGCCCTCGCGCCTCAGGCATAGATCCCACGCAGCCGGTGCACCGTGGCCACGCGAGAGATGGACAGCATGTATGCGGCTGTGCGCATGTTCACCTTGTGCCGCTTCGAAAGCTCGAGCACCGCTTCGAAGCTGCGCTCCATGATCTGCCCAAGCCGCTGATTCACCACATCCTCAGGCCAGAAGTATCCGCCGCGGTCCTGCACCCATTCGAAGTACGACACGGTGACGCCGCCCGCATTGGCGAGAATGTCCGGGATGACGAAGATTCCCTTCTCATCGAGGATCGCATCGGCGGGAGCGGTGGTCGGACCATTCGCGCCTTCGCAGATGATGCGTGCGCGGATGTTCGGCGCGTTCTTGCGCGTGATCACGTTCTCGAGCGCCGCGGGGACGAGCACGTCGACGTCGAGCGTCAACAGCTCTTCGTTCGTGAGGCGGTCGCCCTGGTCGAACCCGTCCAGCGACTTGTGCTTCTTGACGTGAGCGATCGCCTTGGAGACATCGATGCCGTGCGCGTCGTAGACGGCGCCCGCACGATCGCCGATCGCGACGATGCGGCACCCTTCCTTGGCCAGCAGATCCGCCGCGACCGAGCCGACGTTTCCGAAGCCCTGCACCGCGACCGTCGCGCCCGCGATCGGCATCCCGAGGTGCGTCAGCGCTGCGCGCGTGACCATCATGCAACCGCGTCCCGTCGCCTCACGACGGCCGAGCGAGCCGCCCATCTCCACGGGCTTGCCGGTGACTACGGCGGTGACGGTGTGCCGCGCGTGCATCGAGTACGTGTCCATGACCCAGGCCATCACGCGCTCGTTCGTGTTCACATCGGGAGCGGGAACGTCGGAGTCGGGACCGAGCGTGTTGATGATGCCGGCGGTGTAGCGGCGCGTCAGCCGCTCGAGCTCCCCATTGCTCAGCTTCGAGGGATCGCAAATGACGCCACCCTTCGAGCCGCCGAACGGAATGTCGACGACCGCACACTTCCACGTCATCCACGCTGCGAGCGCCTTCACCTCGTCGATGGTGACGTTGAGATCGAAGCGAATGCCCCCCTTCGCGGGACCGCGCGATGTGTTGTGCAGCACCCGGTAGCCCGTAAACACCTCGATCTCTCCGTTGTCGAGCAGCACGGGAATCGAGACGATGATCTGCTTCTCGGGACTTCTGAGGATCTTGTACAAACCGGGCTCGAGGTCCAGCAGCTCGGCAGCCCGGTCGAAGCGCGACATCATATCCTCGAACGGATTGTCCTCATTGAGGAACGTATCCTTGTCCGGGCCGATCATCTTCTGCGTGGTGAGCCGAAAGTCAGCGGTCATATACGATTGGGTTACCGTAGACCCGAAGGGGTCAGAGTTGACGGAGACGAGCGTTGGCTACGAGATCGAGGATGGCATCGACTGCATCTGCTCGCTCCTCGACGATTACGGCTTGGGAAACATACCCAATGGCCGCTGCTTCGCGAGGCCAGAGCGGAAGTAGCTTGACAGCGTCCTTGAGCGTACAGAGGGCGATTTCGTGAGGTTGCAGGTCGCGTGCAAGCGACCGCGCATCCGCAGCCGTGTACGGATGGTGATCGGGGTACGCGCGCATCCGAACCAG
>JBBSEY010000159.1:0-6833 GCA_038239265.1 Gemmatimonadales bacterium | reverse complement strand
CGATGACGTTCATTCGTGTCGAATCGCCTCGACGGGAAAGAGGCGTGCCGCCTGGATCGCGGGATACAGTGTGGCCAGTGCGGCGATGATGATGCTCGCGCCCGCGATCCACACGACGTCGCCGAGCTGAATCGTCACCGGCAGATGATCGATGAAGTAAACCGTCGGATCGAGCGGCACGAGCTTGCCGCGATTGATCACGATCCCGGCGGTCACGCCGATCACGACGCCGATCGCCGTGCCGACGAAGCCGATCACGAGCCCCTGCGCAAGGAAGATCCGCCGCACCGACTTCGCGGGGAGCCCCATGGCCTTCAGGATGCCAATCTCGCGCGTCTTGTCCTTCACCACCATCGTGAGCGTGCTCACGATGTTGAACGCCGCCACCAACACGATGAGCAGGAGGATGATGCGCATCGCGAGCTTCTCGAGCTTGAGGGCCTGGAAGAGCTGCGAGTTCGCCTCCTGCCAGTCGGTCACGCGATACGGATAGCCGAGCGTGTCGGCGAGCTGCTTCGCGACGTCGCCGGCCTCCCACCGATTCGCGGTGCGCGCCTCGATTCCCGTCACCGCGTCGCCGAGTCCCGCGAACTCCTTCGCGCGATCGAGGTCGACGTAGATGTACGAGTTGTCGTACTCGTACATCCCCGACTCGAAGATGCCTGTGACCTCGAACTGAAAGATCCGTGGCACGACGCTGCCCACCGACGCATTGAACTTCGCCCCCGCCGGCGAGATCATCGTCAGCTTGCTCCCCGGAAAAACATTCAGCCGTTCGGCGAGCCGCTTGCCGAGGACGGCGCCGCGGCGTTGTCCGTCTTCGGTGTAGAAGCGGAAGTCGCCCGTCGACACGTGTTGGCGAATGCTCGTGACATTGACGACTCCCGCTCCCGCCGGCGGAATCCCTTCGATGAAGACGCCTTCGGAGTAGTCGTGCCCTGCCGTGGCGAGCCCCTGCGTGAGCACGAACGGCGCGGCCGCGACCACGTGCGGATTGCGCCGCACGCGCACGAGCGTCGGCTGCCAGTCGGTAAGCTTGAGATCCTCGCCGAAGGTGAGCACGCGCAGATCGGGGCTGCCGACGAGAATCTTCTCGCGGAGATCCGTCTGCATTCCCGTCATCACGCCGTTGGTGATGATGAGCGCGCCGACGCCCACCAGCACACCGCCGATCGCGATGACACTGATGAAGGAAAAGAGCCGCGCACTTCCGCGGCTGCGCAGATAGCGCCACGCGATCGACAGCTCGAGACGGGTCACTCGGGGCGCATCGTCGGAAAGAGAATCACATCACGGATATGTGATATACCCGACAGATACATGAACAGCCGGTCGATGCCGACGCCGACACCGCCCATCGGAGGCATGCCATGCTCCATTGCGCGCAGATAATCCTCGTCGACGCCGGGCGCTTCTTCGTCGCCGGCAGCGCGCAGCTTCGCCTGCGCCTCGAAGCGGCGGCGCTGGTCGAGCGGATCATTGAGCTCGCTGAAGGCGTTCGCGAGCTCGCGGCCGCCGGCGAAGAGCTCGAAGCGCTCGGTGAGCCCTGGGGCGCCGCGCTTGGGCTTCGCGAGCGGCGACAGCTCGAGCGGATAGTCGACGACGAACGTCGGGTCGTGCAGCGTGCGCTCGACGTGCGCCTGAAAGAGCTCGTCGAGCAGCTTGGGGCGCGAGAATGCCTCAGGCCTGCTCACTCCCGCGCGCTCGGCCGCACCGCGCAGCTCCGCATCGGACATGGCGAGCGCGTCGGCGCCGAGCGCCTTGGTCAGCGACGGCACCCACTCGATGCGCGGGAACGGCGTCGTGAGCGCCGGCACCGCCGCTCCGTAGGAGGGGTGCGCGCGCACGGCATTCGCGGCGGCGACGAGCAGCTGCTCGACGAGGAGCATCATGTCCGTATAGTCCGCGTACGCCTGATACCACTCGAGCATCGTGAACTCGGGATTGTGCGTGCGGTCGACGCCCTCGTTCCGGAAGTCGTGGCCGATCTCGTAGACGGCATCGAAGCCGCCGACGATCAGCCGCTTCAGGTACAGCTCATCCGCGATCCGCAGAAAGAGGGGAATGTCGAGTGCGTTGTGGTGCGTCGTGAACGGGCGCGCGGCGGCGCCGCCGTACAGCGGCTGGAGTACCGGGGTCTCGACCTCGAGAAAGCCTTTGCCGTCGAGGAAGGCGCGGAGCGCGCTGATCATGCGTGAGCGCGCGACGAACGACGCACGCACATCGGGATGCACCGCGAGATCGACGGCGCGCTGGCGATAGCGCTGCTCGGGATCGCTGAAGCCCGAGTGCCGCACGACGACGCCGTCGACCGTCTCCTCCTTGCCGAACGGAAGCGGGCGCAGCGACTTCGCGAGCATTTCGGCGCTCGCCACGCGCACCGTCGCCTCGCCGGTCTTCGTGCGAAAGAGCGCGCCCGAGACGCCGATTACATCACCGATGTCGAAGAGCTTGAGCGTCTCGAACAGCTCGTCACCCAGGTCGTCCTTGCGGAAGTACAGCTGGATGCGACCGGAGTCGTCGGCGAGATGTGCGAAACTCGTCTTCCCCTGCCCACGCCAGGCGACGACGCGCCCCGCAACGCTCACCGTCTCGCCCTCGTCGCGATCGCCAAGCGCGGCGACGGCGGCAGCGGCGGTGTGCGTGCGCGCGAAGCGGTAGGCATACGGCGCGATCCCGCGCGCGATCAGCGCGTCGTGTTTGTCGCGCCGCGCCTGGAGAACGAAGTTGAGCTCCTCGGTGCTCACGTGGCGCCCGCCCCCGGCGCGCCTGCACGCTTGAGATACGCCTCGATGAACGGATCGATCGCGCCGTCCATCACTTTGCCCACGTCGGTGATCTTGAGCTCCGTGCGATGATCGTTGACCATGGTATAGGGCTGGAAGACGTAGCTCCGAATCTGGTTGCCGAACGATACGTCGGTCTTCGCGGAATCGACCTCCGCCTTCTTGGCCTCACGCGCTTCGACTTCGCGCTGGTAGAGCGCGTTCTTCAGCATCTTGAGCGCCGTTTCCTTGTTCTTGTGCTGCGAGCGCTGCTGCTGGCAGCTCGTGACGATCCCGGACGGAATGTGTGTGAGGCGAACCGCGGAGCTGGTCTTGTTGACGTGCTGCCCTCCCGCGCCGGACGCGCGGAAGACATCCATGCGAATGTCCTCGTCGCGCACCTCGATGTTGATCTCTTCATCGACGTCCGGATACACGAACACGGATGCGAAGCTCGTGTGGCGGCGCGATTGCGAATCGAAGGGGGAGATGCGCACGAGGCGATGCACGCCCGCCTCCGAACGCAGGAAGCCGTACGCGTACTCGCCCTTGACTTCGAGCATCGCGCCCTTGATGCCGGCCTCTTCGCCCTCGCTCACGTCGAGCACCTCGACGGAAAAGCCGCGCCGCTCGGCCCACCGCGTGTACATCCGGAGGAGCATCCCCGCCCAATCCTGGGCCTCGGTGCCGCCGGCGCCGGCGCTGATCTCGACCATCGCGTTGCGCTGGTCATCTGCGCCCTGCATCATCGAGCGAAGCTCGTAGCTGCGAAGCTGCTCCTCGACCGAGGACAGATCACGATCGAGCTCCGCCGACAGCTCCGCATCCGGTTCAGCCTGGAGCAGCTCGTCGAGCTCCGTCATGTCGCGGAACTTTGCCTCGAGCTTGTCGAACGGCTCGACCCAGTTCTTGATCGTGTTGACTTCGGAGATGACCTCGCGCGCGCGGTCGGGCACATCCCAGAATTTGGACTCGCCCATCTGCGCCTCGCGAGTGCTCAGCGTGACGCGTTTGGTATCCAAGTCAAAGCAACCCCCGGAGCTCGGCGAGTCGCTCTTCGTGCCGGCGCAACTGCCGGGTGCGTTCACTCTCGGACATTGGATCCACTCCACTGATGAAGACGCGCGGGTCGGCGCGCGTGACTGCGCGCGAGGCGCGCGACGGGGCTACACACGACGCGAGCCGCTCCGGGCGCCGGCGCGGCTCGCGTCTCAAATATAATCCCACATCGCCCTCGCAGCACGACGCGCGGCGCGACCGCCCAGCGGAATCTTCTAGAAAATCTTGACGCCGCCGGCGAGCACGTCGTTGAGCGCGTCCTGGAAGTGCGTCGTGTTCTCGGCGAACTCCTTCCCCATCTGCTCGACGTATTCCTCGTAGCTCTTCTTGATCTCTTCGCGGAAGCTCTCGCGCAGCGTGCCGTCACGTTTCCCCTGCGCGTGGCGATCGGGGAAGTACGCGATGATGTCGGAGACGAGTGCGCGCGCGAGGCGCTTCGCTTTCTGGTTCGGATCGTTGGCGAGGAACGGGTTGATCGGCGGACGTGCGACTGGTGCGCCTCCGACCTGCGGCGCCGTGGGACGCGTGACCGGAGCGGTCGCGCGTTGCGGCGGAGCTGCGGACGCGGGCGCGTGAGCGGGAGCGGGAGCCGCGGATGCAGCGACTTCCGGTGGCTGCGCCGCCGGCGCCACGGGAGCGGCCGGAGGCGCAGGGCGCTGGACCGGCGGTGACGCGTACGAGTTCGGCGAGGAGGACCCCGTCGGTGACGATGGCGCCGATGGCATCGACGGCTGCGGAGACGCCGCCGGTGCGAATGGCGACATTCGCGGTGCGACGGGCGCGGCTGGCGCGGCGGCCGGAGGCGCAGCTGGTGCGGCTGGTGCAGCTGGTGCAGCCGCCGGAGGCGCAGCGGGCGCGGTTGGCGCGGGCGCGTGTGGCGCGCCCGCGTGTGGCGCTGGCGCAAGCGGCGATGGCGCGGGCGGCGATGGCGCGGGCACAGAGGGCGCCGCGACGGGCGCACGTGGCGGCGTCTCCCGAGGCGGAGTGGCCACGGGAGCGCGCTCGCCTGGCGGCGTGAGCGCCGATGGACGGGACGGCATCGCCGTTCCCGCGGACGTTCTCGGCGCGCTCGGCGCGCTCGGCGCCGCTGGCGCCGTGGCGGCCGGAGCGCCCTGCGCGGCGAAGCCCGCGTGCATCGGCTGCGGCGGCGTCGGCATCGTGACCGGCGGTCGTGGCGACAGCGGTGCGGCGACGGACGGCCGCTGTCGCGCCGGAGTCTGCGTCGGCTGCGGCGCAGGCGCGGACGCGGTGAAGTCTTCGTCGATGCGACCCCGCTCGCCGATCGCGATTACACCGCCACAGACCGAGCAGCGCGCGCGAACACCCGCGAGCGGAATCTTGGCCGGATCGACGCGGAAGACGGAGCTGCACTCGGGACAGGTGACGTTCATGCGGTGACGCTCACGCGAGAGTTGTTCCGTTCATCGTTCGGAAACGCCCACGGGCGAGCCGAGGATTGGATCGTTGCGCCGGTCGACGACGTAGACGGATCCGTTGAGGGTCTTCGCATAGCTCTTCATCTCTGTGGCCAGCTCGCTGACCTGCGCGGGGTGACTGAAGGTCCGTCGCTCGTTCGTCACGACGCCGATGCTGACCGTCATGAGCGGGACGCGATGCAACTGTCCCCGCCTGTCCTTGCCGAAATAATATCCTGCCTGCCGATCCTGTTCGGAATACTGATACGGGACGAGCAAATCGAAAATGGAGACGATCTCCTGGCAGATCTCGGGCGCCTGCAGCATCGGCACGAGAAAGATGAAGTCGTCGCCACCAATATGTCCGACGAAGCCGCCTTCTGGCGAGAGGCCGCGCACGACGTCGTGCAGAATCTTCGCGAGAATGCGAATGACGCGGTCGCCCTCGAAGTAGCTGTAGCGATCGTTGTATTCCTTGAAATGGTCGAGATCCGCGTAGCAGGCGGCGAAGAGCTCCCCCGCCGCGAGGCGGGTGCCGATCGCGGCTTCGATCTCTGGGGCGCCGGGGAGGCGGGTGGACGGATGCACGTGCACGTCGCGATCGGCGCGACGGAGCATCACGTCGAGCCGGATGGCCACTTCGTCGTCTGGGGTATTGGGCGCGAGCACTTCGTCGGCGCCCGCGGCGAAGCCCTGCGCCAGCGCGGCCTCCCCGGGACTCACGAACATTCCGGCGGGGACTACGCCCGTGTAGGAGTCGTCCTTGAGCCGAATGCACGCGGCGCACGAGAGTGCCGCCTGCGTGCGCGCGTCGAAGATGACGACGTACGGCCGTCCTCGAAGCGCCATCGCCATGAGCTCATCCAGGGTGCGGCAGAGGACGGGCACGAGACCGCGCGCGTCGAACCAGTGCCGTGCCAACTCGGGAAGCGGAGCGGCATCGGGGGCGAAATAGACGGCTGGACTCTGGGCCACGCTACTGAGGTCCTCTCGCTGGCAGACGCCTGGATGATCCTCGCGGTCGAGGAAGTCAAAGCGTTATGGCACACGGGGATGTCTACGTTGGACGATCAAAAATAGAAGAACGCAACCGCCAGAATCGCGTACACCAGAAGGAGAAAGGAACCCTCCAGCCAGTTGGACTCCGCGTCGGCGACGATGGCGGAGGTGATCCACACGGCAAGAGTGACGCTCGCCACCTCGAAGGTGCCGAAGGCGAGATCCATCGGCTGTCCGAAGATCATGCCGGCGAACACCAGGACGGGGGCGACGAAGAGCGCCACCTGCACGGACGAGCCGATCGCGATGCTCGCCGCCAGATCCATTCGGTTCTTGCGCGCCATGAGCACCGCGGAGCTGTGCTCGGCCGCGTTGCCGATGATCGGGATGAGGATCAGGCCGACGAACACGTTGGAGAGCCCGAGCGTGTGAACGGTGACTTCCGTCGCGCCAACGAGGAGCTCGGACATCCAGCCGATCGCAATCGCAACGACGACGAGCGTGATGAGGATGCGCTTGAGTGTCCACGGGGTGGTGGCATCTTCGGGGGGCGTCTCGTCGTACGTCTCCTCTTCGAGCGCGTCGAAGGCACTCT
>JBBSEY010000158.1:0-6958 GCA_038239265.1 Gemmatimonadales bacterium | reverse complement strand
TCGCTGGCATGCTCTCAGATGCGGGGGATGGGCGGCATGGTGACGGTGGATGTGGGCACCAGGGCGCTCGCAAATCAGGTGCTCAAGAAAGTCCGAATCTTTTCGCTCGCGGAGTCGTTAGGAGGAGTCGAGAGCCTCATCAGCCATCCGGCGAGCATGACGCACGCGTCGGTGGAGCCGGAGCGCCGCGCCGCGCTGGGTATCACGGAAGGGATGGTCCGGCTCTCCTGCGGGGTTGAAGACACGAACGACTTGCTGCAGGATGTCGAGCAGGCGTTCGCCGGACTCTAAACTGGGAGCCTGACTCATGGCCGAGCGCAAAGTTCTTTCGGAGATCTCCTCGACGGCGTGGGAGCATCCCGCGGACAGGGCCGCACTGCAGACGTTGCGCGCGATCCCCGGGTTCGATGAGGTCGTACGCAAGGTGATGGGGCTCATTGGGGAGCGCGGCGTGCGACTCTTCTTCACGGCGGACTCCGTTCGGGTGGGGCCACGCCAGCGTCCGAAGCTCGATGCACTCTACAGCGAGGTGCTCGAGACGCTCGACTATCAGGGTGAGCGTCCGGAGCTGTTCGTGTCGCAGACTCCGTTTGTCAACGCGATGGCGGTGGGCTTCGAGCGGCCGTTCATCGTGCTGAACAGCGGCGCGCTCGGCCTGCTCGAGCGCGAGGAGCGGCGCGTGCTCATCGGCCACGAGCTCGGCCACATCATGAGCGGTCATGCGACGTACACCACGATTGCGCTGATTTTGTTGAAGGCCGGCTTTACGGCGATCCCCGGACTCGGGCTCATCGCGCTGCCGATTCAGCTCGCGCTGCTCGAGTGGTCGCGCAAGGCGGAGCTCAGCGCGGATTGCGCGGGGCTGCTCGCGAGCCAGGATCCGACGGTGACGATGGGGATGTACCTCAAGTTTGCGGGCGGAAATTCCGGAGATGACGAATCGAGCCTGGATGAATTTCTCGTGCAGGCGGAAGAGTACGAGATCGGTGGCCACGCGCTCGACGGCGTGCTCAAGGTGCTCAACCTTCTTTTCCGCTCACATCCATTCAATACGGCGCGCGCGGCCGAGCTGCAGCGGTGGCAGAGGAGCGGCGCGTACGATCGCATTCTGGCCGGCGACTACCCGCGCCGCGGCGCCGACGATCGCCCCCTGGGGGACGATGTGGCGGATGCAGCGGGCTACTACGGCGAGCAGGGGCGCAGGGCGGCGGCGAGTGTGGGCGACGTGTTGAATCGCGCGCGCGATGCGTTCAACACTGCGTTCGGCTCGACGGGCGGAAATGGTGGCTCGAGCGGAGGGGTTCCTCCCGCATGACGAGCGCATGAGGGTTCTGATCGTCGGGGGCGGCGGGCGCGAACACGCGCTGGCCTGGAAGCTCGAGCAGGATCAACCAACGATCGAGATCGTAGCGGCGCCTGGAAATCCCGGGCTGGCGACATTGGGGCGCTGCGTGGCGGTGAGCTCGGACGACGTACAAGGAGTCGTCGCGCTCGCGATGCGGGAGAAGCCAGAGCTCGTGGTCGTCGGCCCGGAGGCTCCACTTGCCGCGGGGCTCGCCGACGCGTTGCGCACGGTGGGAATCCCGGTGTTCGGGCCATCGCGCGGGGCGGCGCGCATCGAGTCGTCGAAGGCCTTCGCGAAGGCGCTCATGCGCGAGGCAGGAGTGCCGACGGCGCGCGCGATCCGCTGCATCGACGCGGACGCCGCAAAGCGCGCGGCGCGCGACTTCGGGGCACCTGTGGTGATCAAGGCCTCGGGGCTCGCGGCGGGAAAGGGAGTCATCGTCTGCGAGACGATCGCCGAAGCGGACGCCGCGATCGACTCGATGCTCAGGGACGACAGCTTCGGAGCGGCGGGGCGCGAGGTGCTGGTAGAGGAGTTCATGGAGGGGGAGGAGCTGTCGCTCTTCGCGATCACGGACGGGACGACGGTGCTACCGATGATGGCGGCGCAGGACCACAAGCGGCTGCTGGAGGGTGACCTGGGCCCGAACACCGGGGGAATGGGCGCCTACGCCCCCGTGTCTCTGTCGAGCAATGCACTGGTGGAGGATGCGGTGGAGCGCGTCTTCATTCCGACGCTGGACGCGTTGAAAGCGGCCGGAGCACCCTTCAGCGGGCTGCTCTACGCGGGGCTGATGCTGACCAGTCAGGGGCCAAAGGTGGTGGAATTCAACTGCCGCTTCGGCGATCCGGAGACGGAGGCGATCCTTCCATTGCTGGAGAGCTCGCTGCTGGAGCCTTTGCTCGCCGTCGCAAACGGGAGTGGGTTGCAGACGCAAACACTCAAATGGTCCAGCAGTCGCGCAGTAACCACCGTAGTAGCAGCAGCCGGTTACCCGGATTCGCCACGGAAGGGTGCGATGATCGAACTGCCGAGCGCTGAAGGGGATGTGACCGTTTTCCACGCGGGAACGACGTTGAATGCGGAGGGCGAGCTCGTGACCGCCGGCGGGCGCGTGTTCGCGGTGACGGCGGTCGCGCCGACGCTTGCCGAGGCGCAGCGGGAGAGCGCGCGCGTCGCTGGGGCGATCCGCTTCGAGGGGAAGCAGCTCCGTCGCGACATTGGCTGGAGGGAGCTGGAGCGCAGTGCCGGAGCTACCGGAGACTGAAACCATCGCGCGCGATCTCGATCGCGCGGTAAGTGGGGCCACGATCGTCGGCGTCAGGGTGCTCCGTTCCGACGTGCTGCGCGGGGTGACTGCCGCGTCGCTGTCGCGACGCCTGCGGGGATCACGTATCGAACGAACTTTTCGCCGCGCGAAGGCCGTCGTCATCGCGCTCGACAGCGGAGACCGGATCGTCGTGCAACCGCGCTTCACCGGCGCCCTCCTGATTGATGACGGCACGCTCCCTCCAGAGTCCCGCGACTACGTAACCGTCTCTTTTGCTTTAGACGACGGGCGGACGCTCGCCTATCGCGACATCCGCCGGCTCGGGACCCTTACACTCATGAGCCCGCAACTATTCGCGCAATTCGACGCCGCCTTGGGGCCCGAACCGCTTGACCCGGCGTTCACGCCGCAGCATCTATCGGGAATTCTTCGGGATTCCAGACAGGCGGTGAAGAAGTTGATAATGGATCAGCGTCGTATTGCAGGCGTTGGCAACATCTACGCAAACGAAGCGCTCTGGCGCGCCCGCATCGATCCCTCGCGCTCCTCGCGCTCGATCGATGATGGAGGCGCGAGCGCGCTCCACGCCGGGATCACGAGCGTTCTCCGGGAGGCGATCGAGGCCCGCGGGACGAGCTTCCGCGACTACCGCGACGCATCCGGCGCGCGCGGCGGCTTCTCCGAGAGGCTCGCGGTCTACGGCCGCGGCGGACTTCCCTGCCCAGCCTGCGGTGCCGCCCTCGTCGATACGAGCGCCATCGACGGTCGCACCACCGTCTTCTGCGCGTGGTGCCAGCGGTGAGTCGCAAGTCGCTTCGCCGCCCGAAGACGGCCGACGACCAGCTCGCGATCATGCGCGCGAGCGTGAAGGCCGAATGCAGGGACCGGCCCGGGATCTACCGGATGCATTCGGCGGACGGCGAGGTCGTCTACGTCGGCAAGTCGAAGAAGATTCGTACGCGGCTCATGAGCTATTTCCGATGCTCGTATCCCGAGGACAAGGGCGCGCGCATCCTGCGCGACGCGGTTCGCATCGACTGGGAGTATGCGCCGAGCGAGTTCGCGGCACTCCTGCTGGAGCTGCAGCAGATCAAGCGGCTACGCCCGCGGTTCAACGTGGCCATGAAGCGCGACGACCGGAACTTCGTCTTCATCAAGGTCGTCAAGAGCCCCGCGCCCAAGCTCATGGTCGTGCGTGGCGCGAGCGATGACAGCGCGCCGCACTACGGACCGTTCCAGGGCGCGCAGGCGGTGAACGACGCCGTGCGCGAGCTGCACGATGTGCTCTCGATGCGCGACTGCTCGCTCGATACGAAGATGCACTTCGCCGACCAGCGGGAGCTCTTCCAGCTGATGACGCGAACGCCGGGATGTATTCGCTACGAGGTGAAGAAGTGTCTCGGTCCGTGCGTTGGCGGATGCACCGAGCACGAATATCTGCAGCGCGTCGCGCTCGCGCGCGCATTTCTCGACGGCCACGACGATGGTCCGATCGCAACGCTGCGCCACGAGATGGAGAGCGCGAGCAACCGGATGGAGTTCGAGCGAGCGGCATCGATGCGCGATAAGCTGCACAGGCTCGAGGCGCTCAAGCAGCAGTTCCTGCGCTTTCGTTTCGCGGTGGAGACGCTCTCGTTCATCTACACCGTGCCCGGCTACGGCGGGGAGGATCGCGTCTATCTCATCCGGAGGGGGCGCGTGCGGGCGGAGGACATTCCGCCGCAGGCCGATCGCGATCGCCGCCGTCTCGCGCATCTCACCGAGGCCGTCTACGGCGTCACGGAGCGCGACACGGCGCAGATCCCGACGCACGAGATCGATGAGCTGCTGCTGCTCTCGTCGTGGTTCCGGCGCTACCCCGACGAGCTCGCGCGTACGGTACGCGCCGCGGACGTGGGGCTCACTCCCGTCGCCGCCGTTCGCCCGCCAGCGTCCCTAGTGGTCACCGACCGGCGCGCGGCCGTCGGCGCCTAGCCCTCACGCACAACAGCTACGGTGCCGCCGAGCCTTCCGCCCGCTGCTCCTCTCCGAACGGAATGACGATCTCGATGGGCGACGGAACCTTGAGCCCATCGAACTCCGCCGGCACGAAGCGCATTTGCGCAATTGCATCGATCGCGGCCTGCGCGAAGCGCTCATCGCTCGGATCGTCGACCAGCGCCGTCGCCGTATCGACGCGGCCGGCTGCGCTGACTACCGCGCGCACCTTGACGCTGCGCGGATGCGCGCGCGCCCACAGCGGCACGTCGTGGCGCGGATTGTCCGGATACTCCATGGCCGGGCAGCGCGTGTGCGTCGCGACGAACGGCGATCCGTCCTGGTGCTGGCCGAAGGTCACGAGCAGGCGAATCGAATCCGGCAAGGTGTTGGGAATCGGCTCGCGATCGAGATCGGAGTGGGAGATCGCGAGCGCGCCGTCGATGCTCGTGTCGAGCTCGCGCCGCCCCGAGCGCACCACGGAAAAGCGCCGCGCGAAGCTGCCGTCGCGCACGAGGAGGACGCCGTACGTCGCTGCGCGCGGCGGCTCGCCGGCGCGCATCCCCACCCGCCGTGCGATCGTCTGCGCGAGCGATGCGAAATACCCGGTATCCTGCGCGGTGAGCACGCGGTCGTCGAGCGATGCCACGAGCACACCCTCCGACACCAGCACATCGCACGCGCGCGCGACCGTCACGCCACTCGGCAGTGTGATCTTCTGGGCGAGCGCCTGCTGCGCGCGGAGGCGGGGAGCGAGCAGGCATGCGGATAGAGCGAAGAGCGCCCGTGCTCGTCGCATGGAGTTCCCTCGGATTCGAGATGTGCCCCTACGCGGGCAGTGACACGATCTCCACCCGAGCCTCTCCATCGCGAATCGTGAGCAGCGCGACGCTCGGCATCAGATGGAAGCGGCGCGGACCTGCCGCGCCCGGGTTGATGACGAGCCGACCCTCCCGATGCGTATCCGATTGCTTGTTCGTGTGGCCGTTGACGATGACGTCTGCATTAAAGCGTTCTAGCAAGGCGTCGGCCGTCAGTCGCCCTGACTCGTGCCCGTGCTGTACCTGGATCACCACGCCACCGACCTCGCGCACGATCTCCGCCTGCAGGCGTGGATTCCCCGGAGCGTCGGTGTTTCCATACACGGCCTCGACCGGAGCGATCAGCGCGAGCTCGTCGAGGATCTCGTCGCCGCCGACATCCCCCGCATGGAGGATGAGCTCGACCCCTCGAAGCGCCTCGTGCACGCCCGCGCGCAGCTGTCCATGCGTGTCGGAGATCAGCCCGACGACGTGCGCGCCGTCAGCCGTCGCCACCCGGCTCTCCTCCCCCTCCCCCACCCCAGCGCCTGCTCAGTGAGTGCTCGACGCCGATGTGATCGAGCACGCGCGCGACGACGAAGTCGACGAGATCCGGAATGCCGCGCGGGGAATTGTAGAATCCCGGAGCCGCCGGAAGCACGACCGCGCCGGCGCGCGTGAGGCGCAGCATGTTCTCGAGATGAATCACGCTGAGCGGCGTCTCGCGCGCCACGAGAATCAGCGGGCGCCGCTCCTTGAGCGTGACGTCGCCCGCGCGCTCCACGAGCGAGCGCGACGTGCCGCTCGCGAGTGCGGCGACCGTGCCCATCGAGCACGGACAGATGATCATCCCGCGCGTGCGCGCAGACCCCGACGCGGGTGCGGCGCCTCGATCCTCCGAATCGTAGACCGTGACGCACGTATCCCAACCGGTGGGTTCCGTGCGCTCGCGGAGTTCCTGGAGTGAGCCGATCCCCGATTCCATCTGCAGGAGCCGCCACCCATGCGACGAGATCATGAGCCACACGCGCTCCTCCGCGCGCACGAGCGATTCGAGCAGCCGCACTGCGTACGGCGCGCCCGACGCGCCCGTGATCGCTACGACGATCGGCGCCCGCTCGTTCATCGCGCCAGCACTCGGCCCACCAGGACGAAGGCGAAGAACGTCACGCTCAACACTCCATTCATCGTGAAGAATGCCGCGTCGATGCGCGACAGATCGCCGGGGCGCACGAGCGAGTGCTCGTAGAGGAGCAGGAGCGCGACCACGCACACCCCGGCCCAATACACGGGGCCCGCGCCGATCCCGATACCCACGAGCGTGAGCATCCCGACCGTGAGCAGATGCAGCACGCGCGCTATCGCGATCGCCGGCGCGGTGCCGTAGCGCGCCGGGAGGGAGTGCAGCCCGTTCGCGCGGTCGAAGTCGACGTCCTGAAGCGCATAAAAGATGTCGAAGCCGCCACCCCAGCTCATCACTGCGCCGGCGAGCGCGATCAACACCCACCATGGACTGCTCCACGCTCCGGTCACCGCCAGATAGCCGCCCACCGGCGCGATCGACAT
>JBBSEY010000157.1:0-7000 GCA_038239265.1 Gemmatimonadales bacterium | reverse complement strand
GTGCTTGCGCCGCCGAGCGATTCGGAGTCGATCACCTGCCCGGTTGCGCCCTTCACGAGATTCGGCCCGCCGAGCCCCATGAACGAGGTGCCCTCGACCATGAGGATCACGTCGGAGAGCGCGGGGAGATAGGCGCCACCCGCGATGCACGGGCCCATCACCGCGGAGAACTGCGGGATGCGCAGGTAGCGGCGCATGATGGAGTTGTAATAGAAGATACGGCTCGCGCCGTACTGTCCGGGGAAGACGCCGCCCTGATACGGAAGGTTCACTCCGGACGAGTCGACGAGATAGACGATCGGGATGCGGCAGCGCATGGCGATCTCCTGCGCGCGCAGAATCTTCTGGATCGTTTCGGGCCACCACGATCCGGCCTTCACCGTCGCATCGTTCGCGACCACGACGCACTCGCGGCCGTGCACCATCACGAGCCCGGTGACCACCCCCGCGGCGGGGGCCTGCCCATCGTATTTGTCGTAGGCGAGGAGCAGTCCGATCTCGAGAAAGCGCGCTCCCGGATCCGAGAGCAGCGCGATTCGCTCGCGCGCCGTGAGCTTTCCCTGGGAATGCTGCCGTTCGGTTTTGGACGTGCCGCCGCCTTCGCGGAGCTTCGCTTCCAGCGCGCGAAGCTCGCCGGAGAGTTGGCCGAGCCGGGACATCACGCCTCCTGCTGCTGGCGCTCGGCGAACCACTCGCGGATGTACGTAATCAGATCGGTGGTCGCAGTGCCGGGGCCGAAGAGCCGACCGATTCCCTGCTTCTGCAGCTCGGCGATGTCTTCAGCCGGGAGGATACCGCCACCGGTGATGAGGATGTCGTCTCGTCCCTGCTCGCGCACAAGGGCCAGCACGCGGGGGAAGAGCGTCATGTGCGCACCACTGAGGATCGAGAGGCCGATGACGTCGACGTCCTCCTGGATGGCAGCGGTCGCGATCATCTCCGGAGTCTGATGCAGCCCGGTGTAGATGACCTCCATGCCGGCGTCGCGCAATGCGGCGGCGACGACTTTGGCCCCGCGGTCGTGGCCGTCGAGGCCGGGCTTGGCGATCAGAACACGAATCGGACGCATGCTTCAAGTTATCCCGAGGGGCGTCAACCCGCCAACTCGCTCTTGCGGGCGACGAGCACCATCTCCGAGGAGCGTCGCGACAGCGGTGCGCTGGACCAGCCGTCGAATGCCTCCTCGACGATCAATCCCGCGGTCCGGCAAAGCTCGGCCAGCCGCGACGCAGTGTACAGGCGAATCCGATGCTCGCGCTCGCCGCTCCTCTTCTGCCCGCTCCAGTGCGAGCGAATCGTGAGGATTCCCGAGAGAGGATCGAAGGTGCGCTCGTGCGCGATCATGGTGCCGTCCGCCGACTTCCACCAGTCGCGCGAGAGGAACTTGGCCATCACGCCGTCGCGACTTCCGCCGTGCCAGACGAGCACGCCGTTCGGCTGCAGCACGCGCGCGAACTCGCGGATGACTTTCACGTCGTCGGCGGGATCCATGAAGAAGCCGAAACTCGTGAACAAATTGAGCACCGCCGCAAAGCGGTTGTTCCATTTCGCGGGGAGCGAGCGCATGTCGCCCTGGATGTAGCGAAGATGCGCCGAGGTGCCGCGCTGGCGAGCGACATCGAGCAGATCCCGCGAGTAGTCGAGCCCCGTGACGTCGAAGCCGTTCTCCGCGAGGAGATGCGCATGCCGCCCCTGCCCGCATGGGACGTCGAGCAATCGCTCGCCCGCGGGCAGCCCGAGAATTTCGATAAGTCGCGAGACATCGGCGCGATCGCGTGCGGGTGAGAAGATCGGCTCGTATTCGAGCAGGTACTGTGCGTCGAAGTACGATTCCCACCATTCCTTCGGGCGGCGCTTCCCAGCCGTCAAAAGAAGACCGGCTCGCGATACGCGCCGAAGACCTCTTCCATCGTCGCGCGAATTTCGTAGAGCGTGGCGTACGCGCGCGCGCAGTCGAGGATGTGGGGGACGAGATTTTCAGTGGTACGCGCGGCCGCCTTCAGTGCGTCGAGCCGGCGCGCGACGAGATCGTTGTCTCGTGTGGAGCGGAGCTCAGCGAGGCGCGTACGCTGCTCGTGCTCGGTATCGCCGATCTTGAGCAGCGGAATCGTGAGCTCGTCGTTCTCGACGATGAAATCATTGACGCCGACGATGATGCGCCGGTGCTGCTCGATCTCCCACTGTTGGCGCGCGGCAGCTTCCGCAATGCGGCGCTGGAACCAGCCGGTCTCGAGCGCGCGAACCACCCCCCCGGCGCGATCGATCTCCTCGAACAGCGATTCGGCCTCGGCCTCGAGCTTGTCCGTGAGCGCTTCCACGTAGTAGGAGCCTCCGAGCGGATCGATGACGTTGGGAACACCACTCTCGAAGGCGAGGATCTGCTGCGTGCGCAGAGCAACCTGCACCGAGTGCTCGGTGGGGAGCGCCAGCGTCTCATCCATCGAGTTCGTGTGCAGCGACTGGGTCCCGCCCAGCGCCGCCGCCATTGCCTGGTAGGCGACGCGAACAACGTTGTTCATGGGCTGGGCGGCCGTGAGCGTGACGCCCGCGGTCTGCGAATGAAAGCGCATCGCCCACGAGCGCGGATCCCTGGCGCCGAAGCGATCGCGCATGTGACGCGCCCAGATACGGCGCGCGGCGCGAAGCTTCGCGATCTCCTCGAAGAAGTCGTTGTGAATGTCCCAGAAGAACGAAAGCCGCGGCGCGAAGTCGTCGACCTCGAGACCGCGCGCGATGCCGCGCTCGACATAGGTGAATCCGTCGGCGAGCGTAAACGCGAGCTCCTGCGCCGCCGTCGACCCGGCCTCCCTGATGTGATAGCCCGAAATCGAGATCGTATTCCACTTCGGTGCGTGCTCGGCGCTCCACTCGAAGCCGTCGACGATGAGGCGCAGCGCGGGCTCGATGGGATAGACCCACGCGTGCTGGGCCATGTATTCCTTCAGAATGTCGTTCTGAATCGTGCCCTGCAGCTTCGATGCGTCGATCCCCTTTTTCTCCGCGGCCGCGATGTAGAAGCAGTAGAGGATGATCGCGGGACCGTTGATGGTCATCGATGTCGAGACCTGATCGAGCGGGATGCCGTCGAAGAGCGTCTCCATGTCGGCGAGACTGGAGATCGCGACGCCGCACTTCCCCACCTCGCCTTCCGAGCGCGGGTGGTCGGAATCGTAGCCCATCAGCGTGGGAAAATCGAAGGCGACCGACAGCCCGGTTTGTCCGTGCTCGAGGAGGAACTTGTAGCGCGCATTCGTGTCGTGCGCGCTCCCGAAGCCTGCGAACTGGCGCATGGTCCAGAGCCGCCCACGATACCCCGTGGGGTGAATGCCGCGCGTGTACGGAAAGGCGCCGGGCAGCGATGTGACCGTATCGTGCTCGACGTCGAGCGGAGTGAACAGCGCTGGCACTTCGCCGCCCGAGTTCACGAAGGCGAGATCGCGCACTTTGCTCGCGGCGAACCTGGCGCGCCATTCGGCGACTTCAGCGCGCAGACGTGCGAGCTCTTCCTCCTGCGAGTGTTGCGCGTCGAGCCGCGGATCGAGTGTCGTCATGCTACCTCACTCTCACTGTTCGTCGAATGGGAATCCGAGAGAAGCGTTGCGACGTGCGCGACCAGCTCCTCCGCTGCGGCGAGCGGGGTAGTGCGCCCTGCCTCGACATCGGGGAGCATCGATTCGAGCCTTGCCCCGAGCGAGCGATCGTTCCAGACACGATCGTGCAGCGCGCGATCCACTCCCTCCACAACCCGATCGCGGAGCCGCGCCCGGCGCCGCGACTGCAGCGTCCCGCTCTTCTCAAGGTAATCAAAGTGTGCATCGAGCGCCGCCGCGAGGTCGTCGATACCGTCGCCGCGCTCCGCGCTCGTAGCGAGCACCGGCGGCACCCATGATGCCTCTCCGCTCTCCATTGGCGCCTGACGCTCCGACCTCGCCTTTCGGCTCACGTGCGCGAGATCGACGCCATGATGTGCTGGCAGATTGCGCGCCAGCTGCCCCATGCGCAGCCCGAGCATCAGCTTCATCTCGTGCCGCATGCGATCGGCGCCGGGGCGGTCCGCCTTGTTCACGACGAAGAGATCGGCGGCCTCCATGAGGCCGGCCTTCAGCGTTTGGATCGAGTCCCCCGACTCCGGTACTATCACGAGCATGCTCGTGTCCGCCGTGCGTGCGACATCGAGCTCGCTCTGCCCAACTCCAACCGTCTCCACGAGCAGTCGGTCGAAGCCGTACGCATCGAGCACGTCGCACACATCGCGCGTCGCCGCCGCGAGCCCGCCGAGCGCCCCGCGCGTGGCCATCGAGCGAATGAAGATCCCGCTGTCGAGCGCGACCGATTCCATGCGAATACGATCGCCGAGCAGCGCACCGCCAGTGAATGGCGATGTTGGATCGACCGCCACGATGCCGACCGTGAGTCCAACCTTCCGATAGTGCTCGGCGAGGCGCGTCGTGAGGGTGCTCTTTCCCGCGCCCGGCGGACCTGTGATACCGATACGGCGCGCGCGTCCGAGCAGCGGATGCAGCGCTGCGAGGAGCTGCGCGGCCCCGCCGCGCCGGTTCTCGACGATGCTGATTGCTCGCGCGAGCGCGGAGGGGCGACGCGCGGCGAAGTCGTCGAGGAGCGTTGCGTGTCCGGGAAAAGTCGGCGGGGCGCTCGCGCTCATTGCGGCGCCATGAGCTCGACCGCGGGAACCGTGTCCGCGTGCTGGGCGAGCAGCCGCTGGATGCGCGTATTCGTCGCACGCACAACAGTGAGCTCGAGCGTGCCGAGTACGAATCGTTCGCCTACCACGGGGATTCGCCCCAGTGCGCGCACGACCAGCCCGGCCAACGGCTGCGATCGATCTTCCACCCAGCCGGGGAGCACGGCATCGAAGCGCGACGCTGCCTCCCCGACGGGGAGTGCAGCGTCGAGCACGATCGCGTGGCGCGAATGCCCCACCTCCTCGGTCGCCGGCTCGTCATGTTCGTCGTGGATGTCGCCGACCAACTCCTCGAGCAGATCCTCGAGCGTGGCGATGCCCGCCGTCCCGCCGAACTCGTCCACGACCACCGCAAGATGAAACTGGCCGCGCAGCATCTCGAAGAGCATCTCGCTCACCCGCTTCGTTGCCGGTGCGTGCGGTACGGCGCGGAGAGGCGCCATGCGCTCGCCGCCATCGCGGAAGACGTCGAAGACGTGCACCACACCCACGATCTCGTCGAGCGAATCGCGATAGACGGGGACGCGGCTGTACCCCGAGCTCGCGATCACTGCGGCCATCTCGAGCGGTGACAGCGAAATGTCGACTGCGAAGACCGCAGTTCGCGGCGTCATCACGTCGCGGAGCACGCGCTCGCCGAATTGCACGACGCCGGTGATGATGTCGATCTCTTCGCGCTCGCCGATTCCTTCGAGCTCGCCCTCGCGCAGCAATTCCTCGAATCCCTCGCGACGCGACTGCTCTCCCGATCCCGGATGCGCAGCCGCTCCCGCAAATCTGCTCGCTGAGCGCTGGAGCGGAGAGAGCAGCCACGAGCTCCCGCGCAGCGTGGGGAGGAGCATGGGCACGAGCTTCGATGACCAGTGCCGTGCGAGCGCTCGCGGGAAGAGCTGCCCCAGGAGGAGTGTTGCGAGCCCGAAGAGGACAATCGCGAGAAGCATAGCGAGCGGATCGGCATCCGGTTGCGCACCGATCGCGAGTCCAGCGCCGATGGCGAGCAGTGCGCCCGCGCTCACCGATGCCGCGAGCAGCTCGTGCAGCCGTTCGAGATACGCCTCGGCCGTGACCTTTCCCGTGAGTTGCTGCTCGACCCAGTCGCGCAGCCAGAGGCGGCTCGCGGAGCGAAGCGCGGTGGCTGCGGCCGTGACCAGTGCGGTGAGCAGGAGAAGGAGCGCGAGAATCCAGATCATCGTCCGGCCACCACTGCGGGCTCGAGGCGCTCGAAATACAGCCGGTCGATGCGGCGTCTGATCACGCGCTCGACGACCACGCGAAAGCCGCGTATCGTGAGCGACTCTCCGGCTCGCGGTACGCGGCCGAGTCGCTGGAAGATCAGGCCGCCCACAGTAGTGATGTCCTTGTCCTCGAAATGCTCGCCGAGCGCCTCCGAAAGCTCATCGAGCGTCACGCGCCCCGAAACCCAGAAGCGCGTGTTCGCCTCGGCCACGATCGGGGGCTCTTCCCAATCGTTCTCATCGCGAATGTCGCCGACGATCTCCTCGAGGATGTCCTCGATCGTGAGGAGCCCCGCGGTGCCGCCGTACTCATCGACCACGATCGCGATGTGCGAGCGCGTCGACTTGAAGTCGCGAAGCTGCGCGTCGATCGCCTTGCTCTCGGGGATGAACGATGCCGGGCGCACGAGTGACGCCCACCCGCCGGCGGGCTCGTCGTCGGAGATCACGGCGGCGAGGAGATCCTTGGCGTAGAGGATACCGATGACGTGATCCAGCGTGTCGTCGTAGACGGGGAGTCGCGCGTGCTGAGAGCTGCGGACCCGGTCCACCACCTCCGACCACGGCGTTGCACGTTCGACGCCGATGATGTCGACACGCGGCACCATCACCTCCTGCACCTCGATGTCGCCCAGCGAGAAGACGCGCTTCAGGATGGCGCGCTGCTCCCGCGGCGTCTGCGGTCCGTGCGCCACGACGTCGCGGAGCGGCGACGCGGGCGACTGCCGCTCATCGGTGCGCGATGGAGCCGGGAAGAGACGCGTCAGCACACCGTCGATGGCCGCCCCCGAGAGGACGAGCGGGTTCATGAGCAGCTCGAGCACGGAGACGAACAGGGAAAGCCTCGATAGCACCGGCGCGCCGATACTGTCGCCGATCTCGCGCGGGAGGATCTCGCCGAAGACGAGAATCAAGGCGACGCCAGCCACGGCCAGGCCGCCGGCCACGGGGAGCGAGCGCTCGAAGATCCCGCTCGCCACCGCGAACGCTGCTCCGGCAGCGAGCTGCGCGAAGAGGCGCGCGATCGAGAGCGCGCGATGCGCCCGCTCGCGCGCATCGCCGC
>JBBSEY010000156.1:0-7063 GCA_038239265.1 Gemmatimonadales bacterium | reverse complement strand
TCTCGCGCGCGCGCTCGACCCCGGCTCTTTTCAGCAGGGACAGCCGTGAGCGACTCTCCGACTGTGTGGCGGAACAGGATCGCCGTAGCGCTACTGCTTCTCACGGTATTTGCCGCGGGAATGGTGACCGACGCGTGGGTGAGCCGCTATCGCATGCGGCGGATGCACATGATGATGCCCGGGCAACGGGCGCCCTTCGGCGCCGAGCGCGATCGCCATTTTGGGGAGGAGCTCGGCATGGATTCGCTCCAGCGGATGCGCGTGGACGCCATCTTCACCCGCAGGCGCGTGCAGATCGATTCCTTCTGGAACGGCCCCGGCGAGTCGCTGCGTGCGATCATGGACTCGACCCGCGAGGAGGTGCGAGCCGTGCTGACGCCTGAGCAGCGTGCGCGCTTCGATCGGCTGCACATGGAAAGGCGGCCCCAGCATCCAGAGGAGCCGGGACCGCCTGTTCCACCAGGCTAGCTGCTCGAGCTATTCGGCTGGAGGGGGCGGCGGAGGAGGTCCGTCGTGACCATCGGGTCCGCCCGGGGCCCCGTGGTCGCGATGCTGTTCGTGACGCTCCTTCATCATGGCCATCTTGTCGTCGAACTTCTTCTGCTGGTCCGGCGTGAGTACCGCGCGGATCTCCCCCATCTCCTGCGTCATGACCGCGTGGAACTGCGCGCGGGTCGAACTGTCGTGGGCGGTGTTGCGCGTGCGCAGCGAGTCCGCCTTCATCCGATAGCGGTCGTGGATGAGCTTCACCTGCGACTGCTGCGCCTTGCTGAGGTCGAGATCCTTGAGCATTCCGTCGTGGTGCGGAGCGCCGCCATGCCTCATGCGGGAGCCATCGCCACCGCCGTGATGCCAATCGCCCCGCGGCGACGCGGAGTCGGACGGGGGAGTCTGCTGCGCGTGAGCGCTCGCGGAGACGACCGTCGCGGCAGCGCACACGAGCGCGCCGAGCGTGATCTGCCGCGCGCGCGAGTTCAGGTGAAACATTGATTTTCTCCTGCTAATGAGTCCGAAAACTGCCGTCGCGCGAGATGCGCGTCGTCACGGTATACACGCAGGAGGCGCGCGGTGTGTTTACGCAGTTGTGCGATGGACGCTGCGAGCCGTCCAACTTCCAGCGGGGGGCGGCGAGGCGGGACTACCTGTGCCGCTTCACCGCGGTGTGTCGTGACCGGGATCTGTAATCGCAATCGCCTTTACCCCGGGTCCGAGGTCGATCCCATCCGTCACGTATCCGATCGCTCCGGGATTCGACCGCACGTAGGTGAGCACATCGATGTCGGTGACGCGCTCGGGGGGTGGTGACTCGTTGCCGGAGAATATTCTCTCCTGCCAGAACCGCTTCAGCGCTCCGACGCTCTGATTCTGGAAGTCTCGTGCGAAAACGATTCTCGCCGGGGCCTTGTCGATCTGGTCGACGGGGAGAATCTCTCGTCCGCTCTCCCATGTGCTGATCTCGCGAAGAAAGATCTTCGAGAGCCGCTCACGCGACAGCGCGGTGATGGGATTGGCGGAGTTCACCACAATGACGATGCGCACGTCCGCGCGCTCCACCGGGGAAGTCGAGAGGAGTGCGCCGAGGAGGGTGAGCGCCAGCGAACGAAAAAACATCAGAAGGCTACGGAGATGCTGACGATGAAGTAACGACTCTCGATGGCGGGGCCGAAGATGTCCACGGGCGCCTCCACCAGGTATCCGTCTGCATCATGAAACTCGAATTTTCCGACGATGTTCGGAGCAAACGTATAGGCGACTCCAATCGCGTTGTCCCTGTCCAGCGGAATCTTGAGCTTTGCCTGGGGAGTTTGAAGATTGGCGTCTGTCGCGTCGATTTGAACGGTAACCAGGAGTGGTTCCAGCACGCGATATCCCACTTGCGCGTAGTATGAGCGAAACGAGGCGCCGCCCGTCCCGAACGAAAGTCTTCTTATCTCGGCGCGAGCAACGAGCCGATCGAAGTTTCCGTCCACACTCCCCCAGATGTCCTTCGTCGCGCCGTCGCCCGCGAGCTGCGCGGTGATAACCCCCTCGTCCTCTCGCCTCGCGGCACCGGCGCCGACACGAAGGCCGGTGAGCGGAGTTTGCAGCCAGAGCTGCGCTCCGAGAAGATTTCGCGCTCTCGCGGGGGCGACGATATAGGCAGCTGGCGCGCTGTCGCTCGCGCCAGTGGATGCGGCTTGCAGATAGTCGAACTCGCCAGCGAACGCCGCCGCGGTGAGCAGCCATTTCGAGCCGGCGTTGATTTTCCGGGTGAGCACGGCGCCGTTCAACGTCTCGCTCGTAAATCCTCCCTCCTGGTAGAAACCGAAGGGCACGCGGTAAAAGGGAAGGAACGTTCCCTGGAAGCGGGTCTCGTTCGAGATTCCCATGGGGATCGGCTCCTTGCCGACACGAAGGGACGTGTTGTCGCCGAATCTGTGCTCGTAAAACGCCCAGTCGAGCTGAAGGTCGGGGGTGTAGTCGTTGAGCGGACTCTCCCCCAGCCGCCGATTCGCGATCTGGACGACGAAGGCATCGTTCGGAGTGGCTTTCAAACGAAAGAGAAGCGCCACGCGCCGATAGTCGAACGTTCCGTCGCTCGGAATGCCGAGGATCGGCAGGCTGTTCGTCATCGCGTAACCCTGCGTGAGATAGCCGTGGATGACCAGGCGATCCGACAGGGTCTGCGCCTGCGCGCGCGATGGCGGTATGGTGAGCAATACGAGCGCGACTGCGTAGGCGCAGGTGCGACGGAGCTTTCGGCCCATCGATGCCTTGGGTCGGGATGCGCACGCGATCATGTGGTGTGCCTGCGGATCGGCACAGCGGGCGTGCACAGGGGAGTATCGGAGTTCGCGTCAAAAGCTGTAGCCGATCGCCGCTCAAGTCCTTGCGGTCGCGGACGATATTCAACTTCAGTCCCCTCCCGCGCGCGCTCTCCCCGACTTCAGGCAGATGCGATTCCGTCGTCCGATTGCGAGAACGTTCCTGTTCGCTGGGGTTATCGTTGCTGCAGCCTTGCTCCTGGGAGTGCTGCGCTGGCAGCACGAGCGCCTGCGAAGGGAAGCGATCGGCAACTGGACGCGCAGGATGGAGTCGAGTGCCGACGTTACGCGCTCGTCGGTCAAGGCATGGCTCGATGAGCGGCAGCAGGATGATCGGCTCCTCGCTCGCCGAGCCGCACGATTGCCCAGCCTGTTCGATTTTTCCAAACGCGGCGGGAAGGCTGCAGCCGACATCGCCGAGCTGATCACCGACGTTGCGGCCGAACGCGGCTATCGGGGTATCTGGCTCCTTCGCACGGATGGCTCGACCGCGGGTGCCTCGCTCGATGCGGATTCGCTCCCCGTCTCCGTGCGCGCTGCCGCGATCTCCGCGTCGCATACCGGCAAGAGCAACATGATCGGCCCTTTCGACACGCACGACGGGCAGCTCTTTGCGGTGATCGAGCCGGTCAGCGACAGCTCCGGTCACGAAAAAGGGCCTCGCGGCTCCGTCGTGATCGGCATCGATCCATACGACGCGCTTTTCCCAATGGTCCTCCGCGAGCAGAGCGGGATCGAGAGTCCGCGTCACCGGCTCGTCCAGCACATCGGCTCCGAGGTCGTCGTGCTCACCCCCTCCCAGTTTCCTCACTCCGCCGCGGGCGCGCTTCGTTTTGCGTGGAAGGACGCGCCCGAAACCGCGCGATTCGCCGCTGCGGGGAAGGACACCTCCGGGCTGATGATGGGGATCGGCGGTATCAGGGTCATCGGGGCAACGCGAGGAATTCCGGAGACAGGGTGGGGGATCGTCCGAGGGCTCACCGAAGTGGAAGCGTTTCAGTCCGTCGAGCGTGAGTTTCAGCTCGAGCAGCTCCTTGCGTTCTCGATCTTCGTCATCGCCGTCGCCGCGTGGTTCGTGATGCATCGGAATCAGATGCGCGCCAAGCTGCTGGCCATCGCGGAATCGGAGGCGCGCTACCGGCTCCTCGCCGAGCACGCGACCGATCTGATCATGCGGCAAAACGTCGCCGGTCAGGTGCTCTACGTCTCGCCCGCGAGCAAGTATCTCCTCGGCTACGATCCGGCGGAGCTCACGGCGGTCGGGCCGCTGCACTTCGTCCATCCAGACGACGAGGACCTCGCGCGTCACGCGCACGAAATCGTCTTTCGAAATCCGCTGTCATTGCCGGTGCAGTATCGCATCCGCCGCGCAAACGGAAGCTTCGCGTGGTTCGAGACCACCGGCCAGCCAGTGATGGACCCACTCCTGCACGAGGTGATCGAGATCGTCACGGTCTCGCGCGACATTTCGGAGCGGCGCAGGGCCGAGGAAGAGGGGAAGCGGCTCGCCGTGAGAAACGCCCTCCTGCTGGAGTCCGCGGCCGAAGGGATCGTTGGCCTCGATGGCGACGGCACGATCAGCTTCCTGAATCCAGCCGGCGAGCGGATCCTCGGGTGGGCTGCCGCCGAGCTCCTCGGCAAATCCCGGCATGCGTTTCTTCATCACCCCGGTCCCGACGCACCGCATTCGGAAGAGACGTGCGGGCTCTGCATGTCGGTGAGCACGGGTTACGGCCAGACATCGCAGGACGAAGTCTTCTGGAGGCGCGACGGAACATCGTTTCCGGTGGAATTTCAGAGCACGCCCGTGCGCGAGGGGGAAGGGGTCGTGGGGACCGTGCTCACCTTCCGCGATGTCGGCGCGCGCCGCCGCGCGAATCAGGAGCTCGTGCGCGCGAAGGAGGAAGCGGAGGCGGCCAACGCGGCGAAGAGTGAGTTCCTCGCGCGCATGAGCCACGAGCTGCGCACCCCGCTCAACTCCGTGATCGGCTTCTCGAACGTGCTGCGGAAGAACAAGGCGGGAAATCTCACGGCGATGGACCTGAGCTACCTCGAGCGCATTGGAACCAACGGTGTACAGCTGTTGGCGCTCATCAACGACATTCTCGATCTGTCGAAGATCGAGGCGGGGAAGGTCGCGATCGAGCTCTCGATGGTCGAGGTCGGGTCGCTGGTCGACGACACGCTCGTGCAGCTGGGAGATCGCCGCCTCAAGAACGGCGTCACCGTGACATCGGTCGTCCCCGCAAAAACGCGAACGATCGAAACGGATCCGACGAAGCTGCGCCAGGTGCTCATCAACCTGATCGGCAACGCGGTGAAGTTCACGCACGCTGGCAGCGTGACCGTCGCGCTCGAGGCGGATCCCATCACCGGGGCACCGACGCACATTCGGGTCTCCGATACAGGAATCGGCATCGCACCCGAGCGCCTCTCCGCCGTCTTTGCCGCTTTCGAGCAAGCCGACACGAGCACCACGCGCGAGTACGGCGGCACCGGGCTCGGACTCAGCATTTCGCGCGCCCTGTGCGAGCTCCTCGGCTTCCGTCTCGGAGTCGAGAGTGTAGTGGGAGTCGGCACGACGTTCACGATTGAGCTGGCGGCGGCGGCCTCGCGCGGCACGAGTGAGGGCGAACGATCGCGCGGAGCGCACGCAAGCGTCGTTTCCGGCGCTTTGGGCGATCCCGACACGCCGCTCGTGCTCGTCATCGAGGACGACGCCGACGCGCGAGAGCTCCTCCGCGGGCACGTCGAAGAGCTCGGGTACAGGGTCGAGACGGCCGCGAGCGGGGCCCAGGGCCTTCGCATGGCGCACGAGCTGCGCCCACATCTCATCACGCTCGATCTCATGATGCCGGGCATGGATGGATGGGAGCTGCTCAAGCGTCTCGCGGCCTCACCGCAGATCGCACACATCCCCGTGATCATCGTGAGCTCGATCGCCGGAGAGATGCAGGACAGCTTCGTCGGGGCAGTCGACTGGATCGACAAGCCGATCGCGTCTACTCGCCTGGAAGAGGCGATCACCCGGAACATCGATCAACGCGCCGGAGGAATTCTCATCATCGAGGACGACCCGGACTCACGCGAGCTGCTGAAGCGGTACATGTCCGATGACTACGCAGGGAATCTGCGCGTCGCGAACAATGGTGCTGCGGCACTGACGATGCTCGAGGCGCATCTCCCGGATCTGATCGTGCTCGATCTCAAGATGCCCTACGTCGACGGTTTCGAGTTTCTCGAGAAAATCCACCTCGACGTGCGCCTGCGGGATCTCCCCGTGATCGTCGTCACGGCGGCGCAGCTCACCCCTGGGCAGCGCACCATGCTGCTTGCGCGCACCATTGCCGTGCTCGAAAAGGGGAACACGCTCGAGTCCGATCTCGCACGTGTGTTACGCAGAATCCCGCGCGTTCCGAAGCTCGTGCCGCACCTCATCGGTGCGTAGCGGAGCTACTCGCCGAGCGCGGTGACCTCGACCTGCGCCTCGCCGTCCAGCCCGTACTGCACGGACACGCGCCACGGCTGGCAGCACACTTCGCAATCCTCGACGTAGTCCTGATGCGTGCCTCCGCCGGGATCGAGGGTGATCTCGACCGACTCGCCGCAATATGGACAGCTCACCGTCGCCTCTCCGTCCGCCGTCCCATCCCGGAGCGGAAACTCCTCGTCCAGCTCGTCCGAGCCGCCGTCGTCGAAGAGCTCCTCGCCGTCATCGTTGATGCGCATCTGCTGCACCGATCCCCGCGGCGCGGCCGGTCGCCCACGCCCACAAAAAATTGTAGCCCCCGATGGGGCCGAATGCATCCAATAGCTCTCCGCAGAGGAAAAAGTTCCGATGCAAGCGGCTCTCCATTGTGCGCGGATCGATCTCCGCGAGCGACACACCCCCGCCTGTCACCTCGGCCTTCGCATAGCCTTCGTCTCCCGACCACGGAAGCGACCCGTTCACCAGCATCTCGATGAGCGCGCTTCGCTCCTCGCGAGTGAGCTCGGCCGTCGAGCGCGCGACGTCGACGCCAGCGAAGTAGAGCAGCACGTCGGCCAGCCGATCGGGGAGCTCCTCGCGCAGCACACCGCGCACGCTGCGGTTTCCCGAACGCCGGAGCGCTCGTGTCCACTCTTCTGCGCCGAGGGCGGCCCAGCGCACGCGCACGGTTGCGGGCTCAGTCTTCGGCGACCTCGAGCGCACCGCGACGTGGGAAATATCGAGCACCGAGGGCCCGCTGTAGCCGCGATGCGTGAAGAGGAAGCCGCCG
>JBBSEY010000155.1:0-7068 GCA_038239265.1 Gemmatimonadales bacterium | reverse complement strand
TCTCTTCGAAGTAGCGGGGGCGGGATTTGAACCCGCGACCTTCGGGTTATGAGCCCGACGAGCTACCAGGCTGCTCCACCCCGCGCCAGGTCGTCAAGTATCCGCTGTTTTCGACGCCAAGTCAAGGTTTGCGGACGCTATCCGGCTCCGCGAAGCGATAGAGAATTTCCTTGTTGCCCCGCACCATTCCGAACTCCTCGCGCGCAATTCTCTCCTGTACGGCCGGATCCACCTGCACGGCCTTTTTCACCTTCGCAAGTGAATCGATCTCGCGACGAAGAGAGTCCATTCCCGCGCGCATCCGCATCGCACGCGAACGCTGGCTCAACAGCGCGGTGGTGCTGTATTCCCCACCCTGCAGCGCGTACACGAGAACGATCCCGCCGATGGCCGTCCAGATGATCCGCTTCCACGTCCCGCGCATACTCCGGCTCGCTACGAAGCTCTACAATCCGTAGATCGCGCCCCCGGGATACTCCGCCGCCTCGCCAAGCATCTCCTCGATGCGCAGCAGCTGGTTGTACTTCGCAACGCGATCGGTCCGCGACGCCGATCCGGTTTTGATCTGCCCCGCACCCGTGCCCACCGCGAGGTCCGCGATGAACGTGTCCTCCGTCTCGCCGGACCTGTGCGAGATGATCGAGAGATACCCGGCCGAGCGTGCCATCTCGATCGCCTCGAGCGTCTCCGTCAGCGTGCCGATCTGATTCACCTTGATGAGGATGGCATTGGCAATGTGCCCCTCGATCCCGCGCGCGAGGCGCTCGGTGTTCGTCACGAAGATGTCGTCGCCGACGAGCTGCACGCGGTCGCCAAGCGCCGACGTCAGCGCGGCCCACCCATCCCAGTCATCCTCGGCCAGCCCATCCTCGATCGACACGATCGGATATTCCTCCATCCATCGCGTGTACATATCGATCATTCCGGCCGCGTCGTACGTACCGCCCCCGCTCTTCTTGAAGGTGTACTTGCCCTGCTTGTCGTACAGCTCGCTCGCGGCGCTGTCGAGCGCGATTGCGATCTGCTTCCCCGGCGCATACTTCGCGGCTTCGATCGCCTCGATGATGATCTTGAGCGCGTCCTCGTCGCTCTTGAGATCGGGCGCGAACCCGCCTTCATCGCCCACACTCGTGGCGAGCCCTCGCTTCACGAGCACCTTCTTGAGCGAGTGAAAGACCTCGGCGCCCATGCGCAGCGCTTCGCCGAACGTCTCCGCGCCGACCGGAACGATCATGTATTCCTGGAAGTCAACCGTGTTCGTGGAGTGCGCACCGCCATTCAGGATGTTCATCATCGGCACCGGCATCGTGCGCGACATCGGTCCGCCGAGATAGCGGAAGAGCGGGAGCCCGAGCTCCTCCGCCGCCGCGCGAGCAGTCGCGAGCGACACTCCGAGAATCGAGTTCGCGCCGAGGCGCTCCTTGTTCGGCGTGCCGTCGAGATCGAGCAGCGCGCGGTCGATTCCGATCTGGTCGATCGCCTGCATCCCGCGGAGCGCAGGCGCGATCGTCTCCTCCACGTGCTGCACCGCGCGCAGCACCCCCTTGCCGAGATAGCGCTTGGGATCGGCGTCGCGCAGCTCGAGCGCCTCGTGCTCGCCGGTCGATGCGCCGCTCGGCACCGCCGCGCGCCCCATCGCACCACTCTCCAGCAACACGTCCGCCTCGATGGTCGGATTGCCTCGGCTATCGAGAATTTCGCGCGCGGTGATGTCTACGATCTCTGACATGTATTTCTCGGTTGATGTGCGGTCACTCGGCTTGTAGCGCAGCAGACTCCACGGCGGTGGGCCTGTGGATCGGCACGCCCTTCTCTTCCAGCGCTTCGGCGATGCGGTTCCAGACGATCTCGACGAGCACGTCGCGATCCTCGTACGACAGTCCCTTCGTCTCGACAGGCTCGAGAAAGGTGAGCTCGATGGTCCCTGAATGTATCGCGATCTCACCCTTGGCCTGCACTTCCCTCGAGCCCCACGTCATCACCGGTACGATGGGCACCTGCGCGGCGATCGCCAGCACGAAGGGGCCCTTCTTGAACGGACGGAGCTCGTACGTAAGTCCGCGCGTCCCCTCCGGGAATACCACTACGTTGAGGCCACCCTTGATGCGGTTCGCCGCATCCTCGTACGCCGTGAACGCCGCCTTGCGATTGTTCCGTTCGATGTAGATCGCCGCCACTTGTCCCGCGGCCCTGCCGAACAGCGGGATGCTTCGGATCTCCTTCTTCGCCACGAAACGGTAGCGGTCGACCACCGTGGCGAGTGCGAAGATCTCGAACCAGCTCACGTGATTCGAGACGTAGACGCGCGACTCGGTACGGCTCACGCGCTCCGGATTGCGCACGAGGGTCTTGACACCCGCGGCCTTCAGCACCCAGTACGACCACCAGTGTCCACCGCGTCCCACGAAGCTGTCCGGCGGAATCGGAATGCGAAACAGCGTCATGAGGGTGATGGGGACGATGAAGATCAGCGTCTGGATCGCCATCATCGGATATGCCAGGAGCGCGCGCATGTTCAGGAAAAGTGGCGGAAGCCTTCCAAGGGCGCCAGCCGTTCGCCATTCATTCGGAGCGTTACTCCGAAGCCGTCCGGAACCGGCTCGAGCACGCGCCCCACGGCGGTGAGTGCGATTCCGTTCGCACGCTCGAACGCCGAGACGTTGAGTGCGGGCGCGCATACGATGAGCTCGTACTCTTCCCCGCTCACCGCGGCCCGTTGCGGGGTCACGCCCTCGAACAGCGGAAGCCGCTCGAGATCGATCTGGATGCGAACGCCGCTCGCGACCGCCATGTGCTGGGCATCCGCGAGAAGCCCATCCGAGATGTCGATCGCCGCGCGCGCGCCCCCGCGCGCGAGCCACATCGCCTCGGCGATGCGCGCTACCGGCCGCGCGAAGCGATCGCGCGCTCCGGATGGTGGCGATGTGCCGCGTTGCCACGCGGCGAGCGCCGCGCCAGGGCCGCCGAGCGCGCCCGTGACGTAGACGGTATCGCCGAGTCGTGCGCCACTCCGACGAAGTGGCGCGGCGCTGCTGCCGAGCACCGTGATTGCGAGCGTGAGATCACTCGCGCCGGTGATGTCCCCCCCCCGCACGACGCTCTTCGCGACCTCGAGTGCGTCGCCGACTCCGTCGCCGATCTCGCCCACAGTCTCGAGCCACGATCTCGGGAGCCCGAGCGCGAGCAGAACGCCGAGTGGCGATGCGCCCATCGCTGCGAGATCGCTGAGCGCGGCCATTGTCGCGCGGTAGCCTATCTCGCGCGGCGTGAGCCATGCGCGCTCGAAGTGAATGTGCTCCACCGAGCTGTCAGCGCTCGCAACGAGATGCTCCCCGGCGGGAACGTCGAGAAGCGCGGCATCATCGCCGATTCCGATCGCGCGCGCGCCCCAGCGCGCGAGGAGCGTGCGGATGATGTCGAATTCTCGGCCGGCGCCGAGCTCGATCGACTCGCTCATGGCTGACTCCCTCTCACCACTCGCCGACGACTGGAAGCTCGCCGAGCACGGGTGAAACGAGGTGCACGAGCGGCTCATGCCACACGCGCCGCGCGGCGAGATCGAGGTTCGCGAAGGTAACGCCGCGAACGTAGCCGCGCCCCGCGATCTCCGCCGCGCGCCCGTGCACCCACGCCGCGCATGCGCCGGCGGTGAGCGCGTTGCCGATTTGCGCGAGCAGCGTGCCGGCGATGCCCGAGAGCAGGTCGCCGCTCCCGCCGGCCGCAAGCACCGGCGTCCCCGCGCAGCTCACCAGTCGTTCGCCGCTTCCCTCGGAAATGATCGTCGGCACTCCTTTCAGCAGCACGGTGGCACGCGCGCGCTTGGCGAGCTCCATGCCGATGTCGAAGCGCTGCGCGCGCACGTCGTTGATGTGCATGCCGAGCATCCGCGCAAACTCCGCCGGATGCGGCGTGAGGAGCGCCGCGCGCTCGCCGATGAGCGCGCCGAGCTGCTCGGGCTCGCCGGCGAAGACGTTGAGCGCATCGGCATCGAGCACCAGGGGTCCACGAAAGCCGCGGAGCACCCGCTCGACCAGCGCGCGGGTGCCGTACGATGCGCCGAGTCCGGGACCGATCACCACCGCATCGGCCCAGCCGGTAATGATGCTCTCCACATCCGCGTCGTTCTCCGGCCAGACCTGCGCGGGCGCCTCGGGCACAGCCGCCTGAACGACGGAGATGTTCTCGCGCGCGACGGCGAGCCGCACCATTCCCGCTCCGCTGCGCATCGCCGCGCGCGCGGCGAGCATCGGGGCGCCCGCCATCCCCACCTGTCCGCCGATGATCAGCAGCTTCCCGCGCGTGCCCTTGTGCGCGTCCGCAAGAATCGGAGGCACGTGCGCACGCACCCAGTGCGCATCGACGAGGCGCGGCAGCGCATCCGAGGCGCCCGCATCGCCGAGCCCAATGTCGAGCACGATTACGCGCCCGGCATTCCCGCGCGAAATGGCCAAGCCGCGCTTGAGCGTCGCAAAGGTGAGTGTGAGATCCGCGCGCACAGCGCCCGTCGAATCGCCCGTGTTCGCATCGACTCCGCTCGGCACATCCAGCGCGACGACCACCGTTCCCCGCGCGCGCGCCTCAGTGATCTTCGCGATGCACGCGGCAATCTCGCCGTGCGGCTCACCCTTCGATCCCACGCCGAGCAACGCGTCGACGATGAGCTGTGCATCGAGAGCCTCGCCGCGCGTCACCATCCGCCTCGTGCGATCGCGCTCCGCCTTCGCCTGCTCACTCCGCGCCTCGCCCGCCTCGCGCACGAACACTCGCGCGCCGTAGCCCGCGAGCGCGCGCGCGACGACCCAACCATCGCCGCCGTTGTTGCCCGGACCTGCATAGACATTCACCGTCGCGCCCTTCACATCCGGATATGCGCGCAGGATCGCGGCAGCGGCCGCCTCGCCCGCGCGCTGCATGAGTGCACGAGCCGGCGTCCCCGCCGCGATTGCGCGCGTATCGAGCATCGACGCCTCGGCCGCCGTCGTCACGCGCACGAGTGCCATCAGGCGTGCACTTCGATATGCCGAAACGAAAGACGGCGACCTGTTGGGCCGCCGCGACTGTATACGTTCATGAAAGTCAGGCTCATTTGTGCCATTGGTGACCGTGCGCCCGAAGCTCATCGATCCACTGTCCGTACCCACAGTGTAGCTTCCGGCTGTCGAGTTCGCGAGTCCCGAAATCCGTGAGAGCTTGGCATGAGCGAATCAACACCCAGCTACCATCACACGCAGATCGGCGCCAATGAGCCGGAGCGACTTGCCGCGGCTATCGCGCCACGCGACCGCTGAGATGACTCAGCTACTCACACCAGCGCCGCGGCGTTCCACGGATATTCGTGCTCGAAGGCGCGATCGAAGTTGTAGACGCCGATGAAGTCCGCGCGGTTGTCGGTCGGCTGGCTGATGAGATAGCCAAGGTCCACCAGCACGAAGACGATGTCGCCGATGTCCGACGTCGCGCGCACGCCCCAATGCTCGAGCACCACCTGCGCCATCACACCGTACATCTGGAGCGCCAGATCGCGCACCGAGAACGCCAGCTCGCGACCGGTGACATGCCGACGCTCGGTGAGATGCGTTTGCGAGTACTCGAGCGCTTTCAGCACGAAGAGATACGCGTCTTCTTCGAAGCGCGTCTCCTTCGTGCGAATGCGTTCCATGATCCCGTCTCGAAAACGCTCCAGGAGCAACTGCAGATCCTCGATTGAGAAGCAGGCCGGGAGCGCTGTGCTCCCGGTCAGCCCCAAGATGTGAAACCGTTCCCCGTATTACAACCGCCCGGCGCTCGCTTCCGCAGCCATGTAGAGCGGAAACGCATTCGCCATGTCCTTCACTTCGGCCTTGATCTTCGCGAGCGCCGCGGCGGCGTCGGGTGCGGCGAGCGCACGGTCAATGAACTTCGCGATGCGCGCCATCTCTTCTTCCTTCATGCCGCGCGTCGTCACCGCAGGAGTGCCCAGGCGAACGCCGCTCGTCACGAAGGGCGACTGCGTTTCCTTCGGCACTGTGTTCTTGTTCACGGTAATGCCGGCCTCGCCGAGGACCTTCTCGGCTACCTTCCCCGTCACGTTCTTGGAGCGGAGATCGACGAGCATGAGGTGATTGTCGGTGCCGCCGGACACAATCTGAAACCCGAGACCGGTTAGGGCGTTGGAGAGGGCCTGCGCGTTCTTGATGATCTGTCCGCAGTACGCCTTGAAGTCGGGCTGGAGCGCTTCGCGGAACGCGACGGCCTTCGCCGCGATGACGTGCATGAGCGGACCGCCCTGCGTTCCCGGAAAGACCGCCTTGTCGACGGCCTTCGCGTGCTCAGCCTTGCACAGGATCATGCCGCCGCGCGGTCCGCGCAGCGTCTTGTGCGTCGTCGTCGTGACGATGTCCGCGAGCGGCACGGGCGAGGGGTGGAAGCCGGTCGCGACGAGCCCTGCGAAGTGCGCCATGTCGACCAGGAACAGCGCTCCAATCTCCTTTGCGACCTCGGCGAACGGTGCAAAGTCGATGATGCGCGCGTAGGCGCTCGCACCGGCGATCAGCAGCTTCGGCCGCTCCTTCCGCGCGATCTCCTGCATCCTGTCGTAGTCGATGATCCCGTTGTCGTTCACGCCGTAGTGCGAGGCGCTGTAAATGAGCCCCGAGAAATTCACGGGTGAGCCGTGCGTGAGGTGCCCGCCCTGCGAGAGATCGAGTCCGAGGATTTTGTCGCCGGGCTTCAGAAACGCGAGCATCACGGCGGCATTTGCCTGCGCGCCCGAATGCGGCTGCACGTTCGCGTGATCGGCGCCGAAGAGCTCCTTCGCGCGCGCGATCGCGAGATTTTCCGCAACGTCGACGACTTCGCAGCCACCGTAGTAGCGCTTGCCCGGGAGTCCTTCAGCGTACTTGTTGGTGAGCGGCGATCCCATCGCTTCCATCACCGCGGGCGACACGAAATTCTCGCTCGCGATCAGCTCGAGCCCCTCGCCCTGACGCAGGATCTCGTCCTCGATGACCTTCGCGATCTCCGGATCTGCTTCACGGAGCTTTTCGCCGGGGGGCCGGCATTCCCAATCGGTCCAGAGCATCGGAGTAT
>JBBSEY010000154.1:0-7235 GCA_038239265.1 Gemmatimonadales bacterium | reverse complement strand
GGCGTGCGAAGTGCGCGAAGGTCGACGGCAGCTGCGCGCTGCTCTTGAGCGCGGCGAGAGTCCCGAGCTCGGGCGCGAGCGGCGCGGTGCCGAGCCTCTCGACCCGCGCGCTGTCCATGTAGCTCGCGTAGAGATCGCCGACCTTGCGCTCGGGACTTCCGGCCGGCGGATTCGCCCTGCTCGCATCCTCGAACAGCTGATGCTCCGCGTTGCGGCTGTTCTCGCGCAGCTCCTGAAATGCACCCCAGCTCGAGGCATCGGCGGGAATCTGTGCGCTCTTGAGCCAGCCGCCGTTTACGTAGCGGTAGAAGTCGTCCTGGGGACGGACGGAGTGATCGAACGTGGAGGTGTCGATTCCGCTCGGGAGATGTTGGGCCGATACGGAGCCGGCTGCCGACACGGGCACTGCGAAGAGCACGAGGGCAACTACGGTTGTTCGCATGCGAGAATCACCGCTGGCGCGAGATGACGGAAGGGAAGGATCGGTGTCCAGACACCCTACCACCATACGCAATCGGCGGCGTGAACGCTGACGAAATTTTCGTGGAGCGCCCGAGCGCCGGCGAGGCCCACGGTGGCACCTCGCCATTGCTGGAATCAGGCGATCAAACCTGCCTCGTGCGCCGCGTCCTTGGCGGTCGCCTGCGCCTGTTCGAACACCTTGCCTGCAACTTCGCCGATTTTACTCTTTGCGTCGTTGGCAACTTGGGTCGCCTTGTCCACGACCTGGTCGCGAGCGGCGCCGACCAACTCGGCCTCTTTATCCGTAGCCGGAAGCGCAAGACCGGCCACGATCCCGAGCGCGAGCGCCGCTGCGCCGATTGCCAGCGGATTGCTCTGATACTCTCTCTGAACGCGACGCGTCTGCACGCGTGCCTGCTCTGTGGCCTTCGCACTCACAGTTCCCGCCATCTCCTGCGTGCGTTCCGTCAGGTTGGTTGCGGTCTCCTTCACCGAGTCGACTATCTCGCCGACCTTCGCGCGAGTGCCGGTATCGCGGTCGTTGTAGCTCATGGAGCCTCCGTCGTAGGCCTTGCCGTACACCGCGTTGCCGTCGAGCTCGTCAGCGTGATGCGCCGATGCGGAGCTTTTGTTCGACATACCGTTCCAGATCAGCCAGCCCATTCCAATTCCCACCATCGTGAAGGGAATCGGGTTCTCGCTCATCGTGTGCGCGATCGAGCGCCGCGCGACGGAGAGCTGCTCGACTGCCTGATGCGCCATGTCCTCGACGCGTCCGATGGTAGCATCGTGGAGCTCGTGCATCGCCTGCTCCTTCAACTTGCTGGGATCGATTCTGTCACCGATCTGCTCGACGGTGTCGCTCATCCGTTCGCGCGTCTCTCGGATGCCGGCCTGGATCGCGGCCGTGGCTTTCTCTTTTTCGTCGTGGCTCTTGCGCCCCAGCGCCTGCTGGTCGCCGTTCACGTATCGATCAGTGCTTCCCGCCATCGCTCGTGTCCCCCTCAGGTCAACGTTTCGCGTCTGCCGGCGGAGCCGGTCAGCCGCTCGTCCAGGTCAATAACGTGGATTGGCAGTGCCGAAGCGCGACGTGCCTTCGTTCGATCCACTATGATCGTCGAGGCTTGGCGACTTCTCCCCCGAGGGTTCGCCATCTCCTGCCGCCCTCCAGTCTTTGTGCGACGGGTTGGTTACATCGCGATCGAACTGGTTCGCACCCGTACTGCCTGCGCGTGACCCCGCGTTGCCGTACGAAGCCGGCATACTCGAGCTGAATTGAGGGCGGGAGCTGGTGCCCTGCTGGCGATCGCGGCGGGAGCTCTTGAGAAAGCGCGCACCGAGAAAGCCGATCGCGATTGCGCCGCCGATGAACATCGCGGGCTCGCGCCTGGCGAAGCTTTCGACGCGAGCTACTACGTCGCCGGCGTCCGCGCTTTCGAGAAAGTGCGAGAGTTCCTCGATCTTGTCCGCAGCGCGGTCCGCATATCTGCTCACCCCACTTTGATCCTTCTCCCGCAGCTGCTGGCCTGAGGTGCGCAGCGACTCGGCAACGCTGCCCAGCGTCCCCGCCGCCCCCTTCATCCCGCTCGCGAGCCGCGTTTCCACCTGCTCGGTCGCCGTGGTGTGCGCCTCACTCGCGAGCTCCTGGATCTTCTGCCTTGCATCGTCGAGCATGTTTCCCGAGTGAACTGCCTCATCCTGAATCATGGATCCTCCAAGTATCAATGTGGTGTGTGACGAACGTCCGTCAGGTGGTGACGGCCTGCTTGACCTCGCGCGCCTCGCGCTTCGCCCAGGAGGCGCCTTCGCGCAGCGATTGCGCCGTCGCTCCCAGTGCCAAGCCGCGACGCTTGATGTCCGCAACGGCGTTCAAGCCGAGTGCCGCACCGATCGCAACGAAGACCGCGCCGACGATCAGTGATGACAGCCAGTATTTTCCGCCGAGGAGCCCCCCGAGACCGGCGATGAGGAAGGCGGTGATTGCCATCATCCCGGCGAGCGCCAACCCGAACGCGATGCCGATCTTCGAAACATCGGCTGCGAGAGTGGCGCCAACTTGTCGCACTTCCGCTTTCGCGAGCGCGACCTCCTGCCGCATTAGGTCAGTCGTTTCCGTGGAGAGCTGCTTGAGGAGATCGCCAAGTGAGCGCTCCTCCTTCGTCGCGATGTCGGCGGCGCGGTTCACGTGCAGCTCGCCCGTGGTGCCTTGCGATCGCGTTTCCGATTGCTCGCGTGCCATACGGTCCCCCCGTCCACATCACGCGGCTCGCGCGGTGTGAGTCATGTGTGCGTCGCCGGCGCCGCGCCCTCGCGGCTAGTAACGGATCGACAGTGAATTCCGGAGCACATAGCGAAGGCATTTGCTGTGCCCCACATCACGCCGAGCGTAACAATCGCTTGGGAGGAGTCGGAATTTTCGAAGGAGCCGGCTCACGCGCGCGACAGGCGTCGCCGGTAAGCGCTCGCGGGCACATGAGTCTGCCGTTCAGCGAAATTACTTCTGCGAATTCCGCGTCAGCCAAGTGACGCCTCGCCCATGCGGCTTTGAACTGACGGATCGGGTTGGCTCACGGGCTTCGGCTTCAGCTGTCCGTCGACGCTGAACGCCAAGGCGGCGGCGAGAGTACTTTCACGAACACGATGGGGGCCCGCACAAAGTCTGCTACGGACGAGATTCCGGGCGGGAACGGCGACGGTGTCATCGGCGGACGACCCCGCTCGGATCAGGGCTCCCGATGCACCTGCGCGGACAGCGGCACTTCCGTCGAGCTTCCACTGAGCGCACCGCGAGTCGGCTCGGGCGACGCAACTCCCGCTCTCGGCAGCGTCAACGTGAACTTGGAGCCGACGCCTTCTTCGCTCTCCACAGAGAGGTCGCCCCGCATCGCGCGCGCGAGATCGCGGCTGATTGCGAGGCCGAGCCCGACGCCAGCACCCGTGCGCGCCGGGCCACTGCTCAGCTGGACGAACGGATCGAAGATCGACTCGAGCTTGTCCGGGGCGATGCCGATTCCCGAGTCGGATACGTGCAGCATCACAGAATCCTTCGTCGCATCGGCGGCGAGCCAGATGCGTCCGCCCGGCCGCGTGAACTTGATGCTGTTCGACAGTATATTGACCAGGATCTGCATCACCTTCGCGCGATCCGCCAGCAACTTGAGTGTCGGACTGCACGAGATGTCGTCGCACGTGAGGGCCTTCTCCCGTAGCAGCGGCTCGAGAAGCGCGCACGACGCGGAGAGGAGCTCGTCAGCATCGAGATCATCGGTCCTGCACGAGATGCGCTGACTTCCCGCCGCTGCGAAGCCGAGCAACTCGTCGATGAGACCCATCAGATAACGCTGATTCGAGCGGATCCGGCCGAGGTCCCGACGCTGGTCGACGGTGATCGGCCCGCGTAGCTCGAGCACTATGAGATCGACGTAGCCTGCGATGGCGCTCAGTGGCGTGCGCAGCTCGTGGCTCATCATGCCGAGAAAGGCATTCTTGGCTTCGTTCGCGGATTCGGCGCGCTTCTGCAGCGCGAGGGCCTCGCCGTGAAGTCGGGCGCGCTCGAGGGCCAGCGCGCTCTGATTCGCGAGATCCTTCGCCAGCTCGATATTCTCGGGAGTGACATGGCTCCCGTGGAGATCCCCGACGAAGGTGATCGCGCCCCGTACCTCGCCCTCTATGATCAGCGGGACAGTCAACAGCGAGGTGACCTCGAGGTGCCGCAGCGCCTCGACGACTGCCGGCTGATCGCTGACCCTCGCCAGCGCCACCTCCCTTCCTTCGACGACCACCGAGGATGCGCCGGATCGCAACACGGCCGCCAGGCCGTACGAATCGCCGAACGTTGGAATCCAGACGCTGCGCAGGCCGTCGAGAATCTCCTGCTTGTCGTGGTTAGGATGGATGACCTCCAGTCGCTGTAGCTCGTCGTTGTTGTCCAGCATGTCGATGAAGCACCACGCGCCGAGATGCGGGATCGACATTCGCTTCATCGCGGATACCGTCACGCCCTCATCGAGCGAGGCAGAAAGTCGCCGGCTCTCCGTGGCGAGGAACGCCGCCTCCCTCCACGACGAATGCGCGAGCTCCGCGGCATCGTGCTCGCGCAATGCACTCAACAACAGTCGCTCGGCCACTTGTCGCTGCAGCGCGAGATTCACCTCGCCCGGCGTCGCCGTGCGCACCTCGAGCAGGAGATGATTCGTCTCGCCGTTGACGCTGACGTCGGGCCACACGGTGCAGCGCAGCGGATTCGCGCGTTCATCGACGGGCTGCAGACTCCGATTGCGCGACACGACTCCAGTTCGGTACGCGCGGTCGAGAATCGGACCGAGGGCGCGTGCGTCAGCGTCGGAGAAGAGCGCGGCGACCGGCCCTCCGAGCGTCATCGTTCCATCGAGCGTGAACAGAGCCCGGAACGCGGCGTTTGCATAGACCACCTCGTGCGACGCGCCCCGCGTGAGCGCGAAGCCCGCCGCGACGTGCTCCATGTACCGCTCGAAGGAGCCGACTACCGAAAACTCGGAGCGCGCGATCCCGCTCATTCGGTCACTGAGAGTTTATCGACGCGACGCGACGGCATGTCCTAGGACTCGCTCTGCGCAACCGCGCGGAATCGACCGCCCTGCTGCATGAAGGTGGCATAGCCGACGTCCTTCAGGCGGTCGAGAATGGGCGCCAGCTCGAGCGAATCAAGTCCCGTCCGCTGGGCGAGGAGGTCCAATGTCGGGGTCCCCATCCGCACGAGCGTGTCGAGCACGGAAGACTCACGGCTCGTGAGCCCGTGGTAGTCGGACGTGGGACTGGGCTTCCGCAGCTTCGGTGAGCCCGAGGCGATTCCGCGATAGTTGCGGAGCGGCCCTCCCATCACCGCGCCCTGCGCCGTCACGTCGTAGGCGACGAAATCGTGGCTATGGGCGCTGCCGCGCATCTTGTGGATGGTGAGCACCGTGCGCAGTACTCCATCGATCTCGACGAAGCGCTGGACGAGAATGTCATCGGTGATGAAGGAGACTTTCTCCGTCGTGAATCCCGAGTCCGGAAAGCGTCCCGTCGTCTCCGTCGTCATGAAGATCGTCACTCCCGTGGAGGTGAGCGCTCCCACGAGTCGGTACAGCGACTCGCGGAAATCTTCCCGGAACGCCGGCGCGAGCGCCACCTCGAAGCCCGACAGCGAATCGATGATGACGCGGCTGGCATCGATCGTATTTACCGCCTCGAGTATTTCGGCGAGCGTCTCATCCACCGACAGGTCGAGGGGGCGGAGATAAATGAGCTTGAAATTCGCGTCGCCGATGAGCTCACCGATGTCCTGATTCCTCGCCTTCGCGCGCGCGAGGTATTCCTCGGGATACTCCTCGAAGACGACGATGACCACGGCCTCTCCCTGTCGGAGCCCTTCGGCAGCGAATTGCGTCGCGAAGGTCGTCTTTCCGCTGCCTGCAGGACCGCCGAGCATGAGCGCGTCGCCCGCGGGCACGCCGCCGCCCATCAGCTCGTCGAGTCCGGGGACACCCGTGGCCAACCGGAGAGTCGATTGGGCGTGGCGCTCGAACTGCTGCTCGGGAATGCGAGGGAAAATCTGAATTCCGGCTTCGGTAATGCGAAAAGTGTGCAGGCCGGGCATCGGCGCCCGCCCGCGAGCTTTGATCGCCTGAAATTTCCTGACGACCGAGTTGCGGTCCGTCGCCTGCGAGAGCCAGAAGACGCCGTCTGCGACGGCAAAGACCGAGTCGCGCTGTTCGTGCTCTCCGTATTCGCCGATGAGAAACGAGGTGATCTCCCAACTCGCCAAATGCAGTGCCAACCGCTGCACGAAGGTTTCGATGCTCATGGTGGCGTGGGTCCCCGGCTCGGGCAGCGGCCTGAGAAACGTACTGATCGAATCCAACACGACGATCTTCGGTTTTACGCGCTCGACCTCGGCCACGATCCGATCGAGCACGATCTCGAGATCGGCTGCGAGCGCCTCCTCGCTCAGGTTGACGAACTGGATCGCCGATCCCACCATGGCCGGATTGAAGAATTCAAATTCCTTCTGATAGCGGAGCATCTTCAACGTCGGCTCGCCGAGCACGGTGAAGTACAGCGTAGGGCGCTTCGTCGTCGAATTGCTGAAGGCGATCTGCTGCGCCATGGTGGTCTTTCCGGCGCCGGGACTCCCCCCAATGATGTTGAAGGAGTACTCCGGAAGGCCCCCTCCCACAATCGCATCGAAGCCGGGGACGCCGGTCGCGATGCCGGGAATTTTCGGCGTTGGCTTCGGCGGCAGCACCTTGCCATGGGTCTTTTTCACTTTCACGTTGAATCCTCATCCTCGGGGATGCCTATCGCGCCGCTGGAATCGAGCAAACGCGTCGCCATGTCGGAACCAACCATCTTCTCGAGCAGCACAAACGCGTCCTGAAGCAGTGCTTCGATCGCTGCTTCCAGCGCGGTAGCGCCGTGCGCCTGAATGGTCGCTGCGATCCCCACGAGTGCGTGCTCGGAGTCGCGGTCGAAACGGATCGACTCCAGCAACACGTGCCGAAGCTTTGCCTGAGACAACGCACGAGAGAGGATTTCGTGAGCGCCGATACGGCCGAGGCTCCGGCTGAGCTCTCGATAGCTGCGCTCGCACGCGACAACCGCGAGAATTTCGTCGCGGCCGCTCACTCGATTTGCTGAGGCGCGGCGAAGCTCTCGCGCCACGAGCACGCGCGCGCGTGTTTCCAGGTCGCGCGGCTGGGAGGCTCCTACGTGAGCGGTTCGCTCACCGTCGGCGACGACGGGCGGGGCACCTT
>JBBSEY010000153.1:0-7252 GCA_038239265.1 Gemmatimonadales bacterium | reverse complement strand
CTCGGCGGGCCGAATCTCGTGAAGGGCGCAACTGGGCAGGTGATCGACTCAGAATCGCTCGGCGGCGCAAGCACGCACACGGAAAAATCCGGAGTTGCGCACTACAAGGTGGCGGATGACGAGGCCTGCCTGGCGAAGCTGCGCGAGCTGATCGATCGGCTCCCGCTCGCGAGCGAAACGCGGCGCACCGCAACGCGCTCCGACAGTGGCGCGCACCCCTCGGCCGCGTCACTCGATGACATTCTTCCCGCCGACCATCGCATGTCCTACGACATGCATGCGCTTCTTCGGGCGATCGTCGACGATGGCAAGCTCGACGAGATGCAGGAAGGACTCGCGAAGGAAATGATCTGCGGGGATGCGAGCATCGAAGGCATCCCCGTCGGGATCATTGCGAATCAGCGAGGACTCGTGAAGGGGCGCCCCGGCGAGCGCCCGCGCTTTGGCGGGATCGTCTATGCGGAGAGCGCGGAGAAGGTCGCGTACTTCATCGATCGCTGCGACCGACAGGGAATTCCGTTGCTCTTCGTGCAGGATGTCTCGGGCTTCATGGTCGGCCCCGAGGCCGAGCACGAGGGGATCATCCGTGCTGGCGCGCGGTTCGTGGAGGCGATGGCGACCGCGATCGTCCCGAAGATCACGCTCACCGTCAATCACGCATCGGGCGCCGGCTACTACGCGATGGCGGGGCAGGGCTTCGACCCCGACTTCGTCTTCAGCTGGCCCACCGGACGCATGGGCGTGATGGAAGGCGAGGCCGCCGTCCAGGCGGTACACGGACCGGCGCTCGAGGCCAATCGTGCCGCCGGCACCGCGCTCTCACCGGAGATGCAGCAAACGGTCGGCGACATGCGCGCCGACTACGACGAACAGCTCGACGCGCGCTTCGCTGGCGCGCGCGGCTTCATCGACGCGATCGTGTACCCGGAGGAGACGCGCGAAGTCCTGGCCTTCGCACTCCGTGCCGCGCTGCACAATCGCGGGCCGCACCTTGGCGCCTTCAGCCTTCCCGCACAGCTCGGCGTGAACGCGTGAGCCGCGTGGTCCGCATCGCGGCGGGGCAGGGCTTCTGGGGCGACTGGCTCGAGGCGCCGCGCCGTCAGGTCGAGGGCGGTCCGATCGACTATCTCATGCTCGACTATCTGGCCGAGGTGACGATGTCGATTCTGCAGAAGCAGATGCAGCGCGATCCGCTTGCCGGCTACGCACGCGATTTCATCACGCAGATGGAGGGAGTGCTCCCTGCGGTGCTCGACGCGCGTGCGGTGCGCGTGGTCGCGAACGCCGGCGGGGTGAATCCGCGAGGGTGTGCGAATGCGCTGCTCGAAATGGCGCGCGGCGCGGCGGGGCACGCAAAGCTCCGCGTGGGCGTCGTGACGGGAGACGATCTGCTTCCGCGCATCGACGAGCTGATCGATGCCGGCCACGCGATGACGAACATGGACACGGGGGCGCCGCTGGCGTCCGTGCGCGATCGCATCCTCTCGGCCAACGCATACGTGGGAGCCCCGCCCATCATCGAGGCGCTCGACCAAGGCGCGAATGTCGTCGTCACCGGGCGCTGCACGGATACCGCGCTGATCCTCGCGCCGCTCGTATACGAGTATCGATGGCCTGCCAATGATTGGGACCGGCTGGCGTCGGGAATCGTCGCCGGACACATCGTCGAGTGCGGCGCGCAATCGACCGGCGGCAACTGTGCGTACGATTGGAGCACGATTCCCGATCTCGAGAATATTGGCTTCCCGATCGTAGAGGTTGGGGAGGATGCATCGTTCGTCGTGACCAAGCATCCGGGCACTGGCGGTCGCGTCGACGTGCACGGCGTGACGGAGCAACTCGTGTACGAGATGGGCGATCCGAAGCAATACTTCACTCCAGATGTCATCGCGGACTTCACGACCATACGGATCGCGAGCGATGGGAAGGATCGCGTGCGCGTGTATGGCGTGCGCGGCGCGCCGCCCACGGACATGCTGAAGGTTTCGATCGCCTATCGCGACGGCTACAAGGCGGTAGGCACGCTCGTCTACGCGTGGCCCGATGCGCTCGCCAAGGCGAAGGAGGCAGATCGCATCATCCGCGCGCGCCTCGAGAAGCTCGGCCTCGTCTTCGATCTCGTTTACACCGAGTATGTGGGCGCCACCGCAACGCACGGACCGCTGGCGACGATCCCGGACGAGCTTCCGGAGGTCCAGCTCCGCATCGGGGTGCGCGGCACCGATCGCAAGGCGATCGAGCGGTTCACGCGCGAGATCGCGCCGCTCGTCCTCACCGGGCCGCCCGGGGTCACGGGCTACGCGGGGGGGCGGCCGAAGGTCGAGGAGGTCGTGGCGTACTGGCCCGCGCTCGTCGACAAACGCGTGATCTCGCCCAGCGTGAGCATTTTGACGACATGAGAGTTCGCCTGCTCGACATCGCGCACGCGCGCTCCGGCGACAAGGGGGACACCGCCAACGTCGGCGTAATCGCGCTCCGTGACGAATGGTATCCAATTCTCGTGCGCTACGTGACTCGCGACCGTGTGGCCGCGCATTTCAAGGATGTGATCAAGGGAACGGTCGAGCGATTCGAACTTCCGAATCTCTTCGCGCTCAACTTTCTTCTGCACGGCGCACTCGGCGGCGGCGGCACGGTCACCCTTCGCACCGATGCGCAGGCAAAGGTCTATTCCTCGGCCACGCTTCGTCTGGTGATCGACGTCCCGGATGCGGAAGCACGGGAGGCCGGGCTGCCGGAGTGCCGCGCGTGATGCGCATCCGGGTCGAGCGCGCGGGCGGGATCGCCCGCGTCACCCTTGCGCGCCCCGAGAAGAAGAACGCGCTCGATCTCACCGCGGCGCGCGAGCTGCGAGAGGCGCTGCGGGAGCTCGCGGCAGACGTATCGGTGCGCGTCGTAGTTCTCTCCGCCGACGGTGCCGACTTTTGCTCTGGCGCGGATCTCGGTGCGCTCCAGGCGATCATCGATTCCGACCCGGCCAAGCAGCTCGAGGACGCAGAGGCGCTCGGCGATGTCTTTCGCGTGCTGCGCGCGATGCCGCAGGTGGTGGTCGCAGCGGTGCGCGGGCGGGCGCTGGCGGGCGGTGCGGGGCTCGCCACGGCGTGTGACATCGTGATCGCGCACGAGGACGCGCGCTTTGGTTACCCCGAGGTGCGCGTCGGCTTCGTTCCCGCGATGGTGATGGCGCTCCTCCGCCGTCTGATGGGGGAGAAGCGCGCGTTCGAGCTCGTTGCCACCGGGCGGCAAGTGAGCGCGCGCGAGGCGCTCGAGTTGGGGCTGGTGACCCGCGTAGTTCCCGCTGCCGACTTCGAGGCTGCAATCGAGACGCTCGCGAGCGAGCTGGACGCAACTCCGCCCCAAGCGCTGCGGATGACCAAGCGCCTCTTCTATGCGCTCGATGGAATGTCGATCGAGGATGGAATCGAGATGGGAGCGAGAGTCAACGTGGAAGCGCGCGGAACGCAGGATTTTCGCGAGGGGCTGCGTCGATTCGCACCGAAGCCCGCAAAGCCGTGAGGCGAGTGGACCAGCTCAAATCCGGTATCCTGATCGTCGCGATATCGATCTGGGCCTGGGGCGATAAGACGGGAAACCACAACTACATGCTCGCAGGGATCGCGTGCGTTATAGTCGCGTTCGCTTTGAGGTTGATCCCGAAGTCCGATGACCCAGAGGGCCCCTAAGGGCACGTAAATAAGAGGATTATAACTTGGGCCGCTATATCTATTCCTCATTAAGTACGCAACCTTACACAAGTTCCCGCTGCGCTTGCACTCCTAGTGTTGTCTTGGCGGCGCGCGTCGGAACGGAATGTCGGGGGTGGTATGGCAGAGACCAAGCGTCGGCGGCGCGCGGTACCGGCGGAAATTCGTCCGGCTGAAAGCGATCGAGACATCCTCGATCAGTATTTCGCCGAGGTAAGCCGCTTTTCATTGCTTACCGCGGACGGCGAGAGGGCACTCGCGAGGCGCATCCGTGTGGGCGAGCAGGAAGCGATGGAGGAGCTGGTACGACGCAATCTTCGCTTCGTCGTCTCGGTCGCCAAGAAGTATCAGAACCGCGGAATGCCGCTGATCGATCTCATTGGAGAAGGGAACGTCGGGCTGATGACCGCCGCCCGGAAATTCGATCCGGATCAGGGCGTAAAATTCATTTCGTACGCCGTGTGGTGGATCCGGCAAGCCATTCTCGCCGCGCTCGCCCGCCAGGGGCGCACCGTGCGTGTGCCGCTCAATCGTACCGCGGATCTCTCGCGCGTGATCAAGGCGATTGCCATGCTCCGCGAGAAGCTCACGCGCGAGCCCACGGCACGGGAGATCTCGCACGTCACGGGCATCTCGACGGAGATCGTCGGCGCACTCGCATCGCTCAATGCATCGGACGTGCGCCTCGATGCAACGATCGGCAAGGACTCCGACCGCGCGCTCATCGAGCGCTTCTCCGTGGAAGAGGGAGCGAGCACCGAGGGACAGATTCTCGACCAGTTCAAGACACACGAGGTCGAACGCGCGCTCCTCACGCTCCCCGAGCGCGATGCGAAAATCCTGCGCCTGTATTTCGGACTCGAGGAGGATCGCGAGCACACGCTCGATGAGATAGGGAAGATGCTCGGAGTCACGCGCGAGCGCGTTCGTCAGCTTCGCGATCGTGCACTCAAGCGTCTGCGTCACGGCGCAGTCGGCGACGTGTTGCGGGACCTCACCGCCGCCTAGCGCGGTGTGGGAATAGGGGCAACACGGCACTAGCTTTCGCGACAAGATGCCTTCGCGCCCCATCCCCGAGCTCCTTTCCCCCGCCGGCTCGCTCGATGCCGCGCGGGCGGCAATCGCCAATGGTGCGGACGCCATCTACCTTGGCGCCGAGCGATTCAACGCGCGCGACGACGGCGCCCAGCTTACCCTCGACGAGCTCGACCAGGCGTGCCGGCTCGCGCACTCACGCGGCGCGCGCGTGTACCTCACGCTCAACACGCTGATCAAGCCCGCCGAGCTCGCGGATGCCCTCGGGCTGCTCGGCGAGTGCATCGATCGCGGCATCGACGCCGTCATCGTCCAGGATCTTGGGCTCGTACGCCTCATTCGTCGCGTCTATCCCTCGCTCGAGATCCATGGCTCGACGCAGATGACTGTGCACGACGGCGCCGGCGCGGGGGTGCTCGAGCGGCTCGGGGTGCAGCGGGTGGTCCTCGCGCGTGAGAACACCCTCGAGGACATTCGCGCGATCCGCACCGCGGTCCCCGGACTCTCGCTCGAGTCGTTCGTCCACGGCGCACTCTGCATCTCCTACTCCGGACAGTGCTACATGTCCGGCATGATCTCCGAGCGAAGTGCGAATCGCGGCTCCTGCGCACAGTCGTGCCGAAAGGACTACTCGCTCAACGACAGTGTGACGGGCGAAACGCTCGACACCGGATACCTCATTTCGGCGCGCGACCTCTCGGCTGAGGAACATCTCGATGAGCTCGCCGAACTTGGAATCCGCACGATCAAGGTGGAGGGGCGCAAGAAGAAAGCGGAGTACGTCGCAACGGTGACGAAGAGCTATCGCGCCTTTCTCGACCAGGTGGCGACGGGCGAGCACGTGCAGCCGGTCGCGCACACCGGCGATCTCGTACAAATCTTCAGCCGCGGCTTTACTGGCGGGATGTATGGCGGGCGCGCGGGTCGCGACTACATCACGCGCGACCATCCGGACAATCGCGGCGTCGACATCGGTGTCGTCACCGGGTGGGCGCGCGGCGGGTTGTTCGTTGACCTGCAGACGCCGCTCGAGGTCGGCGACGGGATCGCGCTCGAGCCGCCTCCCGGCGAGGCGGGGACAGTCTCCGGCTTCACCATCTCCTCGGTGCGCACGCTCTCCACGGCGAACGGCGTCACGCGCCAGCTCCTCGACGCGCGCAACCCAGTCCCGAACGGATGGCGCGTCGTGCGCACGTCGCATGCGGCGCTGATTGCCCGCGCGCGGGAGAGCTTCGCGTCGCTGGCGGCGCCCGCGCGCGGCCGCAAGACGCGCGTCGACGTGCGCGCGTTCGGATCCGCGGGCTCGCCGCTCAAGCTGCTCTTCATCGCCGACGCTGAGCGCGTGGAAGTGCGTACGGAGATTCCGCTCGCCCCAGCGAACAGGCGTGCGCTCGATCAGGCGCAGCTTCGCGAGCAGCTCGGGCGCATGGGTGAGACCCCGTTCGTGCTGGGCACCATCGACGACCAGGCGCTGGCGATCGGGCTGTTCATCCCTGTGAGCGAGTTGAACGGGCTTCGCCAGCGCGCGATCGAGCAGCTCACGGTTCGCCGCGACTGGGCGCAGCAGGCGGCGAGCGCCGCGCGCACAGCGAGCATCGCTACTGCGGTCGCGGCGGATGATTGTGCGTCGCCGTCGTTTGCACCCGTCGCCTTTGCACCGGAACGAGAGCGACCCTTCGTTCTCGCCGCGGATGTCTGCCGCATCGAGGACGCGTACGCCGCGGCCGATGCCGGTGCGAACGAGATCGCGCTCGATCCCTTCCTTCGCCATCCGCTGCCACCGGTCACTCGCGTCGCCGCTCTCGCGAGCGATTTGGAGGCGCGGGGAATATTCTTTCGCCTGCGCACGCCCACGATCGTGCGCCCCGAAGAACGGCGGCACCTGGACAAGTGGCTCGCGCTCGACAGCGCTATTCTGACCGGGCACCTCGGCTTGCTGTCGGAGCTCGCGCGTGGGGGGAAAGATGTGGTGGGCGACTATGCGCTCAATGTGTTCAACCAGCACACCGCCGATACGTTATTCGCGCTCGGCGCCTCACGCCTCGTGCTCTCCGTGGAGCTCACCGGAGACGAGATCGCCAGCGTCACCGCGCCCCGCCATGGGCTGGGCTTCGATACGCTCATCTACGGGCGCCCGGAAGGGATGACCATCGAGCATTGTGTGCTCTCCGCTGCCTTCGATCGGGTTCCCACGACGTGCCGCGACCTCTGTGTGCGCGACCATCCGCTCGTGCAGATCACCGATCCGGCGGGCTACACCTTCGCGGTGGCGACGGATTCGAATTGCCGTAACCGCCTCCTGCACTCGCGTCCGATCGAAGGCTCGGAGTTTCTTCGACGCCTCTGGTCCACGGGACTTCGCGCCTATCGAATGCTGTTCAACGTTCTGGGCGATCCCGTCGCCGACATCACCACGCGCTATCGCGAGGCACTCGACGCGCTCGCGGCGGGCGCCGCCCCCAATGTCGGCGCGGTGCGCGAGCTCGTCGGCTCTGCCTTCACGCGCGGGCACT
>JBBSEY010000152.1:0-7257 GCA_038239265.1 Gemmatimonadales bacterium | reverse complement strand
GCTCGATCCGGGGAAGCTGTATCTCAAGGGGAGCTGAGTGGCATCGAGCGCGGTGAAGTCGTATTGGCGCGCGAGTCGCGCGTCGCGCTACAGCTTCACCTTCGCGCTCCCGCTGCTCGCACTGTACGAGCTCCTCGCTGCGATCCTTCCGCCGGGAGAAACGCACGGGGTGCGAAACGGGGCGGATGTCATCCTCAAGTCGGTGTTCTACGCCGCGCTCGGGCGTTGGGGGCCGCTCGCGTTCGGTGCGCTGCTCGTCGGGATCTTCCTGTGGGGCGCATGGCGCGACGCGCGCGCGAACGGCGAGCCGCTCCGCGCGTCGTACTTTCTGTGGATGCTCGGCGAGTCGGTTGCGCTGGCGCTGGTGTTCGGCGTCGCCGTCGGACTGATTACCGCGCGGCTGCTCGGCACGCTCCACATGCTCTCGCTCGCGCCAATGGAGCAGCTCGACACGCCCACGAAGTTGATGGTGTCGCTCGGCGCCGGGCTGTACGAGGAGCTGCTCTTCCGCGTCATTCTCGTGTCGGGGCTCGCGACGTTCGGGCGGGTGGTATTAGGGATGACGCCGCGCTTTGCCGGAGCGTTCGCGGTATTGCTCGGCGCCATCGTCTTCTCGGCGTTTCACTACGTGGGCGCATACGGGGATGCGTTCACGGTGCAGTCGTTCACCTTCCGGATGATCGCGGGGTTGTTCTTCAGCGCGCTCTATCTGCTGCGCGGCTTCGGCATCGTGGCGTGGACGCACGCGCTGTACGATGTTTTCCTGTTATTCGCGTGAAGGAGCTCATGGAGAGATTCGTTCCTCGAATCGCAGCCGGCCTGTGTGCGCTGATCGCCGCTGCCGCGCTTCCCGCGCAGCGCGAGGCGGTGCTGAAGCAGATCAACGTGCCGCACCCATACTACTTCCGCGAGATGTACTTGCCCCAGCTGACGACCGGGCCGAGTGGCGCGGCGTGGATGCCGGATGATTCGTCGCTCGTGTACTCGATGCGCGGCTCGCTCTGGAAGCAGGCGCTCGACGCTACGACCGCTCTGCAGCTCACGGCTGGCGGCGGTTACGACTATCAACCGGACGTGTCGCCCGATGGCAAGTGGGTGGTGTTCGATCGATACGACGGCAATGCGGTGGAGCTGGAGCTGCTCGAGCTCTCGACGGGGAAGGTTCGGGCGCTCACGGCGAATCACGCGGTCAATCTGGAGCCGCGGTGGTCGCCCGATGGAAAGCGCATCGCATTCGTCAGCACGCAGTTCGAAGCGCGGTGGCATGTCTACACGATGGAGATGCGCGGTGGGCGAGCGACGGAGCCCACACGCCTCACCACGGATCGCGACAGCAAGCTCCCACGCTACTACTACAGTGTGTACGACCACTATCTCTCGCCCACGTGGTCCCCGGATGGGAAGGAGCTGATCGTCATCTCGAATCGCGGTGAGATCTGGGGCACGGGCGGCTTCTGGCGCATGAAGGCGGAGCCGGGCGACTCGATGCGAATGATCCATTTCGAGGAGACAACGTGGAAGGCTCGCCCCGACTGGTCGCCCGACGGCAAGCGGATCGTCTATAGCTCGTACGTCGGGACACAGTTCAATCAGCTCTGGCTCATGACGAGCGACGGTGGCGTGCCGCTCGAGCTCACTTACGGCGCGTTCGATGCGACGAGCCCGCGCTGGTCGCACGACGCGCGGCACATCGCGTACATCTCGAACGAGGGGGGGAACACGGCGCTTTGGGTGCTCGACATGCCTGGCGCTGCGAAGAGGAAAATCGAGGCAAAGACCCTTTCGTTCAGGGAGCCGGTTGGCTCACTCACCGTCAGCGTCACCGACGAATCGGGGAAGCCCCTCGATGCACGCGTGTCGGTTACGGGTGCAGACGGGCGAAGCTGGGCGCCGCGAGCGGCGCTGCTGCACGCCGACGACTCCTTCGATCGGAGCGAGCGGCATTACGAAGTGGGCTACTATCACAGCTCCGGATTCTCGACGCTCACCGTGCCCGCTGGCGCAGTGACAGTCGAAGTGACGCACGGGCTCGAGTACGCCGTGGCGACGGAGCAGGTGGAGGTGAACACCGAGAGCGCGACGAGCGTGCACGTCACGATGCATCGCCTCGTGAATCTCCCGGCGCTGGGGTGGTATAGCGGTGATCTTCACGTCCACATGAACTACGGCGGCACCTATCGCACGGTGCCGGCGCAGCTCGCGTTCATGGCGCGCGCCGAGGATGTGCACGTGATCGAAGAGCTGATCGTGAACAAGGAGCAGCGCGTTCCGGATATCTCGTACTTCGCGAACGGCGCGCCCGACAAGGTCTCGACGCCGACGACGTTGATCGTGCATGGCCAGGAGTTCCACACGAGCTACTGGGGGCACAGTGGGCTGATCGGGCTCTCGAGGAACGTCATTCTTCCCGGCTACGCGGCGTACGCAAATACCCCGGCTGGAAGTCTCTACCCTGCGAACGCGAACGTCTTCGACCTCGGCCACGCGCAGGGCGCGCTCACGGGCTACGTGCATCCGTTCGACGAAGTGCCGAACCCCGAGGACACGACGGCGAGAGTGACGAGCGAGCTGCCGGTGGATGTCGCGCTCGGGAAGGTCGACTACATGGAGATCGTCGCCTTCGCTGATCATCGCTCGACGGCGGCGGTATGGTACCGGCTGCTCAATTGCGGGTTCAGAATTCCTGCTGGCGCGGGCACGGATGCGATGACGAACTTCGCCTCGCTGCGCGGACCCGTCGGTATGAATCGCGTGTACGTGCATTCGGGCGCGCGGCTCGACCACACGAGCTGGATGCGCGCGATCAAGGCGGGAAGGACATTCGCGACGAACGGTCCGCTCCTCACACTCATCGTGAACGGCAGGGAGCCCGGCGGCGAGATCCGATTCACACTCGGCGCGCACAGCGTGCGCGTGCGCGCGACGATGCACTCGATCGTGCCCGTCGAGCATCTGGAGCTCGTGCAGAACGGCAAGGTGGTGGCGACGATCCCGCTGTCCGCCGACCGGAAGAGCGCAGCGGCGACAGTGAGCGTGCCGGTAGAGAAGAGCGGCTGGATCACGCTACGCGCGTGGAGCGAGCACGCATCGCCGCCGATCCTGGACATCTACCCCTTCGCGACGACGAGCCCCGTCTACCTCACCGTCGCTGGAATTCCGCCCCGCTCACCGGATGATGCCCGCTACTTCATCGACTGGGTCGACCGTCTGCGCGAGGGCACCGAACGCCACCAGGGGTGGAACAGCGCCGCGGAGAAAGCGTCGGTGCTCGATTTGATCGCGCGCGCGCGCGCCGAGTTCGAGGAGCGCGCACTGGAGATCGCGGTCTCGCGCTGAGCCCCTGGTCAGGTCGGCGGCGGGGACGACACATCTCTGTCACGCACGCCGCTCCCCGGATGGCACGAAGCGACGTGGGCTGCGTAGCGCGCAGCGGTCACCGATCGCGCGCAGCGGGGGCAGCGTTTGCAACATTCCAGCACGTGCAGGACGACGGCGCCGGCGCGGTGACATGCGCATCGGCATTCATCAGTGGACTGCTCCTGGAGCATGCCCGCCATGAGCGACTCGTTGAGTAGTGTGGGACAGCGAGTTCGTTTTTCAATGCGCGATGTGCTTTACATCACACACGAGTCTCTTTCGCGGCAAGAGCATGGCGCCAGTCCACCCGAAGCGCAAGTAGAGCGAGCCCAGCCATTGCTTGCCACCCTTACTGAGTAATGTCCTGCGCGATGCCGCTCCGCGCCGATTCGTATGCGCCTTCGAGCACCGCTGCCACGGTCTCGATATCGAGCAACGACGGCTCCAGCGCACTCGCGTCCATCGCATCCGCGAACGCATTGAACAGCCGGGCGAACCACGAGGGGTACGCCGACTTGTCCAGCTGTGCCGAGAAGTCGAACGACTCTACTGCACCTTCGCGCTCGAGTCGCAGCACGCCACCGATCCAGTCGATCGAGCCCGCGTCGCCGATGAAGCGCACGTGCGTCTCACGATGCCGCGCAGCCCACGTGAGGAACATGACGCCGAGCCGTTCCGGATACTCGAAGAGGAGATGCGCGCTGTCCTCGACGTCGTAGTCACTGTGCCGCAGCAACCCTGTCCAGGCGCGCACGCGGGGCGGCACTCCTGCGGCGTCGAGCAGCGAATAGATCAGATGCGTCCCGTGATCGAGCAGAATCCCTCCCCCCGCATCCGCGCGGAGCCCGCGCCACGGCGTCGCGTCAGCGCTGTTGCCGCGATCCGCCATCAAGCGGTACACATGCAGCTCGGCCAGATGCCAGCGCCCGATCGCGCCCTCGGCGAGCCACTGCCGCAGCTGCACCCACACGGGATTGTACCGGTATTGATGACAGGGCATTACTACGCGCCCCGACTCACGTGACGCTGCGGCAATGCGGCGGGCTTCGGACGTCGTGAGGGCGACCGGTTTCTCGCACAGCACGTGGTAGCCGTGCTCGAGCGCCCAGATCGTAAGGTCGAGGTGCGACGACGTCGGCGTGCAGATGTCGACGAAGTCCACATCCTCGATCAGCCGCAGATCATCGCGAGACTCGAGCTGCGGCACGCCATCCAGTGGCACCACGGTGGTCGAAGCATCTACCGTCGCGACGATCTCGAGGCGATTCCGCGTGGCGTCGTCGAAGAGGAAACCGGGTATGTGCGAGCCTCGCGCGACGCCGCCGAGGCCGATCACCGCGCCGCGATACTTACGCGTAGGCGGCGATGCGGCGACCGCGTCTCCCGAAGGAGACGCGGTCGTCGATCCATGCGTACTCACCGCGCCAGCGAGTCCGCCGTTTCGCGGAGGATGTCTTCGGTGATCGCGAGGGCCTCCATCGCGAGCTCCTCGCTGATCACGAGCGGCGGGTTGATGCGAACCTCGGGGTTGTAGATCATCGAGAGTACGCCGCGCACCAGGCACTTGTCGAAGATCTGCCGCGTGATCTTCTTGTCGACGAGCGTGTCCGTACCCGGCTCCACGATGTCGAAGCCGATCATGAGTCCGCGGCCCCGTGCGTCCTTGATGATCGGGATCTCTCGCTCCCATCGCTGAATCTCGGCCAGCATCTTCTCGCCGACCTTGCGCGAGTTCTCGACGAGCCCCTCCTCCTGAATCGTCTCGATCGTGACGCGCGCCGCGGCTGCCGCCATCGGGTTGCCGCCGTAGCTCGACGAGCTGCCACTCGGATTCGCCCATGGCTTGGCGAATGCCACCTTCTCGCGAACGAGGAGCCCGCTCATCGGGAAGCCGCCCCCGAAGCCCTTGCCGCAGGTCATGATGTCCGGAACGATGTTTCCTTCGTGCTCGATCCCCCAGAACTTCCCCGTACGTCCGAAGCCCGTGATCATCTCATCGGCGATGAGGAGCGCTCCGATCTCGTCGCACAGCTGCCGCAGCGCCTTCATGAAGCCGCGTCGCGGCACGATGTTCCCCGCCGTGCCCTGAATCGGCTCGACGATGATCGCAGCGATGTCGTTCGAGGTCTCGTACTGGATCTTCCGCTTGAGGAAGCCGATGGCGTCGCAATCGCAGTCGCGATGCGACTTGTCGAAGCCGCAGCGGTGCGCAGGATCGTAGGGCGAGAGGTAGCGCCCCGGCGCGAGCGGTCCGAGGTCGAACTTGAAGTTGGAGCCGAGGAGCGGCAGCACACCCGCGGTCTTGCCGTGGAACGCACCCCAGAAGCCGATGACTTCGTTCTTGCCCGTGTACGACTTCGCGAGACGAAGCGCCGACTCGACCGCCTCCGCGCCGCTCGAGTAGAGCTGGGTGCGGTTCACGTCGCCGGGCGCGAGATCCGCGAGCATCTTGACGAGTACCGCGCGATTCTCGGAGGTGAAGCTGCCGACGTGAACCTTGGCGACCTGCTTCTGCATGGCTACGACGTACTTCGGATGCGCGTAGCCGAGGCTCGCGACGCCGATGCCGGCCATAAGATCAATGAAGCGATTCCCGTCGACGTCGTAGAGGAGCGCGCCTTCGCCCCGTTCGATGCAAATCTGGCTGAAAAGCGCGAAGCTCTGCGCGCCGGGTGCAAGATGCAGCTGCTCCTCGTCGAAGATCTCTCGCGATTTGGAGCCCGCAACCCACTGTGGCGTCTCGACGTTCGTCACGTATACCGTCCGCGAATCAGATGAAATAGGGAAAGCCGACCGCACGACGCAGGTCGTGTGTCGCGCCTCGTGCTGCGAGAGGGCGAAAGCGCGCTCGGCCGTCGAAAAAATATCGAATGGGTCCGCTCGATTCCAGCATTGAGTGTCATATCAAGAGTTCTTTGTCCTTGATACTAATCTAGTGCGAATGAAGACCGACTGTCCGAACCGTCAGGTCCCGCGCACCGCGCGCATCACCTTTGCGACCGCGCTCACCGACGCCTCGATCTCGATCGGCCGATTCGCGTGCGCGGGCGCCGGCTCTGTGCCGCGATGATAGCGATCGAGCGCCTCCGGATCCTTGAGCACGTGTCCCGTCAGCACGCAGACGACGCGTGCATCGGGGGCGATCGTTCCAGCAAGCACCATCTGCCGCACGCCGGCGACGCTCGCCGCGCTCGCGGGCTCACATCCCACACCGGCCGCGTCGATGATCGCCTTGGCCTCCATGATGTTCCCGTCGCTCACCGACGTGACGATGCCATTCGTCTCGTGAATCGCTCGAACAGCGCGCTGATAGCTTGCCGGCGCACCGATGTTGATCGCCGTGGCAATCGTGTTCGCGCGCACGCGATGCCGCACGCGGAAGCTCTCGCGAAAGCTCATTGCGAACGGCGCGGCGCCGTCCGATTGCACCGCGAGCAGCCGGGGCACGCGGTCTATGAGGCCGAGCTCCTTCGCTTCGCGCAGTGCTTTTCCGAAGGCCGCGGTATTGCCGAGATTTCCGGCGGGGAGTGCGATCCAGTCCGGCGCGATCCAGTCGAGCTGCTCGAGCATCTCGAAGACGATCGTTTTCTGCCCCTCGATGCGATACGGATTGATCGAGTTGAGCAGGTAGGCGCCGAGCTCCTCGCTCGACTCGCGTACAAGACGCAGGCAGTCGTCGAAGTCGCCGCGTACCATCAGCGTGTGCGCTCCATACGCGAGCGACTGCGTGAGCTTTCCCAGCGCGACCTTGCCAAGCGGCACGAGCACGAGCGCAGGAATTCCGGCGAGGGCAGCATACGCGGCCATCGATGCACTCGTGTTGCCCGTCGACGCGCACGCCACCGCCGTCGCGCCGACGCGCACCGCCTGCGTGACGCCGACGGTCATCCCGCGGTCCTT
>JBBSEY010000151.1:0-7269 GCA_038239265.1 Gemmatimonadales bacterium | reverse complement strand
GTTCGGCGAGGGCCCGGCAATACCTCTTCGGAGGTAATGAGTGTCACGAACGTGTAGACGGCCGGCGGAGAGGAGGCGGCGTGAGGCTCAGTTCGTGTGGATGATCCCGCGTTCGAGCGCGACCGCCACGGCCTCGGTCCGGTCAGCGACGCCGAGCTTCGCGAGCACGCTCTTCACGTGCATTTTGACGGTCTCCTCGGTGCGGCCGATCTCGCCGGCGATCTCCTTGTTGCGCAGCCCTCGTGCAATCATCGTCAGCACCTCGAGCTCGCGCGCCGTCAGCGAGACCCGCACGCCGAACTCGGCCAGCTGCGCCGCGACGATGGCCGGGATCACCTGCTCGCCGCTTGCGGCGGCGCGTACGGCATCGATCACCTGGCCGCCGGCCATGTCCTTGAGGAGGTACCCCGAGGCCCCTGCCTCGAGCGCACGATGAATGTCGTCGTCCCCCGCGTAGACCGTGAGCACGATGACTCTCGGCGCGGGAAGCGACGCATCGTCCGCCGCCTCGCTCATGATCGCGCGAATCGCGTCCACGCCATCCATCACCGGCATGTTGATGTCCATCAGCATCACGTCGGGATGCATCCGGCGAAAGAGCTCGACCGCCTGCTGCCCATTGGCCGCTTCGCCTACGAGCTGCATGTCGCTCTCGAGCGCGATGACCGCGCCGAGCCCTGCACGGATCATCGGGTGGTCATCCACGACGGCAATGCGAATCGTCATGGAAAAAAGAAGCTTTGCGGGCGGATTTGCGGCAATACCTCCTGCGAGTAAATCGTGCGCGTCACGCGCGCGGGAGCACGACGAGCACCGTAGTACCCCTGTCCGGCTCACTCGCGATGGTGAGTCGCGCGCCGATCAACCGCGCCCGCTCGTGCATGCCGACGAGTCCGAAGTGCCCGCGTCCATCCGCCGTGTCGCGCTCCTCCGGCGGCGCGCTCGCGTCGAAACCGCGGCCATCGTCTCGCACGGTGAGTCTGAGCGCCGCCGGCTCATAGACGAGGCTCACGACGATGCGCCGTGGCGCTCCGTGTCGCACGGCGTTGGCGATCGCTTCTCGCGCGATGCGCCCGACCTCGGCCTCGACCTCGGGGGGGGAGCGGACGGCGTTCGCCCGCGACGGCGAAGTCCAGCGCGATGCGCTCCGCTCCTATCACCTCGCGCGCCGAGCGTTCGAGCCGGTCGACGAATGCGGATCCACCCGGGCCCGCGGGCGCCCGCAGGGGGGCGCGCATGTCCCATACTGCGTGGCGCGCTTCGGTGAGAGTCGCGTCCGCGACGGCGACGAGCGCGTCGAGGGCGCTGATCGACTCGTCGTCGATAGCGCGCGACTGCTCGGGTGCGTTGGGTGAACCGAGCGCGCGCTGCCTGCGCGCGCCTATTGCGCGCAGCTGGAGCGCGATCCCCGTGAAGCCCTGGAGCAGCGTGTCGTGCAGCTCGCGCGCCATGCGGGTTCGCTCTTCGATCACCGCGTGCACGCGCGCCTCGAGCTGCTTCTGCCTGTAGCGCGCAATCAGCGCGATTGCTGCTATCGCGAGCGCAAGGACCAGCGCGATGAACCACCAGCGCTGGTAGTAGGCGGGCAGGACGCGAAAGCGAAGGCTGGCTTCCGTCGCGCTCCACGCGCCGCGCGCCGAACGTGCCGCGACGCGAAGGTTATAGTGGCCGGGCGGAAGTCCCGTGAATGCGGCCATGCGCTGGGCGCCCGCGTCCACCCAGCTCGTATCGAGGCCATCGAGGCGATAGCGCAGCCGCACACCGGCACCGTCGCTCATGCTCACCCCCGTATAGCGAATCTCCAGACGTCGCGTCTCGGCCGGCAGCTCAACGCCCTCAGAGTGGGGGATCAGCTGGCCATCGGCGATGAGCGACTCGATGTGCACGTCCGGCTTGAGCGTGTCCTGGGGCACGCGCGATGGATCCACCACGGCGAGTCCCCAGGCCATCGAGAACCAGAGCTTCCCATCGGGTGCGTGAAATGAACCCGGTGATGCGTCGAGCACGAAGTCCTGCCCCGGCAAACCATCGACGGCGCCGAAGGTGAGGGCGGAGGTGAGGCGGCTCGCGCGCCCGGCGAGCACCGCGTCCGCTACGGAATCCAAGTCGGCGAGCGAGAGGCGCGTCAACCCGCGCGCGCCGGCGATCCAGAGATGACCGCTGTCGTCACCCTCGATCGCGGTCACGTATTCGTCGACGAATCCCTGTGCTTCGCGCAGCGCGACGAGCCTTCCGTGCAGCACTCGCGTCAATCCGCCATGCGTACCCACCCAGATCGAGCCGCTCGTGTCGGTGTGGATCGCGGTGATGAGTGGCGCCGCGAGCCCCTCTGCGGCGCGAAAGGTCCGCACGGAATCGCCGACGATGTGCGAGAACGCCGCGTTGCCCACCCACATGTCCGTGGCCTTGTGGGTCCAAAGACGCATCGCGACGTTCTCCTGCAATCCATCCTGCGTCGTGTAATTTCGCGCGCGCACGGCGCGCGTACCGTAGCCGATGAGCCGCGTCAGCCCGCCGCGCGTGCCGATCCAGAGGTCACCGCCAGGAGCATCGACGACGGCGAAGACGGTGCCCGGCGCCACGCCATCCGCGGCGCCGACGGAGCGCTGCGCGCCATTTGGGAAAAAGTCGGTGGCTCCGCCGCGATCCCATCCCGCCCACACCGAGCTGTCGCGTCCCTTCGCGAGCGTCGTTACGCGTCCGCGATCGAGCGGCGCAACCATCGTCATCTCCGCACGCCCGCCGACGATGCGGCCGCGGTACAATCCGCCGGCGACCGGAGCGAGCCAGAGCTGCCCCGTCGCGTCGAGCAGGATCGCTCCCATTGCAGACGCGGGGAGTCCGTCGCGAGTCGTGAGCGCCTGAAATGGCACCGGATGAAAGCGATTGAGGCCGAGTCGTGTGCCCACCCACACATTGCCATCGCGATCGGCGAGGATCGCGATCGCGCGATCGTCGGTGAGCCCGTCGCGCTGGGTGAACTTCGCGGAGCGATACTCGCCGCCCTGCTGCCGCACGACGCGCACCACGCCGCCGCCGTCAGTCGCGAACCAGAGCGCACCATCCGCCGTCTCCGCCGCGGCGTAGACGGGATGCGTCGGCAGCCCTCCCCAGAAGGCGATCTTCGGGGTGAAGGTGCCGTGCTCGAAGCGCGCGACCCCCGATCTCGTCCCCACCCAGAGCGCGCCGTCGCGACCGCGGAAGACGCACGTGGCATGATCGTCACCCATGCCCTCGCGCGCACCGAAGCGTGTGGCGACACCATTGCGGAGGCGCACGAGCCCCGCACGATCGTGGGCGATCCAGAGCGTGCCATCGGAGTCCGCGACGATACCGTAGCCGTCGCTCGCGGGAACGCCGGGAAGCGGAATGCGAACGTAGCGACCGCCCACGAGCCTGAAGACGCTTCCGCGCACGGTGACGCCGTAGGTGACTCCATGCGCATCCGTCGCGAGCTGCTGCACGGCCTCGCTCTCGAACGTCGAGTCCGGAGGCGACGCGGTGAACGCGCCGTCGACATACGGCACCATGCCGCGGTCCGTCGCCACCCAAAGCGTGTCGCGCCGGTCGCGCTCCATGGGCCAGACGAGATAGGCGAGACGCCCCCTGAACGCGGGCGCCGCTTCCGGCGTGATGAGCTCGAAGCGAAGGCCATCGAAGCGCGACATCCCCGCGGAGGTGGCGAGCCAGAGATATCCGTCGGCGCTCTGCGCGAGGAAGTTGACGTTGTTCGCGGGGAGCGCGCTCGTGGTGCTGCCGGTTTGCCACGTGTCGAGGCGATAGCCGCCGAAGGCGATCGCCGGCATTTGCGCGCGCGCGGCGAGCGGCGGCGCGAGTGCGAGCGCACAGGCTCCGCCGGCGGCGAGGGCTACTCGTCGCAATCCGCCGAGTCGTCGGCTCGGCATGAATGAAGAAGGAAATCGCACGATCTGGCTGTTCACCACCGGTGATACGCGTGCAAAGGGTCGGGAGAGACTAAAGTGCGCCCGCGGCGATGCGCGCGCCATAGCCGACTTACTCGATGGTGGTAGGAGAAGATCGTTCTGTCGAGCGACGCGTGGTGGTCGGCAGATCACCAGACTGTACTCTGCGAAGGTGGCAAACGACTCTGCGATCGAGGCGATACTCATGAGCGATGCGACGACGGGGCAAACGAGCTGGGACGAGACGATGCGTGAGCTGCAGCGTGACAGCCGCGATTGCGGTGCGCTGTTGGTCGGACTTGCGGCGAGCGAGCTACGGGCGGACGCGCACGTACGCAAGCGCGTGTGGTGCATGGGGCGTGGCAAACGATCGATGCGGCACGACCGGTTCGCGTGGCAGTATTGGACTCGACGCGCCGGGCAGTTGTGAGGTCGTGACACGCGTGTGTAGAGCCGCTCGCTAGCTTTCCCGGATGCACATGCGCGAGTTGGCGTCGGCTCGGATGGCGAATCAGCAGATCGAATCGTCGGCGGGCACGAGCGTGGCGGACGTCGTGGCGCATCTCACCGCGCTGCAGGCGCAGGACTACCGCGGCGCACTATGGTCGATCGGACTGCGGCTTCCGGGCTCATCGATCGCACAGGTAGAGGCAGCCATCGCAGCGCGCAGGATCGTGCGCACGTGGCCGATGCGCGGAACGCTGCACTTCGTCGCCGCGCCGGATGTGCGCTGGATGCTGAAGCTGCTCACGCCGCGAGTGATCAGGGGCACCGCGGGGCGCTCTGGCGGGAGCGTCGCTCGAGAGCGTGATCGTGAAGGAGATCTCGTACGTCGTGGCGCGCGATGCGCCCGCCATCGCGAAGGTGAAGCGCGCCGTGCATCTCCTCCCGGGCTTCGACGAGTGTCTCCTCGGCTACACCGACCGGCGAGTCGCGCTCGACGAGATCCATGCACCGGCGTTCGTGCCGGGGAACAACGGGATGTTCATGCCGACGATCGTGGCGGGCGGCCGCGTTGTGGGGAAGTGGAGGGCGCCGACCGAAAAGGGCCGACGCCACGTCACGCTCGAGCCGTTCGAAGCGATGAGCACAAGCGACGCGCGCGCGGCAGCGCGGAGTGTGAAGCGCTACGAGCGATTCGTATCAGCTACGGAGCAGTAGGCAGCATCCGGATTCGCCGACCAACCGTCACGCGACCGTCTCCCGGAACGTTTCATTCGACGGCGCTACTTCGGGACGTACCCGTACTTCGCGAGATCGGCCTTCGACATTCGAACCACATCGATCGTCAGCGTGATCGGCGTGTACGGCTTGTTCGTCGTGTCCTTGGGCACCGAGACGATCTTCTCGACGACATCCATTCCCTTGAACACCTGGCCGAATATCGTGTAGTGGTTGTCGAGGCGCGGAATGCCATCCTTGTTCGTAACGATGTAGAACTGGCACCCAGCGGAGAGCTCCCCCGGGTTGTCATCGCGTCCCGCCCCCACTGCACCGTACACGTGCTTGAGGGAATCACTGAATTCCGGCGAGAGCAGATACGGCGAGCCGGAAAATCCCGCGGGCGTATCGGGGCAGCCACCCTGCGCAACGAAGTTCTTGATCACCCTGTTGAAGGTCAGCGAGTCCCAGTAGTGAGTGGTCGCGAGCTTCTCGAAGCTCTTCTTGTGATGCGGCGTCCGGTCGTAAAGAAAAAAGAGGATTTCTCCGAGCGGCGTCTCGATGCGGCCGACGTCGTAGGACTTCGCGCTCGTCGCGCCGGTAAGGGCGAGTGGAATCGCGAGAAGCAGCACCAGGGTGAGACGGCGCATGGGCTGGCGGGCGAGAGGGAGACCACGCTCGAAAAAGAGGACCGCCCGGTCGCAACGCCCCTCTCGGCCGGAAAAAGTTATCTTACGCGACCCGGGCGCACCAGCCGGCGCGACTCGGCACAACGCCGCGTGAGTACCGCTTCGTTGCGCTCTTCGAATCACTCCACGACGATCGGCGCCGTCCAGCGGAAGGATCCCCACTGGAGCACGAGCGTGCCCCTATGCGGCTCCAACGGCATCAAGGAGATCGTGAACTTCTCCACAGGCGCAGCGGGGGCGTCGACCGACAGCGGCCCCTTCCCGAGATTCGAGCTTTCTTCGTAGTCCGTGCCCCACTGCCCATGCTGTTTGTTCACGATCAATTCCGCATGGTCATCCTTGTGCGGCACCGTCCAGAGCGTGTACGTGCCGGCTGGGACGTGCAGTCCGGCGAGTATGATCGGCGTCGATGTCGTGAGCTGCGTCGCCGCATTGGCACCCGTACGCCAGACGTCATCGAATGGCAGGATGTTGCCGAGCAGCACGCGTCCGCGCGCGAGCGGGCGGCCGTAGTCCACGGAGAGCGTCGCAGCGCCGATGGTCGCCCGCGCGGTGTCGCGCACGCTCAACTGCTTCATCCCGCCGGCCGCCGTCTCCGCCGCTGCGAATCGCTGGCCGATCGCCTCGACATCGGGTGCAGTAGTCACGCGCTCGACTTCGATTCTGTACGTCGATCGCGCACCCGAATACGTGAGCATGTGGTGAAGCGAGTCGAACGTCGCGTCGGCGTAGCCTGCAAGCCAGTCGTGGTGCAGCTCGGCCTTTCCCGATGCGAGCAGTCGGACCACGCCGCTGTGCAGCGGAAAACGATCGAACTCGCGATCTATGTAGTATTGCCGCAGCGTCACGCTATCGCCCGGAGCGACGGCGTGCCTGAGTGCCGCGCCGAAGTACAGGTCGGTGAGGCCATACATCTGCGGCAGATGCGGCATGGTGGGCGCGCCCCCCGTCGCGAAGACGTACGACTTCGTGCCCGTCGAGTCGTGCTTGGACAGATACACGGAGTCCGCCCGCACATCCGCGACGACGTGTCGCTCACGTTCGTTCAGCGGCTCACTCGGCGTCACGATGTCCATTTCGAGATGCCGGATGGTTCCGTCCTGAGCCAGGCGAATCGTGGTATGCCGGCGCCGAACGCGCGGAAAGCGATCGACCTCGTCGCTTTCGATCTCGTCGCCGCGGCGGGTGATGCGCTCGACGGAGATCGTGTCATTCCCCAGGCGGGCGACGAAGCCGTATTGTTCGGCGGCTTTGGCCGGCTGGCATGCGAGGATGGTAAGCAGCACTATCGGGAGACGGTTCATCGGCGAGGGCAGGCTCGAGAAATTGCGCATTGAAAGGGGCTTGTCATCCCACATCCTTGTATGTCTCCTCGTGTCTCGCGAGCATCTTCAGGACAGCGGCAGCTCGTCCCATCCCAGGGTCACCCAAGCCCGTGTGAGAGTTGGAGCACCGCTGACTTGATCGCTGTAAGCCCGAACAGCTACTGGGGGCTC
>JBBSEY010000150.1:0-7295 GCA_038239265.1 Gemmatimonadales bacterium | reverse complement strand
GGTCGGTCTCGTCGGCGCATCGATCGAGGACTCCACCGGCGATTCGCGCAATCCGATCTACGACATCGCGCACGCGGCCGAGCGCGTTGCCGCCGCGGCCGAGGCGGCGCACGCGCTTCCCTTCCCGTTCATGTTCGTCGCGCGCGCAGAAAACTTTCTGCACGCCCGTCCCGACATCGACGACACCATCCGACGCCTCCAGGCCTTCGAGGCCGCCGGCGCCGATGTCCTCTATGCGCCAGGGCTCACCCGCACCGATCACATTCGCGCGGTCTGCTCATCCGTGGGCAAGCCCGTCAACGTCATCATGGGGATCAAGGGCGCGCCGTTCTCCGTCGCCCAGCTCGCCGCGCTCGGCGTCAAGCGCATCAGCGTCGGATCCGCGCTCAGCCGCGCCGCACTCGGCGCCTTCCTCCGTGCAGCGAACGAGATCAAGGAGCAGGGAACGTTCAACTTCGCGAACGATGCGCTCCCGTTCGCCGATGCGAACGACCTCGTAAGCGAGCGCTGATCCCACGATGACCGCCCCCGCGCGCGTCCTCGCGTCCCTTGACCTTTCGGCTTCTGTTCGGGAGTTGAAGCTGCAGCTCGGCGCCATCCAGGAAAGCGTGCGCCCGGATCGCGCGCCACTCCCCACGGGGATCGCCGAGCTCGACGCGCTTCTCGTCGATCGCGGCATCCCGCGTGGGCGGCTCACCGAGATCACCGGCGCGAGCGGCAGCGGGCGCACGTCGATGCTCCGCACCCTCGTCACCGCCGCCGCGAGTGGTGGGCGATGGGTCGCGTACATCGACGCGACGCGCACGCTCGCGCCGCGCGACTGGGCGCACGTCGGCAGCGCGCGCGCGCCGCTCTGGATCATCCGCCCCACCAACGCAACTCGGGCACCATGGTGCGCCGATCTCCTCCTCCGCTCCGGCGCCTTCGCGCTCGTGGTGATGGACGGCGCGCCGCAGCTCTCGCGCGTGCTCGCGGTGCGACTCACACGACTCGCACGCGATGTCGGCGCCGCCTTCGTCGTCACCGGCGAGCGCGGTGGTGACGCCACGGGAAGCTCGGTTCGAATACGACTCGCCCAGAGCAACGCGCGCTCCGAACGCACGACTACGCTCACGCTGGAGAAGGGTGGTAAACGCCGGACGATCGAGGTGAGTTATGGCAGAGCAGTGGCGCGTCGCCTGTGTGCGCATCCCGAGGTTCCCGATCGCCGCGGTGTGGCGCACCCGCAACGCCCATACGTCCCCGCTCCATCCACTCCCACCATCACCTCCTACCCGGACAACTCCGCCACGGGAAAATCCGCCGCAGCAAAATCCGCTGCGACCAACGCCGCTGCGAAACACTCCGTCACATCCACCGCTCCACGCCGTAAGCGCAACTCCGCCTTCGTGGGATGACGCCCTCGTCGCGCTCGTGAGCGACGGCAAGCTGCGCGCGGTCTCCGGCGCAGCCGCGCGCGCCGGCGTGCGCAGCGGGATGACGGCGCTCGAGTCGCGCGCACGCTGCGCCGCCCTCACCATCCTCGACTGGGACGACACGGCCATCACGAGCGCGATCGCCGAGCTCTCGGCGCACTTCCTCGTTGCGAGTCCGCAGGTGACGCCGGCCGCGCACGAGCCCGGACTCTGGTGGATCGGCGCGCACGGGCTCGAGGCTCAAGGCGGCGAGCGGATGCTCGTGCGCGCGCTCGCCGAGATCGCCGGCGCGTGGCATCCGCGCGCGCGCGTCGCGATCGCGAGCTCGTGCGTCGCCGCACGCGCCGCGACGTGGGCCGCCCCCGGCCGTCGCACGAGCGTCGAAGCGGCGTTCATCGTCCCCGCCGGCGGCGATGCCGCGTATCTCGCCCCCGCGCCGCTCGCACTCATCCCCATGGAAGGCGAGCTCCGCGCCACGCTCGCCGCCCTCGGCATCGCATCCGCCGGCGCCTTCGCCGCGCTCGGCAGCGAAGACATCGAGCGGCGCTGGGGGAACACCGGACTCGCCGCGTGGCGCCTCGCGCGCGGCGACGACGTGCGCCGCCCCGTACTCGCATCGGTCTCCGCGCGGCACGCGGCCGAGGTGGAGCTCGCATCGCCGGCGACGACGATGGAGCCGGTGCTCTTTCTCCTCCGCCCCGCCATCGATCGCCTCGCCTCGGCGCTCGCGGCCGAGGGGCGCGCGGCGGCGACGATCGCGATCACCCTCACCCTCGACGATCGGAGGAGCGCGCTCCCCTCGGGCGCCGCGCCGCACACGGTCACGCGACAGGTGCACCTCCCGCGCCCCGTCGCGCGCGCGGCGCCACTCATCGAGCACTGCCGCGCCCTGCTCGACACGTGGACGCTCACCGCTCCCGTGTGCGGACTCGCGGTCGCGATCACGTCCACGGCGCCCGCGTCGAGCGATCAGGGCGACCTCCTCGCGCTCGGCTGGCACGACCCCGCCGCCGCCGACGCGGCCTTCGCGCGCCTGCGCGCGGAGCTCGGCGCGCAGGCGGTGGTGCGCCCCGCGCTGCGCGATGAGCATCGCATCGAGCGGAACGGCGCGTGGTGCGAGAGCGATGACGCGCGTGGTGATGCGCGCGTGGCGAGCATCGCAAAGATCGCCGAGCCGCCGCGCGCCCCCGCCCTTCGCCTGCTCGAAACACCGGAGACGGTCGACGTCGAATGGGACGGCGATCGCCCCTGCGCGCTCTGGTGGCGCGAACGCCGCGTCACGATCGGCCGCGCCGCGGGCCCCGAGCGTCTCTCCGGCGATTGGTGGAAGGACGGCTACGCGCGCGACTACTGGCGCTGCGAATCCGACAGCGGCGAGCTCCTCGCCTTCCGCGAGCGCGAGCGCTGGTTCGTGCAGGGGTGGTATGACTGAGCGCGCACGAGCCCCATACGTGGAATTGCACTGCCACTCCGCATTCTCCCTCCTCGACGGCGCGTCGCACCCCGCGGAGCTCGTCGATCGCGCCGTGGAGCTCGGCTACCACGCGCTCGCGATCACCGATCACGATGAGCTGGGCGGCATCGTCGCCTTCGCGCAGGCGGGCGAGGGCGACGATCTCGAATGCATCATCGGCGCCGAGATCACGGTCGAGGGCGATGGCGGCGTGCCGCACCACCTCGTGCTCCTCGCCGAGGATCGCACGGGCTACGGCAATCTCTCGACTCTCATCACGCGCGCACGCATGGATTGTCCGCGCGGACGCCCATCGATCCCGCTGAACACAGTCGCCGCGCTCGCGAAGGGACTGTTCGCGCTCACCGGCTGCCCGCGCGGGCTCGTGCCGCGCAGGCTGCGCGCCGGCGACACCGCGGGCGCGCGCGAGGGCGCCGCACGACTGCACGAGATCTTCGATGGGCGGCTGGCCATCGAGTGCTGGGACCATGGTCTCGAGGAAGAGCGCGCCCTGATCGCGCCGCTCATCGAGATCTCGCGCACGCTGAACGTTCCGTGGGTGGTCACCAACAACGTCCACTACGCGCGCTCGACGGGCCGCATCGTGCACGACGTGCTCTCCTCGCTCCGCCACCAGCGCACGCTCGACGAAATGGGCACGCGCCTCCGCCCCAACGCCGAGTGGCGTCTCCAGAGCCCCGCCCGCATGGTGAGGCGCTGGAGTCATCATCCCGATGGTGTGAAGGCAACGCTCGCAATCGCCGAGCGCTGTGCCTTCCGCCTGCACGATCTCCATCCGACGCTTCCCGCCTTCCCGCTTCCCCCCGGCGTCAGCGCCGACGAATATCTCGAGCGACTCGTCGCGCAGGGCGCTGGCGAGCGCTGGGGGATGATCAACGAGCGCCAGCGCGCCCAGCTCGCGCACGAGCTCGCGCTCATCAAGCGGCTCGGCCTCGCCGGATTTTTTCTGATCGTATGGGATATCGTCCGCTTTGCCAATCGCGCCGGCGTGCTCTGCCAGGGGCGCGGCTCCGCCGCCAACTCCGCGGTGTGCTTCTGCATCGGCATCACCGCCGTCGATCCGATCAAGCTCAACCTCCTCTTCGAACGCTTTCTGAGCGACGATCGCCGCGAAGCCCCCGACATCGATATCGACTTCGCACATCGCGACCGCGAGCAGGTGCTGCAGTACGTCTACGAGCGCTACGGCCGCGAGCACGCGGCAATGGTGTGCGAGCAGATCACCTACCGCGGCCGCTCCGCCGTGCGCGATGCGTGCCGCGTCCTCGGCTTCTCCGTTGAGCAGGCCGACACGCTCGCCGCGATGAGCGATCGCTTCTCCGCGCGCGCGACGGCCGAGGCAATGCAGGTGGAGACGGACGTCGCCTACGAGAATGGCGATAGCAGCACCGACAGCGAAGCGGCACACGCCGAGCGAATCGGATCGCATCTCGTGCGCGGCACGGAGGTCGTCAACCGCACGCGCGCGCTCGAGGAGAAGGAGCGCAACGTTCGCGAGAGCGAGCGCGAGGAGCGCCGCAAGGCGAACCCGACATCGAAGTCCGATCGCCCCAGGCCCATGGCGGCGTACGAGCCGTACAGTAGCCCGAACGCGCGCTCGACGAGCCACGAGCTCCCCGCGTGGATCGATCCGCACGGCAGCGACGATCACACCGAGCGCAGAAATCCGAACACGGCGATCCGCCCGACGGAGCCGGGGACGCTCCTGCGCCGCGCGGGACTCGACCCCGACGACGCGCGCGTCAAGGCGCTCCCGCTCATCGTGCAGGGAATGCACAACATCCCGCGCCACCGCTCGATCCACGTCGGCGGCTTCGTGCTCACGAAGGAGCCGCTCGCCACCGTCGTGCCGATCGAGCCCGCGTCGATGGAGAATCGCACCGTCATTCAGTGGGAAAAGGACGACGTCGAGGCGATGGGGCTCGTCAAGATCGATCTCCTCGGACTCGGCATGCTCACGCTGCTGCAGGACTGCCTCAAGTACATCAACACGATGCGCGGCCACACGATCGATCTGTGGACGCTCGACTTCGCGGACCAGGCCGTGTACGACGATCTCTGCGCGGCCGACACGATCGGCGTCTTCCAGGTGGAGAGCCGCGCGCAGATGAACACGCTGCCGCGGCTCAAGCCGCGCTGCTTCTACGATCTCGTCGTCGAGGTCGCGCTCATTCGCCCGGGCCCGATCCAGGGCGAGATGGTGCATCCGTATCTGCGTCGCAAGGCGGGCGAGGAGGAGGTGACGTACCCGCATCCATCGCTCGAGCCCATCCTCAAGCGCACGCTCGGCGTTCCGCTCTTTCAGGAGCAGGGGATGCAGGTGGCGATCGCTGCCGCGGGCTTCACCGCGGGGGAGGCGGACACGCTGCGTCGCGCGATGGGGCACAAGCGGAGTCGCGAGCGCATGGCGGACATCTGCCAGAAGATGATCGAAGGGATGATCAGAAACGGCTTCTCGCAGGAAGTCGCGCAGCGGATTTACAACCAGATCAATGCCTTCGCCGACTACGGCTTTCCGGAATCGCACGCGGCGAGCTTCGCCCTGCTCGTGTACGCGAGCGCGTATCTCAAGCACTACTACGCGCCGGAATTTCTCGCGGCGATCCTGAACGCGCAGCCGATGGGCTTCTACTCGCCGGGCACGCTCATCGAGGATGCGAAGCGCCACGGCGTGACCGTGCTCCCGGTGGATGCCTCGCGCTCGCGCTACGACTCGACGATCGAGCCACTCGGCGAGAGCTTCGCCGTGCGGCTCGGACTGAGGCTCGTGCGCGGGATCGGCGGCAAGTCGCGCGAGCTGCTGCAGCGCGCGGTCGAGACGGGCGGCACCTTCGCATCGATCGGCGATGTGGTGCAGCGCTCAGGACTCGACCGGCGCGCGTTGCGCGCGCTGGCCGAGGGCGGCGCGCTCGACTGCTTCGTGCCGGATGAACCGAGCGCGCGGCGTCGGCGCGCGGCGGTGTGGCGGATGCTCGAGATCGAACGCGGCGATGCGGGGCCGCTGGCGCCCTCGCGCATCAAGCTCGAGGTACCGGGCTCGGTGCCTGCGATGAGCGCGCGCGAGATCACGGCGTCGGATTACAGAATGACTGGACTATCGCTCAACGGACATCCGATGCTGCATCTGCGCGCGATGATGAAGGAGAATGGCGTGCGCACGGCACGCGAGATCATCGCGCTGCCGAATGGAGCGCACGATGTCGCGGCAGCGGGGCTGGTGATCTGTCGCCAGCGCCCGGGAACGGCGAAGGGATTCGTGTTCCTGACGCTCGAGGATGAGACGGGGCTCGTGAACGTCGTGGTGCTGCCGAAGCTGTTCGAGAAGCAGGCGCTGATGATCTCGACGGCACCACTGATTCTGGTGCGCGGCACGCTGCAGGTGGAGCAGACGGTGGTGAATCTGAAGGGAGTGGTCTTTCGCGAGCTCAAGGCGGGGGAAGAGCTCGAGGGGTGGAAGGGGCACGATTTCCATTGATGCGGTGGCTGGTTTCGGACTACCCGTTCGCGTGACTCGCCACCATCGCCCGCTCGCTATAACGTAAGTGATGGCAATTTCCCTTTTCGCTGTAGCCGCCACGGCGGTCGCTGCAGCACGGCTACGGCGAAACCGGCGACATATGGGTCGCGCTCGCGAAGAAGCTGGCGGTGGATCACATGGTCATCATCCCCGATCTGCGCGGCATGGGGCTGTCCGAGATCACCAAGAGCGGCTACGACAAGAAGACACAGGCACACGACATCGCCGGCGTGCTCGACGCGCTCAAGGTGCAGCAGGTGGACATCGTCGCGCACGACATCGGCAACATGGTCACCTACGCCTTCGCTGCGGAAAATCCCACGCGCGTGCGCCGCTTCGTGCTCATCAATGCACCGCTGCCCGGCGTCGGGCCGTGGGATGAGATGAAGCTCGATCATCACACCTGGCACTTCTCGTTCTGGGGGGAAGGACGAAGATCGCCTCGTCGCCGGCCGCGAGCGCATCTGGCTCGATCGCTTCTACGACGAGCTCTCGTACGATCCGAAAACCATCAATGAAGGAGTACGCGCGCACTACGCCGCGATCTACGCGAAGCCAGGGCGCATGCACGCGGGTTTCTAGCAGTTCCGGGCATTCGATCAGGACTCGATCGACAACCATGCTCTGCATGGCGAAGGGAAAGCTGACGATGCCGGTGCTCGCGATCGGCGGAGATCATTCGTTCGGCCCGAAGATGGCCGCGGTGATGCGCTTCGCCGCATCGAACGTCACACAGGGAATCGTATCGAACTCGGGGCACTGGATCATGGAGGAGAACCCGACCGCCACGATCGCACTCGTCACCGGCTTTCTGGCGAAATGAAGAATGGTGCGGGCGCTGGTGTAGTTGGCCGGGATTTCACACACCCGATGTGCGATGTCCGAACGC
>JBBSEY010000149.1:0-7394 GCA_038239265.1 Gemmatimonadales bacterium | reverse complement strand
ATGGTGCCGTTCTCGATGAGGACCGTCGCCACCGGACCCTTCCCCGGATCGAGCTGGGCCTCGACGACCACACCGCTCGCACGGCGATTGGGATTCGCGCGCAGGTCGAGAATCTCCGCCTGCAGCAGAATCTGCTCGAGCAGCTCCGGCACGCCGGTTCCCTTCTTGGCGGAGATCGGCGTATCGAGCGTCGTGCCACCAAACTCCTCGAGCACGACGCCGTGCTGCAGAAGCTCCTGTTTCACCTTCGGCACGTTCGCCGAAGGCAGATCGATCTTGTTGATCGCGATGACCATCGGTACGCCCGCATTCTTGGCGTGCGAGATCGCCTCGATCGTCTGCGGCATGACCTGATCGTCTGCCGCGACGACGAGGACGACGATGTCCGTCACCTGCGCGCCGCGCGCACGCATGGCGGTGAACGCCTCGTGGCCCGGCGTGTCGAGGAAGGTGATCGTCTTTCCGCTTGCGAGCGTAACGTGGTAGGCGCCGATGTGCTGCGTGATGCCACCGGCCTCGCCCGCGACGACGTTTGCCTTCCGGATGTAATCGAGCAGCGACGTCTTGCCATGATCGACGTGACCCATGATCGTGACGACGGGAGGGCGCGGGAGAAGATCCGCGCGCTCGTCTGCGGTTTCGTCTGCCGAATCGGCAACGGCGTAATCGGCCTCGCGCACGGCCTGGAAGCCGAATTCGGAGGCGATCAGCTCGATCTGGTCGAAGTCGAGGCGCTGATTGATCGTGACCATCAGCCCGAGGTTCTTGAGCGTGAAGGTCACGATCTGCGTGGGTGGCACCTTGAGGATCGCACCGAGCTCGCTCACCGTGATGAACTCGTTGACGCGGACGATCGTCTTCTCGCGCTCGACCTCGGCGATTCGCTGCGCTTCGACCTCTTCGCGGTACGACGGCTCGTCAGAGCGACGCGAGCCGCGACGCGCGGGGGCGCCGCGCATGGCGGTCATCGTCTTGGAGATGTTCGCCGTCACCGCTTCCTGGTCGACCGACCCGCGCTTCCCCTTCTTGCGCTTGCCGGCGCCACCGCGCTTGTCATCGCGACGCGGAGCGAGCCCTGATCCGGACGAGGAAGTCGACGCGCCGCCCGGTGCAGCCGAGGCGATCGGTCGCGGCGGATAGCCACCCGCAGACGCGGGCTTCGGACGTGGCGGCCCTGGAACGACGGGGCGCGGACGCTGCCAGTCGCCGCCAGCGGCGGGGCGCGGCGTCTGCGCGGGGCCGGCAGTGGTTGCGTCGCCAGAGCGGCTGTACGCGCCCGCGTCGGGCGCGCGCGGTGCGGGTGGACGCGCAGGCGTTGGTGGAGAAGAGTACGCGGTGATCCGCGACTCTTCGATCGGCTGACGCACGGGCGCATCCGCAACCGGATCGGCTACGAGCAGCTCTTCCTCGAGTCTCGAGACCGCGGGCTCGATGTTCGTCGCTGCCGTGGCGGCCACTTCCGCTTCGTGCGCGGCCGTGACCTCCGCCGCTGCCGCGATGTCCGAGGCCTTGCGGCGACGACGGGTCGGCGCGGCGCCAACAGCTTCGGGCGCAGCTTCAGGCGCAGGCGCGGTGACGACCGGCGCAGCAGCCGCCGCTGCCGCTGTCCCGCGGCGGCGGCGTGCCGGAGCCGCAGCCGGCTTTTCCTGGCGTGCGCGCTTCTCGCGCTCCCATCGTGCACGAAGGCGCGCGATCTGTTCGTCGCTCAGCTGACTGAGATGACTTCGTACCGGCACATCCATTGAGCGGAGCATCGTCATGAGCTCGTCGCTGGTAATGCCGAACTCCCCTGCCAGTTCATTCACTCGAAGCTTGATCAAACACTCCTCCTCTGGAGCCTCTGCATCTCAACTGCGTTCCGCGATTCCCGCAATTCCCTTCGCGAGATCGCGATCGATCACCCCCACCGCCGCGGTCGTCTCTCGACCTGCGGCCGCCCCCAGCGCTCGCGCCGATGGGCCTTCGATCACCTGCACCCCCTTGGCTGCCAGGAGCGGCAGCACTTTCTCGCGACTGTGCCGCGATGCATCCGGCGCCACGATCGCCAGCACGAGCGTTCCCTTCTTTGCGGCCGCGCGCACCATCTCGACACCCACGACCACCCTTCTGCTCCTCACGCCGAGCCCGACGAGCCCGAGAATCCTGTTGTCCAACGCACTCGTATCGAGCGCTCCTGCTGCTTTCTCCACTACGCCGGCGGCAAGGCGCCGGCATCGGCGCCGTCGCTGCCTTCACCGCTGCTGCTGTTGTCTTCCGTGAGCTCGTCGATCATGGCCATGATGCGATCCGCCTCTTCCGGCGCGATCCCGGGAAGGCGAAGGAAATCGTCGCGGTCGAGATCGATGATGTCGTTCAACGTGCGATACCCGGCGTCCTCGAGCACGGCCACAGTGGCCGGACCGAGCGCGCCGATGTCCGCGAGGCGAACGTCTGCCGCGACGGAGACTTCTTCCGGAAGCGGTGCGAACAGCGGAGTCTCGCCACCGCGCTCCAGCCATTCGCGGCTCGAGTACAGATCGATCTTCCACCCCGTGAGCTCGCTCGCAAGACGCACGTTCTGTCCGTTGCGACCGATCGCGAGCGAGAGCTGGTCTTCGTCGACGACCGCCTGAATGCTCTTGGCGACGCCATCGCTGAACACGCGCGCGACGCGGGCCGGGGCGAGGGCGAGCTTGGCGAAGCGCTCGGGATCCGCGGACCAGGGCACGATGTCAATGCGCTCGCCGCCCAGCTCGTTCACCACGGCCTGCACACGCGACCCCTTGAGCCCGACGCAGGCGCCCACCGGATCGATCGAGTCGTCGCGCGAGAACACGGCGATCTTCGTACGGCTGCCGACTTCGCGCGCCGACGCGCGAATCTCGACGATCCCCTGCTGGATCTCGGGGACCTCGAGCTTGAACAGTGCCTTTACGAACAGACCATCGGCGCGGCTGAGGATGAGGCGCGGTCCCTTGGGCGTCTCTTCGATGCGCTTGAGAACCGCGCGAATCGGCTCGCCCTGGTGATAGTGCTCGCGGTGATTCTGCTCGCGATACGGAATGATCGCCTCCGCCTCGCGAAACTTGTTGAGCATGATGACCAGCTTGCCGCGCTCGATCTGCTGCACTTCGCCGGAGAGCAGATCGCCGACGCGAGTCGCGAACTCGTCGCGAATGCGCGTGCGCTCGCGCTCGCGAACCCGTTGAATGATCCGCTGCTTCGCCGCCTGAATGGCCGTGCGCCCGAAATCCGCGAAGTCCACGGGATCCTCGAGCATGTCGCCGACTTCGAACCCTTCGTCGTACACGCGCGCGTCTTCCACGGAGATTTCGCGGCTCGCGTCCACCACTTCCGCGACGACGCTGCGGAGGCGTGTGATCTTGATCGCACCACGTCCCTCATCGATCTCGACCTCGGCCTGCACGGTCGGTCCATAGCGCTTGGCCATGGCGGCGAGAAAGCCATCCTGCAGCAGCAGATGCAGCTCGCTGCGATCGAGCTGCTTCGTATTCGTTAGCTCTTTGATCGCGCTCAACATGTCTACGGAGCTGACCATCGGGAACTCCCGTCGCTTACCAAGTGAATGCCAGCCGGGCGTCTTTCACGTCGGCCAACGCAATACGCTGTTCGATACCATTCGCGGCGCGCACGAGCACGATCTCCGCTCCGTCCACCCCTTCGACGCCGACGATCTCGACCTCAGTGCGGCCCTGGAGCGCCGGGCTCAACACGCTGGCCCGCTGCCCCACGAACCGGCGCCAATCGGCCGCCTTGTGCAGCGGTCGCTCGATTCCCGGCGATGACACCTCGAGCACATATTCCGGCCCCACCTTCTTTTCCGCTTCGAGCCGCGTTTCGACCGCGCGCGAAACGATCGCGCAATCACTGACGGTGATCGCCTGCCCGTCCCGGCGATCGATGCGCAGCTGCAACGTCGGGCGCGCGCGGCTCCCCGCAGTACGCAATTCCACCAGATCGTACCCCAACCCGTCAAGCTCTTTGCCTACAACGACTTCCAGCGCTTTATTCACGTCGATTCGCAAGCGACAAAAAATAAAAAATGTGGGGTAACCTCCCCCACATCCGGCCCCGCCGCAACTACGACTGGGCAACCGATATGCAATCTAGGCTTGAAGTTAGGGCGAGTCAACCCGCGCGCCATCCATGTGAGCATCGCTTCGTGCGAGCATCACGGCGAGCTGTCGACCGGCGTCCCCCGCGCGGTGCGAGAAGAAGCGCGCGTTGTCGCATCGCGTGCACCAGCGGCTCGTCGTGAGGTGCGCGACGCCGGCCTCGCGTGCCTGCGCCGCGATCAGCTCGCGAAGGTCGACGCGCTGCGTACCGGTGGACTCGATCGCCGTCAGTGCCGTCGCTACCTCCGCGCTCACCTCGTAGCACGATCCACAGATAGCCGGCCCGAGATGCAGGTGGAGATCGGACGCAGCCAACCCCTCCCGGCTGAATGCCGCGAACGCGCGATCGATGATCCGCGCCGCGGTGCCCTTCCACCCGGAATGCAGGAGGGCGATCGCACCGTGAGGATGGGCGATGAAGATCGGCACGCAGTCCGCGATCGTCACGGCCATCGCGGTTCCACTCCGCGGCGCGAAGTGTCCGTCTGCCTCGGGTACCCGGAGCCACCCTTCCCACGCGCCATCTTGTTCGACGACGCGCGTCCCGTGCACCTGCGACGCCGTCGCGAAGCGCGGCACCGGCATGTGCAGCGAACCACGCAGCGCATCCCACCGGCCCATCACGTCGCGCGTCGGCTCCTCCGAATGCGTCGCGTAGCTCCCGGCGTCGCGGGTCGTCGTGAACGCCGTGATTCCAAAGCTCTCGAAATCGGGAATGCGTTCGCGAGTCGGCGTCAGCTGCGGCGATCCTCGATGCGAGTGATCTGCGCGCCCAGCGCGCGGAGGCGCTCATCGATGCGCTCGTAGCCCCGCTCGATCTGTCCGACGTTGTTGATGGTGCTCGTCCCCGTCGCGCACAGCGCGGCCAGGAGCATCGCCATCCCGGCGCGAATGTCGGGGGACTCGAGTGTACTCCCGCGCAGCGGGGATGGTCCCGCGACGAGCGCGCGATGCGGGTCACAAAGCACGATGCGCGCGCCCATCCCGATGAGCTTGTCGACGAAGAACATGCGCGATTCGAACATCTTCTCGTGCATGAGAATGAGTCCCTCGCACTGCGTCGCCGTGACGATCGCAATCGACATCAGATCGGCCGGGAACGCGGGCCACGGCTGATCCTCGAGCTTCGGCACGTGCCCGCCGAGATCACTGACGATCGCGCGGCTCTGCTTGCCCGAGACGAGGAGATCGTCGCCGATCACCGTGCATGCGATGCCGAGGCGCTCGAAGCCGAGTCGCACGGAGCGGAGATGCTCGACCCCCGCGCTCGCGATGCGCAGGTCGGAGTGTGTCACGGCGGCGAGGCCGATGAACGAGCCGACCTCGATGTGGTCCGGGCCGATCCGGTGCGAAGCGCCGTGCAGCGACTTCGCGCCTTCGATCGTGATGGTGTTGGTGCCGATCCCTTCGATCGTGGCGCCCATCGCAACCAGGAAATTTGCGAGGTCCTGCACATGGGGCTCTCCCGCTGCGTTGCGGAGCGTGGTGGTGCCGTGCGTGAGGCTCGCGGCCATCAGCGCATTCTCGGTTCCCGTGACGCTCGGCTCATCGAGAAAGACGTCGGCGCCTCTCAGCCCCTTCGTACTCAGGACGAAATCTTCCCCGATCGCCACCGTGGCGCCCAGCTGTTCGAGCGCGAGGAAGTGCGTGTCGAGACGGCGGCGCCCAATCACGTCGCCCCCCGGAGGCGGGAGCGTGACACCCCCGCTTCGGGCGAGGAGCGGGCCCGCGAGCAAAATCGACGCGCGGATCTTGGCGCAGAGAATCGGGTCGAGCGCACTCGGCTGGACCACCTTCGCCTCGATCACGAGCGTGTTGCGCGCCGTCCACTCCGCGGCGACGCCGAGCGAGATGATCAGCTTGACGAGCGTTTCGCAATCGCGAATGCGCGGGACGTTTTCGAGAGTGACCTTCTGATCCGTCAGGAGCGCGGCGGCAATGATCGGGAGCGCCCCGTTCTTGTTGCCGGACGGCGTGATCGTGCCGGCGAGCGTGTGTCCACCTTCGACGATGTAGCGCAGCGGGGCGGCCAAGGGGGATGGAGTGAGTGAGCGAGGAGGGATGGCGCGGCGGGATCGCGCTCTGCGCTGCCGATCGTGCGAACTTTGGGAAGGATGCCCCGGCTTGCAGCATCAAGTCAAGGAATGCGCTTGACAACGTGCCGACTCGCTTCCAATTGAAGGATCATGGCACCACCATTGCACGTACCCACGCTCACGAGCCGCGGACGCATGTGCGGGACGCGAGACACCTGACCCCTCCGAACTTCGCGGACGCATGACCTTGATCAGCGAGATAGGCGCCCTCGTCTTGCAGGGTGCAGCAGAGGCAGAAGCGTCCCTCGCCCGCTCCAGCTCTCCCGGCGCGGGTTGGGTCGCCATTCTCCTGCAGATCGCAGGAGCGGCATCATCGCTCTTTTTCCTGGCGCTGATGATTCTGCTGCTTCCGGCCGTCGTCAGACTGCGCAAAACGGCTGCGAAGTTCGAGACGCTGATCGATCACATCGAGCGCAGCATCGATCCGGTCACGAAGCATGCAGCGAACATCGCGGACAACGTCGACTACATCTCGACATCGGTTCGCGCGGATGTCCAGGCGATTCGCAAGACGCTGCTCGTGGCGAACGATGGCATACGCGAGGTGGTGGACGCGTCGGGGCGCCGGTTGCATGAGCTCGGTGCAGTGTTGAGGCTCGTGCAGGAGGAAGCCGAGCACGCGTTCGTCTCCACGGCGTCGACGGTGCGAGGCGTTCGAGCGGGTGCGGCGGCGTTCCGGGAAGATGGTGCTCGGCTCGCGGGGGACCGCGAGGAGCTGGACGACATTGATGACGAAGAGCTGGTAGCGCTGGACGATGATGATCTCGACGATTTCGACGACGTTGATGTTGATGACGGTGACCTTGATGCGGCGGTAGATGCCGCGGAGGATATGAGTGATGGCTACGACAACAGGACCACGTTCGAGCGGACGGAGCCGCGCATCAAACGGTCGCGACGGGGCGAGCCGGGGTGACGGCCAGCAGTACGACCTGCTGACGGCGGCGGTGCTGGGGCTCGCCGCGGGCGCCGGGATCGCACTGCTTCTGCAGGTGCGCCGCAAGCGGACGCCGCGCACACTGGCGCGGGAAGCAGGCGCAATGGCCCAGGCGGCCGCGGGAAAGGCCGGCCGTCGCGGGGCGAAGTGGGCGGCGGCGCGGGGAGAGGAGATGTGGGACAAGATTCCGTTCGATGACATCAACGAGTCCATCGGCGACTACGTCCAGACGGCGCGCGACGCGAT
>JBBSEY010000148.1:0-7475 GCA_038239265.1 Gemmatimonadales bacterium | reverse complement strand
GTCGCCTACCTCGGCGCCCGCCTGCAGGAAGCCGGCGTCAATCGCGAGGCGCTCGCGCAGCAGCTCGTGGTCGTCAAGCTGCAGGCCGAGGACGTGCTCAAGAACATCAGGAGCGGGATCATCACGATCGACGTGCAGGGACGAATTCTCTTCGCAAACTCGATGGCCGGAAAGCTCATCGGCTTCGACGACGAGCTGGTGCGCGGAGAGCACATCAAGGACGTCATCACGACTCACGCACCCGCGCTCACCGCCGCGCTCGAGAAGGCCGTGCATGGCCACGAGCGCGTCACGCGCGGCGAGGCCGCGATCACGGTGAACGGCCGCACCTTCCCGATCGGCTTCACTACCACCACGATGAGCGCGGACGGCACCCCCGCCAACATGTCGGGGACGGTGATCTTCCAGGACATCTCCGACAACAAGCGGCTCGAGGAGCTTCACCTGCGCGCCGAGCGCCTCGAGGCGGTAGCAGAGCTGAGCGCGTCGCTCGCGCACGAGATCAAGAATCCGCTCGCGTCGATTCGCAGCGCGGTCGAGCAGCTCGGATCGCGCGCGCGCGCGACGGAGGATGAGAAGGTGCTCTCCACACTCATCGTGCGCGAGTCCGACCGCCTCTCGCGCCTCCTCTCCGAGTTCCTCGACTTCGCGCGCGTGCGCGTGACTCGCGGCGAGCGCGTGAACATGGGTGAGGTCGCGCAGGCGGCGGTGCGCCTCGCCGACACGCATCCGGATCGCAAAACCGGCGTCACCGTCACCTGCGTGGTCCCCACCGAGCCGCTGCTCGTCGAGGGAGACGAGGACCTGTTGCACCGCGCGATTTTCAATATCACGCTCAACGCCGTGCAGGCCGCGCCGATCAACACCGGCCGCGTCACCGTCGAAGTCTCGCGCCTCAACGCCGAGCAGATACCAACCGGCGTGCCCTTCGAGGTGAGCGCGATCGCGCTTCGTGTGTCCGACAACGGCCCCGGCATCCCGATCGAGCTTCGCGAACGCGTCTTCGATCCGTTCTTCACGACCAAGACGGGGGGCACGGGACTCGGTCTGCCGATCGTGCACCGCGCCATCGAAGCACACCGCGGTTTCGTCTTCATGGACTCGAGCCCCAAGGGCACGCGCTTCACCGTGTTGCTCCCGCAGATCCAGCACCGCATTCCCGTGGAAATCGTCGAATGATGGCTATCGCCAGCCCGACCGTGCTCATCGTCGATGACGAGACCGGAATTCTCGAGACACTCAAGATCCTCCTCCGGAACGAGGGCTTCACGCCGCACGTCGCGCTGGGCGGAAAGCAGGGGCTCGAACAGATCGCCGCCCTCGATCCGGACATCGTGCTCTCCGATGTGCGCATGCCAAACGTCGGCGGCCTCGAGATTCTCTCCGCCGCACGCGCCAAGGATCCGTTCGTGCCGGTGATCCTCATGACCGCGCAGGCCGACCTTCGCTCCGCCATCCAGGCCGTGAACGAGGGCGCTTACCACTACATCCAGAAGCCATTCGTCAACGACGAGATCATCGCGATCCTGAGGCGCGCGGCCGAGCACCGGCAGCTGCGCGTCGAGAACCAGTCGCTCAAGCAGGAGATCAAGCGTCAGGGGCAGAACGGCGTGAGTGCACCGGTCGGTCGCAGCAAGGCGTGGCTCAGCGTGCTGCGCCTGGCCGAGACCGTGGCGCCCACCGATTCGATCGTGCTCATTCAGGGGGAGTCGGGCACCGGCAAGGAAGTCGTCGCGCGCTACATCCACGAGCTGTCGCATCGAACCGAAGGGACGTTCAACTCGATCAACTGCGGTGCGCTCCCGGAGAGTCTGCTCGAGAGTGAGCTGTTCGGTCACATGAAGGGGTCGTTCACCGGGGCGGTGAAGGACAAGCGCGGGCTCTTCGAGGCCGCCACCAAGGGGACGTTCTTCCTCGACGAAATAGGCGAGACGACGCAGGCGACGCAGGTGAAGCTCCTGCGCGTGCTCCAGCAGCGCGAGGTGATCCCCGTTGGCGGCACCGAGCCCGTCGCGATCGACACGCGTATTCTCGCCGCCACCAATCGCGATCTCGAAGAGGAGATGAAGCGCGGCACCTTCCGCGAAGATCTCTTCTATCGGCTCAACGTCTTTGCACTGCATCTCCCTCCGCTGCGCCAGCGCCGCGATGATGTTCCGCTGCTCATCGACGCCTTCCTTCTGCGTGGCGCCCTGCAGCGCGGGGAAGACCCCAAGCGGCTCACCGACGAAGCGCTCGACGCGATGCTCGCGTATTCGTGGCCCGGAAACGTTCGGGAGCTCGAGAATGCCCTCGAGCGCGCGATGATCCTCTCGAACGGGCCCACAGTCGAGGTGGGAGCGCTCCCCGAGCGCGTCACCGAGCGAAAGCCCGAGCCTCTGATCGCCGATCGTCCCGCCAATGCAAACCCGGCGCTCGACGTGATCGAGCGCGCGTACATCATGTGGGTGCTCCAGTGCGAAGGCGGCAACAAGAGCCGCGCGGCGGACGTCCTCGGCATCGATCCTTCGACGCTCTACCGGAAGCTTTCTCGTTACGGAGTTGCGGACACGTGACCTACACCAGGCGTCCCACCTCATCGCCGTTCCCCCCGCTGGTCGGCGACGTGCGCAACGCGGGGCCGGCTGGCGCGTCCTCTGTTCAGCCGACCATGACAACCGCCGTCTCGCCAACACCCTCGCGCCCGATGGAAGGGACCAGCGCCCCCGTGGAAGTAGGGCCGCTGAAGCTCCGTGCATCGCTCAAGACCGAGATGATGCTGAGCCTTGCCGTCCTCGGCACGGCCGCGCTCTCGCTCGCCGCGCTCAACGCCGTCGTCCTCGAGACGCTGACGCTGAGCAAGGACGGCCCGATCTACCTGGCGCTCCTGATCCTCGCCGACATCCTGATCTTCGTCGCCTTCGGCGCGTACACGATCCAGGGGCTCGTGCTCGATCCGCTGGACACCGTCGTCGAGACCACCGAGGCGATCGCCGACGGCGATCTGTCGCGCCGGGTGCCACGCAGCGGCCCAACCGAGTTCTCGCGCCTCGCGCGAAGCATCAACCGCATGACTGCGCGCATCCTTGAGGAGCAGGCACAGCGCACGCATCTCGAAAAGGTCGCCAGCGTCGGACGTCTCGCCGCCGGCGTTGCCCACGAGATCGGCAACCCGCTCGGCGCCATCGGCGGCTACGCGCACATCCTGCGCAAGACCGCGACGCTCGACACCGATGGGATGGACGCCGTCGCAGGGATCGAGCGCGAGACGGCGCGTATCGATCGCATCATGCGCGGGATGCTCGAGTACGCGCGCCCGCGCCGCCGCATCACGTCGCGCATCGATCTCAACGTCACGGTAAACGAGGTCGTCCAGCTGCTGCGCGACCAGGGAACGCTGCGCGAAGTTGCGCCGGAAGTCGCACTGCAGAACGGGCTCCCCAAGCTCATCGGGGATGCGCACGAGCTCGAGCAGGTGCTGGTCAACCTCGTGCTGAACGCGGTCGACGCGATGCAGGGGTATGGGAAGGTCTGGATCGTGACGCAGTCCGTCGCGTTCGACGACGTCACCGGCCGCAACGGTCGCCGCAACAACGATCCGGATGGCTTCGATGTCGCGCGCGAGCAGAGCGCACGCGTGCGCGCATGGATCAACAGCGTCGGCGAGCCATCACAGATCCTCAAGCTGATCGTCGCGGATTCCGGGCCGGGCGTCCCCATCACGGAGAGCGAGAAGATCTTCGACCCGTTCTACACCACGAAGGAGCCGGGGCGCGGCACGGGGCTGGGGCTCGCCGTCGTTTCGCGCATCGTCGAAGGTTTGGGCGGCACGATCTGGGTGCGCCCCGCCCGCGAGGGCGGAGCCGCGTTCATGATGTATTTCCCGGTCCCCGACGAAGCCGCAAGCACAGACGAGCGCCCCGCCAGCGTCGCCGCTGTTCGGCCGTGAAGATCCTCGTCGTCGACGACGAGCCGGGGCTGCGTCAAACGGTTTCCCGGATCCTGGGTGCGGAAGGGCACAACGTCGGCACCGCAGGTGAGGGTGAAGAGGCGCTGACGAAGCTCGCCACGGAGGATGTAGATCTCGTCCTCTGCGATCTGCGCATGCCCAAGATGGATGGGCTCGAGTTCATCGAGCGCTACACGCAGGGCGGCGGGCACGCGCTCGTGATCGCCATGAGCGCGTACGGTGATTCCGATACCGCCATCGCGGCGATGCAGAAGGGCGCCTACGACTACGTTCAGAAGCCGTTCCGCGCGGAGGAAGTGGTGCTCGCCGTGCGAAAGGCGGCGGAGCGAGAGAAGCTGCGCGCGAAGGTGGAGGAGCTCGAGGATCAGCTCTCGACCATTCGCGGCGCGGACGAGATCATCGGCCACTCGGCTTCGATCAAGGCGGCGCTCGATATGGCGCGCAAGGTCGCGCGGCATCCGAGCACGGTGCTGATCACGGGGGAGAGCGGCACGGGGAAAGAGCTCGTCGCCCGGCTCGTGCACAAGAGCAGCCCGCGCGCCGACAGGGCGTTCGTCGCCGTGAATTGCGGTGCAATCCCGGAGCCGCTGCTCGAGAGTGAGCTGTTCGGCCACGTGAAGGGCGCCTTCACGAGCGCCGATCGCTACAAGATCGGCCTCTTCGAAGAGGCCAACGGCGGCACGCTCTTTCTCGACGAGATCGGCGAGCTCCCGTCGGCACTGCAGGTGAAGCTCCTGCGCGCGCTGCAGGAGGGCGAAGTCCGCCGCGTCGGGGCGACGACGTCCCAACGCATCGATGCGCGCGTGGTCGCGGCGACCAATCGCGATCTCGGCGTCGACGTCGCCAGCGGGCGCTTTCGCGGCGACCTGTACTATCGCGTGAACGTCGTCACGATCCGCCTTCCGCCCCTCCGCGAGCGCGCGCAGGATGTGCCGGAGCTCGCGCTGCACTTTCTCCGTCTCTACAACGCCCGGCTCGATCTCAAGGTAGAGTCGATCTCGCCCCCGGCCATGCGCACGCTCATGGACTACGCGTGGCCGGGAAATGTGCGAGAGCTCGAGAACGTCATCGAGCGCGCGCTCGTGCTTACCAGTGGAGTCACGATCGAGCGCGAGCACCTCTCGGACATCATTGCGCCCGCGGCCTCCTCGCAGCCGGCCGTCGACGACTTCTCCGTGAAGCGCCAGACGGAGGCGCTCGAGCGCACGCTGATTCGCCGCGCGCTGGAGCGTACGAACGGCAACCGTACCCGCGCCGCGCAGCTGCTCGATCTCTCGCACCGCGCGCTGCTCTACAAGATCCGGGACTACGATCTAGGCAGTTGACGCGCGGCGCTTCCATTCGCCGCGCACCCGTTCGCTGATGCGCCCATCGCCTCCCGCCGATACACTCGGCCCATGCGATCGACAGCGCCCCGCAGCCGCCCCGCCTTCACTCTCATCGAGCTCCTCGTCGCGTGCTTCGTCCTCGCCACCGGCGTGCTCGCGCTCGCGACCACTTCCGTGGCCGTCGCCCGCCTCACCGGCGATGCCGCTCGCGCGGGGCTCGCGGCTGAGCGCGGCCAGGCACGCCTCGAGGGGCTGCGCGCCGCGAGCTGCGTGCCGACGTCGGGAACGCTGCTCGCCGGCGGAATAACCGAATGGTGGAGCGCAACGCCCTCGCCAGCGGGTCAGGCGCTCAGCGACAGTGTGCAGTACGCGGTCGGGGCTCGCCACGATCTCCGCTCCGATTTCCTCGCGAGCGCCGAGTGGTGCCCGTGAGCCGCCGCGCACCCACGGGCACGTCGCTCGTCGAGCTGCTCATCGTGATCGTCCTCCTCGCCATCCTCGGCTCCGCCACTCTTGGCGTCGTCATTCACCAGGAGCGCTTCTATCGCGCGCAGGCCAGCGCGATCGATGCCCGCGCCACGGTGCGCGATGCGGCGTCGCTGCTCCAGAGCGATTTGCGCGCGCTCTCTCCCGCAGATGGTGATCTCTACGGCGCGAGCGGCGGCGCCGTGGAATTTCGCACCACGCTCGCACAGAGCGCGATCTGCACCATCTCGGCGTCGCGCGAGCGCATCACGATTCCTCCCGACAATCTCGCCTCGGGCTCGCCACTCACCTGGATCGGGACGCAGCCCGAAGCAGGGGATACCGTACTCGTGCTCGCCAGCGACTCCACGCTGGCAGACAGCTGGCGGCGTCACGTGCTCACCGCCACTCTCTCGAGCACTGGAGTGTGTCCTACGTCCACGGGGCTCACCACCACCGCCGCGGAGGCGGCCGCCGCGATCACCCTCGCGCTCGCCCCTCCGCTCGACACCGTCATCGAGCCCGGCACTCTCATTCGAGTCGTGCGCCGAGCGCGCTATGAGCTCTATCGCGCCTCCGATTCCCGCTGGTACCTCGGCTATCTCGACTGCCTGGCCACGCGTGCGACTCCCTGCAACATCGTGCAGCCAGTCAGTGGCCCATTCGTTCCCAACGGCATTCAGCTCTGGTATCGCGATCGCAGCGGCGCGCCAACCGCTGACCTCGTACGCGTGGCGCGCATCGATGCGCTCGCCATCGCCTCGCGACGATCCGCTCCCGACTCCCTCGATTCGCTCGCGACGACGATCGCGCTCCGCAATTGAGCCCCGCGCGCAGGCAGGGCGTCGCCCTCATGATCACCCTGGGCGCAATTGCCGTCATCGGGGCGCTCGTCATCGGCGTCGTCTTCTCTGCGCTCGTCGAGAGAAGGGAAGCGATGCAGCAGCTCCTCCGCGCTCGCTCCATCGACGCCGCGGAGCTTGCCCTCGCGCGCACGCTCGCGCCGTCAGTGTGGGATTCGTCGTGGAGCGTCTCCCCAGCGCGTGGCGTCATTGCGACGCGCTCCTCCCCGTTCCCATCGCCCGATGTATCGGACTCCGTGCGCGTCGCGAAGCTCACCCGGCGCCTCTTTCTCATCGTCTCCGACGCGCGCGTCGGGCTTTCTCCGCTGGCCTTTGCGAGACGTCGCGTCTCCATGATCGTCGTACTTGACAGCGCGCAACACCCCGTTCCCGCCCACTCGCACGCATGGCTGGAGCTCCCGCGCTGACATTGTCGCGCCGCACTTGCTTGCTGTCACGCTGCGCGCCGAAGTCCACGCAATAGGGTGTTACGTTCACCGCCCCCGCTCGTGTCACAGTAGCAAAGCTTTGGTACAGCCCGGTTGACCTACGGGTATCGTACCGTGCCACAACGGCCCCACCGCATCACGTCCACGTCCAATTACGTAGTAATCCCCGCCTCTCACCGGCTTCCAACATGGCGCTCTTCGGTCGCAAGAAGACGACAATCGGACTCGATATCGGCTCCGGTCTCATCAAGGTAGCAGTCGTCGATCACGGTCGCGGCGATCCGCAGCTCGTGAAGGTCGCGATCGCACCCTTGCTCGCAGATGCGATCGTCGAAGGTGAAGTGATGGACCCGGGCATCGTCGCCGACGCGATTCGTACCGCGCTCGCCGCTGCCGGCATCAAGGGGAAGGGCGTCGTCACCGCCGTCGGCGGCCGCGACGT
>JBBSEY010000147.1:0-7512 GCA_038239265.1 Gemmatimonadales bacterium | reverse complement strand
GACATGGACTGAGCTCCTGAAGCGATGGACGAAAGATCGTCCGTGAAGCCCGCCTGTCCAGTTAACCGACCTGTTCAGAATTCCGGAGCCACTTCATACGATCTGCGCACCGGCGATCATCTCGTCTATCGCGAGACATTCGACCAGGAGATCGACGGGACTGCCGTCTTCGGCGCGCCTGGGAAACACGACAAGCCCTTCGGCTCTCCCTTCGTCTCCAGCGCGCGCTACGAGTGGATGTCGCACGTGCTCGTCGTTCACGCCGATCGCGATCGGATCCTCGTTGGCGTCGAGCGCACCCGTTCGCGCGACGACAGCATCGCCACATCGCTCGACACGGCGAGCTCGCTTTCACCATCCGACCGCGTGCGGCTCCAGTCGCGGCTCCGGAGCCGCGCGCAATTCGCCCAGGCCAACGTGCTCGCCGCGAACGGCGACGCGCACTCCCCCTGGGCCGCGCGACGCGAGATGCGCAGCAAGATGCTTTGGGACCTCTTCGAGCTCCCGTCCCTCCCGTCCGCGCCCGTGCGACTCGGAGACCACTGGCAGTCCACCGATCCCTTCACCTTCGACATGCGCGTCGTCTCCGCAGACAGGCTCGGCGGCGAGACGTGCTATCGCGCGGAGGGGACGGCGACCGCCGAGCTGCTGATCCCTCGCACCGCGGCGGACTCGAACGCGCTTCATCTCAAAATCTGGTATTGCCCGGCCTCCCATCTCGTACGGCGCATCGCGCTCGAAGGCACGTATCCGGACGTCAACTATTACAAGGTGCACGAAACGGCGGTGCTCGAGCTGCGCGATGTGCGACACGGGGAAGCGAGCGCCCACTGGCTCGCGAGCAGCGAGCTGCGGGAGGGCGTGCTCTCGGCCGCCGCAATAGGAGACAGTGCTACCGCCGCCGCGCTCCTCGCTGCGCCGGGGATCGATTCGATACTGGACGGCGCCGACACCGCCTCCGCGCGCATCCTCCTCGGCGCTCGCTATCGCGCTGGCGCGAACGCCGCGCCGATGGCCGCCCCCGCGCTCGCATCGTCGCTCGCGAGCAGCAACCCGCGCGTGCGCACGCTCGCGGTGCGCATGCTCTCGCGCGTGGACTCCGAGGTGGCGGGCCCGCTCCTCGAGCACGCCGCCGCCGACTCCGATTACTTCGTACGCGCCGCGGCCCTTCGGCTCGCGCACCCCGCTTCGAGCCCGAAAGCCGGCGGCGCGCTCGCCTGCGCACTCCCCGACTCGCTCCGCACGCCGCTCTCGCGCGCGCGCCCGTCGCGCGCGACCGGAACGACCTTTCGCGGAATGGCGAGCAAGAGCCTTCGTGGCTGGCCATATGCGATCTACATCCCCGACGACTATCGCGGCGACGAGCCGTTCCCTCTCATCGTCTATCTCGCGGGAAACTCGGGGCCCGCGATCGAAGGGGTGCAACTCGGTAGCAATGCTTTCGAGCGCACGGGATACATCGTCGTCTACCCGAACAGCTGGGGCGGATGGTGGCGGAGCGCGACGGAGACGATGGTCGACTCGCTACTCGAGGAAGTGATGCGTGGCTATGCGATCGATCCCGAGCGCGTCTACATCTCCGGCTTGAGCAATGGCGGCACCGGCACGCTCGACTACGCGTCGCTCTGGCCACACCGCTTCTCCGCCGCCGTCGTCGCGATGGGCGCGGGGCTCTTCGGCTTCACGGAAGCCGGCGGCGATCGGCCCTTCGCGTCGAACGTCGCACACCTCCCGATGCTCTTTCTCCATGGCAAGCTCGATCCGGTGATCCCCGTGACCGCCACCACGAACACCGTCGACTCGCTCCGCGCGCAGCACGCGGACGTGGCCATGAAGCTCTTCCCGCAGCGCGCGCACGAGATTGTTCCCGGCACCGGTGACGACGGCGCCACCGTCGACTTCTTTCAGCATCACATCGGCCGCGCCATTCCGAGGAAGATCGACTTCGCGGTGGCGACGACGGCGCATGCACGGAGCTACTGGGTGGAGATCCTCGCGAAGGAAGAAGTGTCCGGAGGCGACGCGAATCTCCCGGATGCGATTCGCGCGAAGCTCGGAACCCTCGTTCGCTCGGGGGTGCGCGCGTCGATCGATGAGCACAACACGATCAAGCTCGACGCGCTGCACGTGCGGCAACTGCGACTGCTCCTGCGCCCCGACCTTTTCCCGCATCAGGGGAACGTGAAGGTCGTGCTCAACGGGAAGACGGTGTTCGAGGGAGCGCTCCCCAACGATTGCGAGCTCTACGCGCGGACGCTGGCAGATGCCGGCGACCCGTATCTCGCGTACACGGCCGCGCTCACCTTCGACGTGCCGAAGTAGCGTCGAGCGGCGCGCTCGCTCATTGTCGGCGGACGCGCGCCGTCCAACATTACTCCGTTCACCATCCGGAGTATTCGTGCTCGACGCGTGCAGGTTGCGGTTCGTCCCACTCGCATTGATGATGGCGCTCGCGGCCGCATCGCTCGCCGCCAGCGGTCAGGCGCGCCGAGCGCCTCGCGTGCTCCCGGACAGCTCGTCCCGCAGGCGCCCGGTACCCGGCACGGTGATCGTGCCTCCCGCCTTCGCGCGCGCGATCGCCAATGGCACTCGCACGCGCACCGGAGCGCCGGGCCCGCGCGCCTGGGTGCAGTACGCACGCTACTCGATCGATGCGGCGATCGATCCGGCGACCAGCGCACTCTCGGGATCTGAGCGCGTGACCTACATCAATAACTCTCCCGATCCGCTCGCGCAGCTGGCGGTGTATCTGCGGCAGAACGTCTTCCGCGCGGAGAGTCCGCGCCGCGACAATGCGCCGCTCACGAATGGCGTGAAGCTGGGAAAGGTCGTCGTGAATGGTTCGACGCTCGTCGAACTTTCCTCGGCAGCCGACGACGCGGCGCGTGCGCGAGGGCGTCCGGGATACGAGATCGACGGCACCGTGATGTGGGTAACTCCCCGGACGCCCGTCGCCCCCCACGATTCGGCGACGATGGAGATCGACTGGTCGTTCATCCCGCCCCTCACCCCGTCCGATGGCCGAGAGGGGCGCGACGATCATCTCTACCTTCTGGGCTACTGGTATCCGCAGCTCGCGGTCTATGATGATGTGAATGGCTGGGTGGCAGATCCGTATCTGCTCGAGGCCGAGTTCTATATGGATCACGCGGACTACGATGTGCGGATCACCGCGCCCCGCGGCTGGGTGGTTGGCGCGACGGGGTCGCTGCTCAACGCGTCCGAGGTGCTCTCCTCTGCCGCGCGCGCGAGGCTCGCGCGGGCGCGGTCGACTGGCGCCGTGGTCACGATCAGCACACCGGGGGATGGCGCCGCAGCATTCGCGTCGCAGTCTCCGACGGCGACGTGGCACTTCACTGCGCCCAACGTGCGCGACTTCGCGTGGGGCACGAGCGATCGCTACCAGTGGGACGCAACTCGCGCCCTGATCGGAAATGCACGGGGCGAGCAGGATACCGTGAGCATCTACTCCTTCTTCCGCCTCGACGCGCGCGCATCCGCGTGGGCCACCGGCGGCGCGCGCTACACGCGCGACGCGGTCGAGCAGCTCTCGTCGTATCTGTGGGAATACCCGTGGCCCACGATGACGTCGATGGAGGGGGTGCTCACGAGCGGCGGCATGGAGTACCCGCGCCTGACCTTCATGCAGCCCTGGGCCGACACACTCTCACTCGCCGGCGATCTGATGCACGAGACGGGGCACATGTGGTTCCCGATGCAGGTCGGCTCGAACGAGACGCGATTCCCATGGATGGATGAAGGCTTCACGCAGTTCGATGCCGCGCAGGGGATGCGCCAGCTGTACGGCGAGCCGCGCAGCGGCGGCCGCATTGCCGACCAGGAGCGGGGGCAGCGCGCACTCTATGTCCGACGCGCGCTCGCCGGACAGGATCAGATCCTGATGACGCCGGGCGATCTCTTCCCCTCCGATCTCTACAACGTGATGTACTACGACAAGACCGCGCAGATCCTCTCGGCGCTGCGCGGCATCCTGGGCGAGGAGACCTTCCACCGTGCATATCGCGAGTACGGACGCAGGTGGTCGGGGCGTCATCCCTCTCCGCTCGACTTCTTCAACACGATCGAAGATGTGTCGAAGCAGGATCTGAGCTGGTTCTGGAGCTCCTGGTTCTACGAGGCGTGGCCACTCGACCAGGCGATCGCTGGCGTCAGGAACAACGGCACCTCGGTCGACATCACCATTGAGGATCGCGGGCTCGCGCCGATGCCGATCGAGCTCGCGATCACGCGCGCGAACCGAAGCGTCGAGCGCGTGCACGTGCCTGCGAGCGTATGGCTCACCGGCGCGCGGACGTACATCGCGCGCGTCCCTCGCGGCGCGCAGGTGATGAGGGTCGAGATCGATCCCGACGGCTGGTTCCCGGACATCGACCGCACGAATAAGCTCTGGATCACGCCGCGCGGAATGCGCGCGCACGACTGAGGGACGCATCGGAAAACACTCGCGATACTGGTGAAGGCGCGCAGGAATCACCATCTTCTGCCGCGACACCAACAGGCTCCCCCCAGGCCCCCATTCGTGCACGACATTCCCCAACGCCTCGCCGCCGCGCTCGCCGAGCGCTATCGCATCGAGCGTGAGCTCGGCGCCGGTGGAATGGCGACCGTCTACCTCGCGCACGATATCCGTCACGATCGCCCTGTCGCGGTGAAGGTGCTGCGCCCGGAGCTCGCCGCGGTGATCGGCGCCGAGCGCTTCCTGGCCGAGATCAAGACGACGGCGGCGCTCCAGCAGCCGCACATTCTCCCCCTCTTCGACTCAGGGCAGGCGGACGGCTTTCTGTTCTACGTGATGCCGTTCGTCGAGGGCGAGAGTCTTCGCGATCGCCTCAATCGCGAGCGCGAGCTGCCCGTGGAGGATGCGGTACGCCTGGCGAAGGAAGTCGCCTCCGCGCTCGACTACGCGCATCGCCACGGCGTCATTCATCGCGACATCAAGCCCGAGAACATTCTCCTGCAGGATGGAAAAGCGCTCGTCGCCGATTTCGGGATCTCGCTCGCCGTGTCACAAGCCGGCGCAAGCCGAATGACGGAGACGGGGCTCTCGCTCGGCACGCCGAGTTACATGAGCCCCGAGCAGGCCACGGGCGAGCGAACACTCGATGCGCGCGCGGACGTCTACTCGCTCGGCTGCCTGCTCTACGAGATGCTCGTGGGCGAGCCGCCGCACACGGGGCCGTCGGTACAGGCGGTCATCGCCGCGGTGGTGACGAAGGAGCCGGAGCGGCTCGGTGCGCGGCGCCCGTCCGTGCCTCTGAATGTCGAAGCGGCCGTGCACAAGGCGCTCTCGAAGATTCCGGCCGATCGATTTGCGACGGCGGAGCAGTTCAGCAGGGCGCTGAGCGAGCCAGCGACGAGTGCCACGATGGCGTCGATGCAGGGATTCGCGGGCGCGTCGCGGGCGAAGAACACGAAGCTCATTTCCGTGCTCGCCGCCGCGCTCGTCCTCGCGATTGCCCTCGGCGCCTGGGGCTGGCTCCGTCCGCGCGCGCAGACGTTCATGAATCGCTTCGTTCTATTTCTGCGCCCCGACGAAGCCGTATCAGGAGGGGCCAACGGCGGACACATCGCGATCTCGCCGGACGGCAGGCGAATCGTCTACGTCGGGCGCGGTGATGCGGGAACGCACCTCATGATGAAGGAGGCGGGGCAGGTCAATCCCGTCGCGCTGCAAGGGACCGACAACGCTTCCAATCCGTTCTTCTCTCCCGACGGTCGCCAGCTCGGCTTCGTGGTCAACGGCACCACCGTTCGAGTCCTGCCGCTCGATGCCGGATCTCCCCTCACCCTCACGGACAAGGCGAATACGACCGCCGGCGATTGGGGGAGCGACGGCTACATCTACTTCGAAACCGACTTCGGAATCGCTCGCATACGCGCGACGGGCGGCCCGACGGACACAGTCTATGTGATGCCGAAAGGCGCGCACATGATCGGCACCGAATGGCCGGTCGTGCTTCCCGGCGCGAAAGGACTTCTCTATCGCATTCGCCGTGAAGGGCAGGCCGTTGCCGACTACGAGATCGCGGTTCAGCCACTGCCGAAGGGCGAGCCGCGTACGCTCCTGCGTGGCATGTACGCGCGCTATTCGCCGACGGGTCATCTGCTCGTCGTGACCTTCGACGGCAAGCTGCTTCTCGTCCCCTTCGACCTCGGCAAGCTCGCGCTCACCGGACCTCCAGTTGCGCTCTACGAGGGACTGGCATCGGATCCGTTCCACTCCGCCGTGGCGCTCTCCGAAACCGGCACACTCATCTATCAGACTCAGGGACGGCTCTCGTCCCGGGAGATGGTCTGGGTGACTCGCGAGGGACTGGCCACGCCGGTCGACTCGTTATGGAAACCGGAAGGCAACATCGGCTCGCCGGCGCTCTCGCCGAATGGACGGGCGATAGCAGTCGAGATGCTGCAGGGCGCGAAATCGGACATCTGGGTGAAGGAGCTCCCTGGCGGTCCCTTCTCACGCCTCACCTTCAGCGACACCATCCACGTACGTCCAACGTGGTCCGCCGATGGGAGCAAGGTGTATTTTCTGAGCAATCGTGGCGATGGCACCGGCATCGTACAGGTGCGTCGTGCGGACGGCGTGGGGGAGGCGACCACCGCGCTCCCCACGAGTCACGGCTACGGACAGGTCACGCTGTCTCCGGACGGGCAATGGCTCGTGCTCCGCGCCGACTCCGGCGGTCAAGGCGACATCGTCGGAGTGCGCGCGGGCGATACGGCTCTCGTTCCGCTCGTCGCAACACGCGCGAACGAGGGAGTGCCCGCTGTGTCTCCCGACAGTAAATGGATCGCGTACTCGTCCGATGAATCGGGGACGTTCGAGGTGTACGTGCGCCCCTTTCCGAACGCATCGACCGCGCGGTGGCAGGTGTCGACGGCAGGTGGCCTGTATCCGCAATGGTCGCGCGATGGGAAGGAGCTCTTTTTCAGGAACAAGGCCAACTTTCTCGTCTCGAGCGCGGTGCAAACGACTCCGACCTTTCGAGCCGACGCGCAGCGCACGCTGTTCGCCGTGAAGCCATTCGCCTTCGGAGGACAGGCCCCGCCGTACGCCGTCGCGCCGGACAAGCGCTTCCTCATGATGCGCGAGGTCGCGGCTGGCGACGCCGGATTACTGATCGTGAGCGAGCACTGGTTCGACGAGCTGAAGGCGCGCGCCGAGCACTGATGCCAACTTTGAATCGCCGGCGCATCTGCCGGCGACACCCACGTTCGTGACATTTCGGAGTGTAGTCATGCGACAGTTGCTCGTGAGCGTGCTCGTCATCGTCCTTGCCTCCCCCGCAATCGCACAGGGCAAGCAAAAGAAACAGTCGTCGGCCGCGACTGTGAAAAAGACCGCCTCGACCCCTGCCGCCGATTCGAGCGCACGCACCCCTTCAGACCCGGTGCTCCGCTCGCTGCAGTGGCGCCTCGTCGGTCCCTTCCGCGGAGGGCGCGCCGTTGCAGTCACGGGCGATCCCGTCGAGAAGCGCACCTTCTATT
>JBBSEY010000146.1:0-7564 GCA_038239265.1 Gemmatimonadales bacterium | reverse complement strand
GAGCAGGAATTCGCGACCGGCCTTGCGGACAAAGCCATCACTGCCGCGCTCGCCGACGTTGGGCGGCGCGAGAGTGGTGGTGCCCGAGGTGCCGGTGACCGTGGCCATTGTTTACGTCTTCTCTCGCATGGCGCGGTTGATGGCGCTCCGAACCATCGGATCGCGGTCGCGCGTCGCGCGGCGAAGGCTCTCGAGCGCATCGGAGGTGCCGATGATGCCGAGTGCGCGCGCGGCGCACGCGCGAATCTCCGGACCCGCGCGGCGTCCCCAGAAGCTGCGGCGATTGAGCAGCTTGTCGAGCGGCGGGATCCCCGCGTCCCGCGCGAGCGCACCGTAGGCCTCGAAGTACGCCATCTTCTCGGTGAGATCGGCGCCCTTCATTCCCTTCCCTCGCACCACCGCTTCGACGCGCGGCAGCGCGGCGCGGTGTTCACGAACGCCGATCGCCTTCACCGCCGCGATGCGGACGTCGCGGTCATCGTCGTTGAGCGCGGTCTCGAGCAGCCGCATCGCGCCGGTCGAGCCGATCTCCGCGAGCGTTTGCGCCGCTGTCTGACGCAGCAGCGCGTTCGGCTGCTGCAACACCTTCGCGAGGGGCGCGACGGCCGCCGCGGTCTTGAGCTCGCCCGCGCGGCGCATCGCCTCGATCGCCACCGACGGATCGGGGGAGCCGATCAACTTCATCATCTCGGCGCTGTTCGCGGACGCCATCCGTGCCGCCACGCGTTCGAGCGCGGTGCGAAGCTCCGGCTTCTGCGCCTGCTTCAGCCAGCCGAGGACGGTGCCGAGCACGCCGCCCCGCAGCTGCTCGAACAGTGCATCGAGCTCGGCCTGCTCGGGGATGACCTCCGACTGGTCGAGCGCCTCGAGGAGCTGCGAGAGCACCGATGGATCGCTGAGACTCGTCGGCAGCGCGAAGAGTCGAGTGCGGTGCGCCGCCGTGAGCCCCACGGAGCGCTCGACCAGGTGTTCCGTTTCCGCGAGCAGATACGCCACCGAGCCGTACGCCCCTGAAGCGAGGAGGTTGAGCATGTAGCTCTCGAGGATCCCGCAAATTTCTTCGCGAACCTTTTCGCTCTCCTGAACCTCGAAGATGTCGAGCAGGATCGCGAGCACGTTGCGCGGCATGTCGATCGTCTGCTCGGCAGCGACCGCCGCGCGCAGGTAATCGATCTCCTTTTCGTCGAGGAAGTACAGCGTCGCGTCGAGATCTTCGAGACGCACGATCCCGGTTTTGCGCTCGGGCTCCGCCGCTTCCTCGGCGCGGATGTCATCGATGATCGGAATTGCCCGCTCCTTCGGCGGTTCGGTCGAGCCGTCGAACGACGCGTGCGAATCGAGATTGATGTCGACGAAGCGATACTTGAGGCGCGTGAACTCCTGCTCCCACAGCAGCGTGAGCAGATCGTCCTCTTCCGGCGCCGCGTTCTTGACGCGTTGCAGGATGGTGAGCAGCGCAGGGAGCTCGTCATCCTCGATCCCCTGTGTCAGCGTCAGCTCGCGCACGCCGTCCTTGAAGAACTGCCACGGCACGCTTTCGGAGCGATTCGCCTCGTGCATCACCACGCGGCCGAACCAGCGGAAATCGGCTTCGGTAATCGAGAGCACGATTTCGGGAGTGTGCGGCCAAATCGGTGCGAAGGCGGCGCGCAGATTGTCGATCGCGCGCGAGTAGATCGGATTGTTCGGCAGATAAAGCTGGTGCGTCTTGATCGCCCGCGCGAAGTTACGCAGCAGCTCCTCGACGAGCTGCGGCGCACATGGCGGGTCCGGCAGCTCGTCGAGCGAGAGCTCCGGGGGGGCGATCGCGGGCGAGCTCACTTGGCTATGCGGTCTCCGAGCAGCTCGCTCACCTGAGAGACATCCTTGTCCCCGCGTCCGCTGATGCAGATGAGCACCGGCTCGTCGGGGCTCCAGCGCCCCCGCTCCTTCACGACCCACGCGATGGCATGCGCAGTCTCGAGCGCGGGAATGATTCCCTCGAGCCGGCTCAGCGTCACCAGCCCTTCGAGCGCTTCCACATCGCTGATCGAGACGTATTGCGCTCGACCGCTATCCTTCATGAACGAGTGCTCCGGGCCGACACCGGGGTAATCCAGTCCTGCGGAAATGGAGTGCGCCGGGTGCACCTGTCCCGCGGCATCCTGCAGGAGATAGCTGCGCGCGCCATGGAGCACGCCCGGCGTCCCCTTCGACAGCGATGCCGAGTGGCGATCCGTTTCGAGCCCTTCCCCCGCGGCCTCGACACCGACCAGCGCGACGTCGGCGTCGTCCACGAACGGATGAAAAATTCCCATGGCGTTCGATCCCCCGCCTACACAGGCAACGACGGTTGCCGGAAGGCGACCAACTTGAGAGAGCATTTGCGCGCGCGCTTCGCGGCCGATCACGGCCTGAAACTCACGAACCATGCGTGGATATGGTGCCGGTCCAACCACTGAGCCGATGATATAGTGACTGTCCGTAACGTTCGTGACCCAATCGCGGATTGCCTCGGTCGTCGCATCCTTCAGTGTGCGCGTCCCCGAAGTCACCGGGATCACCTGCGCACCCATCAGCCGCATGCGAAAGACATTGAGCGCCTGCCGGCGCATGTCTTCCTCGCCCATGTACACCACGCACTCGAGCCCGAATCTCGCGCAGATGGTCGCGGTGGCGACGCCGTGCTGTCCGGCGCCCGTCTCTGCGATGATTCGCTTTTTTCCCATTCGACGCGCCAACAACGCCTGCCCGACCGTGTTGTTGATCTTGTGCGCGCCCGTGTGATTCAGATCTTCGCGCTTGAGCAACACCGGCGCGCCAACCAGCGCGGAGAGCCGGGGGGCGTCGCTCAATGGAGAAGGACGACCGACGTAAGTGGCAAGCAAATTGTCGAGCTCGGCAACGAAGTCGGGATCTCGCATGGCTTCCGCGAGCTCCGCCTCCAAACTGTCGAGCGCTGGAATGAGCGTCTCCGGCACATAGCGCCCGCCGTAGACGCCGAACCGGTCCGTCTCGACAGCGGTCATCGCAGCACACTCGCGCGCCCGACTGCGTCCATGAATTCAGCCATTCGTGAGTGATCCTTAATTCCAGGAGATATTTCAACGCCTGACGAGACGTCGACGACGTTGGGCGAGAGTGTATCGATCGCCTGCCCCACATTCGAAGGGGTGAGACCGCCCGCGACCACCAGTCTCCTCGCAGGCGGTCGCGGAGCGCCCTCGACAGCATCCCACTCGAATGCGACGCCGGTACCGCCAAGCGCCTCTTTGCTCTTCGAATCGAGCACGAGCGCGTCGGCGGCCTCCCACAGATCGGCGAGGGCGGAAAGCGCGAGCGACCCACCCACGCGCACGACGGCCCATATCCTCGCGCGAGTCGCCGCCGTCACTGCGAGCACATCGCTCACGGTAGGATCTCCGTGCAGCTGTATGATGTCGAGTTGCACCTCGTCCACGATCCTGGCGATGGTCTGCGGAGTGGCGCGCCCGAACACTCCCACGCGATCGACGCCGGACCCCGCCGAGTCCAAAACGTCCCTCGCCAGCGCAGGATCCAGATTGCGCGGGCCTCCAGCGAAGATGACGCCGACGTAGCTCGCTCCCAGCTCAGCCGCTGCACGTGCGTCGCTCTCACGGGTGAGACCGCAGAACTTGACCTCAACGCGCACGCGGGCTCCGCTGCACTCCGGTAAGCGACCGCACGACCGACTCAGGGTCATCGGATTGCGAGAAGATCGAACCGACGAGTACCGCATCCGCTCCCCATCGCGCGCGTTCCTCCACATTTGCGCGAGTCTCGATTCCGCTCTCCGCCACGGCGATCACGCCGTTCGGAATCAGAGGGAGAAGTCGCTCCGGCACCCCCGCATCGACCTCGAGGGTCTCGAGATCGCGGCTGTTGACGCCGACGATCCGCGCGCCCAGCTCCAGCGCGAGAAAGAGCTCGGCCTCGGTGCGCACTTCGACCAGCGGCTCGAGTCCGATCTCGTCGGCGACCATCATGAGCTCCCGCAGGCTCGTGGGCGACAGGGCGCGCGCGATCAAAAGCGCCGCCGCGGCTCCGGCCGCCCGCGCCTCGTGAAGTTGAACCGCGTCGACGTGAAAGTCCTTCCGCAATAGTGGGATGCGGACGCCAGTTCGCGTCATTTCGATGTCGGCGAGACTCCCCCCGAAGTGGTTGGGTTCCGTGAGCACCGAGATGGCGGCGGCTCCGCCGCGCTCGAACGCCTGCGCCTGCACATCCGCCGCAATCGACTCCCGAATTGCACCCTTCGACGGCGAGCGACGCTTTACCTCGGCGATAATCGACAGCTCATCGCGAGAGAACGCCTCCATGAACGAAGGCGCGCGCGGCGCGGCCGCGGACGCACGCATGATCTCGCTCCGTGCCGAGCCAGAAAGCGCGGCCACTCTCGCCACAGACTCGGCCACGATCCGCCCCAGCACTCCCGACGCCGGAGCCCATTGCCGCGAAAAGACTTGCGCTTCGGTCACTGTTCGGCTATCCTGCTTTTCGGCGTCCATTCGGGACGCCCAATGGGCTTACCCTCGTCCCTACAGCCAGTATGGCGCTCACCAAGCGGCAACGCGAAATCCTCGACTACCTCAGCAGCTACTCCGAGGACAACGGATACGCACCCAGCTTCGAGGAGATTGCGGGCAAGTTCAACTATAACTCGCTCGCGACAGTCCACGAGCATCTCAGCAATCTCGAGCGCAAAGGCTACATCAAACGCTCGTACAACGAGAGCAGGGCGATCGAGATTCTCCCGTCCGACGTCTTTCCGAAAGCGGTCGAGCTGCCGCTCCTGGGAACGGTCGCAGCCGGCATGCCGATCGAGGCGATCACTGCGCACGAGACCATGTGCGTTCCCGACAGCTTCGTCTCGCGCGGCGGTAATCACTATGTGCTCCGGGTTCGCGGGAACTCGATGATCGACGAGCAGATCCGCGACGGCGACTTCGTCATCATCAACGAGCGACGGAGCGCCGACAACGGGGAAACGGTGATCGCGCTCATCGACAACAACGCGGCCACGGTCAAGAAAATCTACCGTGAACGGGACGGCCGTATACGGCTGCAGCCCGCAAACGAGTCGATGCTCCCCATCTACGTGCACGAGAATGACGTCACCATTCAGGGCGTCGTAGTGGGAGTGCTGCGGAAGTACTGATCCACCGCGCGAGCGTCAGCTGCCAACGCTCGCCTCGCGCAAGGCGGTGAGCGCGCGCAACGCCGCTCCGGAATCAATGCTCGCCGCCGCGGCGGTGAGGCAGTCCGCGTATGTGGCGGAACTACCGTCAACGCTACTCACGTAGACGGCGGCGGCGGCATTGAGCAGCACTGCACTCCTCGCGCCGCTCCTGTCACTCCCATCGAGCACTGCCGTCACGCGCGCCGCGTTCTCCGCAGGCTCGCCTCCCGCGAGCTCGCCGGGTGCCGCCAGAAGGCCGTACGTCGCGGGATCGATCGACCACTCGCTCACCTCGCCCTTCCGGATCTCGAGCACGCGCGTGCACCCGAGTGGCGAGATTTCATCCATCCCCGGGTCGCCGTGCACCACGAGCGCGTGTACGGTGCCAAGCTCCGCGAGCGCACCGGCCATGAGCTCCATCCGCGCCGGGTTCGCGACCCCGACCACCTGCCTCCCGGCGCTCGCCGGATTCGCCAGCGGCCCGAGGAAGTTCATGATCGTCGGCGTGCCCAGCTCGCGACGCACGGCCGCGACATGACGCATGGCGGGATGCATCGCCGGCGCGAACATGAACACGATGCCAGCGCGTTCGAGCATGCGCTGCATCGTCTGCGCGGATGGGTGAATGTCCACGCCAAGCGCCTCGAGCACGTCCGCGCTTCCGCAGCGCGAGCTGTGCGACCGGTTGCCGTGCTTCGCAATTCGTACCCCCGCACCCGCTGCCACGAGTGCGGCCGCCGTCGAGATGTTGAACGTCGAGAATGCGCCGCCGCCGGTGCCGCAGGTATCGACGAGCGTCGCGGCGTCGTCCGCCTCGAAGGGAAGCATCGCCGCGCGCAGCGCGCGCGCGCCGCCAGCCACCTCTGCGGCAGTCTCTCCCTTCGCCGCCAGTGCCGCGAGGAGCGCGCCGATCTGCGCCGGCGTTCCGGCACCCTGCATGATCACGTCGAATGCGTCGCTGGTCTCGTTCGCCGAGAGCGATGCGCCGCCGATCACGCGAGCGATCGCCCGCACGAGCGCGTTGCCGCCGGCGCTATCGCTCAATGGGCTGCTCGCAAAGCTTGCTCGCGAGCTGCGCCTGCGACGCCACCAGCGAGATCACGAATCCGAGCAAACGCACGCGCTCGACGTCCTCCTCCACGAACACCCCCCGCTGGATCCTGTTCGTGAGATTGAGCACGCCTACGAGGTCGTCGTGATACACGAGCGGGAAGCTGATGAACGATCCGGTCGTGAAGTATTCGTCGCCAAGCAAGGGATGGTTTACGGCCTGCGCGACGTCGGTGACGAGGAGCGGCTCGCGACTGAGCGCCACCTTACCCGCCACGCCCTGCCCAATGTGAATGCGCGTGCTGCCGGCAATGTCTGGGGAGAGTCCCTTGGCTGCGGCGATGTAGAGCTGGTTGGTTCCCGGCGCACGGAGCATGAGGGAGCACCGCTGGGCCTGCATGTCGTCGCCGCACAGCGCGAGCAGGCCATCGGCGAGCTTGCGCGGCGCGCTCGTGGCCGCATCGAGTGCGAGCACGCGCTCGATGAGATAGAGCGTGCGGGTCTTCTGTCTGAGCGTCTCGCTGCGGCGATGCAACTCGACATGTGCCTGTTCCAGCTGCCCGACCGCAGCGCTCACCTGCTGTTCCACCGCCTCCGCGCGTCGGTTTGCGCGGCGCGCATCCTCTTTCGCCTTCGCGTTCTCCGTCTCCAGGCTGATCATTCGCTCGGGAGTGAATCCCCCCTGCCCGCTCGGCGTGTTGCGCGCGACCGCGAGGGCTTGCTCGAGCGACGCGAGGTGTTTCACGTACTCGCCGTGGACACGCTGGGTGACATCCTCGAGCGTGCGCACGGCCTCGTTGCGCGCCTCGCGCTCGGCGTAGCGCGCGTAAGCGAGGGCGAAGAGGGCGACGTACGGGGCGAAGCGCTCCATGACGCGCGTGCCGAAAAAGCGGCGGGGCTCGTAGACGGCGACGACGGCCGACAGCTGTCCGTCGACGCGCATGCCGCGCAGCGCGAGCAACCCCTCTTCCTCGAGCGTGGTGTCGAGCCCGAGCAGACGTGCGTATTCGTCCGATTGGTCGCCAAGGTCCACGAACTGCCCGCCGGCGAGGATCTGCGTGCGGATGCGCGCGGGGAGATGATCGACGGTGGTGTCGGCGCGCGCGCGGATGACCTTGGAGCCGCTGGGGCTCACGCGCTCACGGAGCATCTGGTGCCGCGCGTCGTAGCCGAACAGCGAGAGCTCAGTGCTGCGGTCCACCTCGGCGAGCGCTTCGCCAAGCGCAACGATGGCCGCGTCGAGGTCCGACGCAGCCGCAAGCGCATGAGCGAGCGACGCGAGCGTGCGAGGTGGCATGGAGGGGGCCGAGCCGTCGGGAAGAGGGTTCCGCGAAG
>JBBSEY010000145.1:0-7738 GCA_038239265.1 Gemmatimonadales bacterium | reverse complement strand
GAGCCCGCGTCCTTCTCCGGACTCACTCTCTCCGACCTCGTGCAATTCGATGGCGATGGACATCCGGGAATGCACGCCGAGTATCATAATCAGTACGGCACGCTGATGGCGCGCGCGTCGTTCGAAGGTTTGCGGCAACTGCGGCCACAGTATCGGCCCTTCGTCATCACGCGCGCGGCGTACACTGGCGTGCAGCGCTACTCGAGCGTCTGGACCGGAGACAACCAGTCGACGTGGGCACATCTTCGCCTTTCGCTACCAATGGTACTCTCGCTCGGTCTCTCGGGCGAGCCGTTCGCCGGCTCGGACATCGGCGGCTTCACGGGCACGCCGACCCCGGAGCTCTACGCGCGCTGGCTCGCCTCGGCGGCGCTCCTCCCGCTCTTCCGCACGCACTCGTCGATCGACGTCCCCCGAGGCGAGCCGTGGAGCTACGGCCCGGCGTACGAGCGTGCCAACCGCGCGGTGATCCGGCTTCGCTACAAGCTCCTCCCCGCCGTCTACGCGGCCTTCCGCCAGCACGCCATCACGGGCGCGCCCGCCGTGCGCCCGATCTTCTGGAACGACCTCGTCGACACCCTCGCACTTACGACCAGCAACGAGTTCCTCCTCGGCGATCATCTCCTCGCCGCTCCCGTCCTCGACTCCGCGAAGGATGCGCGCCAGGTCTATCTCCCGCGCGGCCGCTGGTATCGCATCGGCACCGACAGCGCGTACGACGGCGCGCAGTCGATCAACGCCTCGGCGCCCGAAGCGCTCCACGCCCACGGCGACACGTCCGCGCTCGGCGGCCTCCCGCTGTTCGCTCGCGCGGGCGCGGCGATCCCGATGCAAACGGTGCAAGCATACGATGGCCAGCACCCGCTCGACACGCTCGAGCTGCACGTCTGGCCGACGTCGGCATCTCGAGTCACGAGCACGCTCTACGAAGATGCCGGCGACGGCTACAGCTACCAGCGCGGCGACTACCGCGCGACCACGATCACCACGAGCGTACTAGGCGCCAACGGTGCGCTCGAGATCAAGCTCGCGCGCGAGGGCACATACGCGGGCGCGCGCACCTACGCGATGACGCTGCACGCCATGCACCGACCACGACTGGTCCGCGCGGACGGTCGCACACTCGCCCCTCGCTACGACGCGGACACTCGGCTCACGTCCTTCGCGATTCCCTCGACGACGCGGACGATCACGATCTCGCCGTAGCCTTCGTGCACCTTCGAGCTCAGGCCGAAGTGCGAGCGCCGTCGGCGAAGTCGAAGTACACGTGCTTGATTCTCTCGTCCACCGCCTGCAGCTTCTCCGTGAGCTCCGCGATGCTCCGCTCGAGCTGAGCCTCATTCTTCCGTCCCCCGCCCTCGATAGTCAGCGCCATGAGGATCGTGCGGGGTCCGAGCGTCAACGTCCGCACGCGTGTCGTCGCGATGTCGTCGTACGCATCGAGCACCTCACGAAGCTGCTTCATGAGAGGAGGCGCAACCGACTCGCCCGCGACGAGGCTCTGCGTCGCACGCGCGATGCCGAGGGACGTCAGAATCAACAGCACTCCGATCGCCATCGATGCCGCGCCATCCGCCCACGGAAGATTTAGAAAGGCGCTGCAAACTACTCCCAGCGTCGCGATGGCCAGGCCGATCAGCGCCGCCGAATCCTCGAGCAGGCTCTCGTAGAGGTTCGGATCCTTCGAGAGCTTGATGAACTCCCACAAGTCGACCTTGTCACCGCCTGGGTGGCTTCGAACCAGGCGTCTGTATTCGCGATAGCCGACCGCGAGCGATGAGCCTTCGAAGACCGCGGAGAGCGCCAGCACGCCGAGGCTGAGCGCGGGCGACGTGATGCGCTCGGGGTTCCGGACGTGGAGGTACCCATGGTAGATCGACGCCGCGCCGCCCGCGAGCAGCACGATCACGGCGACGACGAATGTCCAGAAATAAATTTCGGCGCCGTAGCCGAACGAGTGTGACGCGTCCGCGCGCTTGCGGCTTCGCTTGCCGCCGATGAGCAGGAGGAGCTGGTTCGCCGTGTCGGACGTCGAGTGGATCGCCTCGGTGAGCATGGCACTCGAGCCCGAGAGCGCGGCGGCTACGTACTTGATGATTGCGACGAGGACGTTGCCGGCGAGCGCGGCGTAGACGACTCGCGTAGAGCTTCCGATGGCCATGCCGTCAAGTTGGCAAGGAGCGCGCCGACTACGCTGGCGCGATGGCCTCCGTCACGTTGCCATGTGCGCGATCTGCTCGCGCGTCTCGTCGAGCGCGATCGCGATCGCGGCCGCATCCTCACCGACGATGACGTGTACGACATCGTTGGGAAGGCGCCAGACGCCGAGCGCTCCGGCGCGGGTGAGCGCGCCCTCTTTGACGAGATCCACGTCACGCAGCACCACGCGCAACCGGGTGAGCGAGCAGAGGCCGGCGTTCACGATGTTGCTCGCGCCGCCGAGCGCCGCGAGGATGAGCGCCGCGCGCTCTCGGAGCGCGGGGGTAATGTTGAGCGGCTTTGGGCCGCGAGGCTTCGAGGGAAGAGGCGCGGAGGCCGCTGTAGACGCTGATGTTGACGTTGATGTAGACTCGGGAGTAGACGTGGACGCGGTGCCAGACGTAGACGCAGCCGCGGGTCGCGAACCGGACGCACGCGCCGGCTTCGCTACAGGCGCAGCCACAACTGCCGCCGCCCCGCCACTCCCCCGCATGTACTCCTCCATGTCCGTCTTCAGATTCTCCGACCGTGTCCCGAACACCGCCTGCATCCCGCCCGGCACCGTCATCACACCCGTCGCGCCGAGCGCCTTGAGCGCATCCGGATTCGCGCGCGCGTTGTCGTGGAGCTCGAGCCGGAGTCGCGTGATGCACGCGTCGAGCCCCTTGATGTTCGCCGCGCCGCCGAACGCCGCGACGAGCTTCGCCGTCATCGAATCGCCCGCAGCACTCGGTGTCGCACCCTCCCTCACCCCCGCCGCACGATCCGCCGCCCCCTGCACCGCGTCGTCCGATTCCCGTCCCGGAGTCTTCAGGTCGAACGCGAGGATGAGCGTGCGGAAGATCAGATAGTACATCGCCGCCCACGCGAGTCCGAGCGGGACCAGCCACAGCCCTCGCGTCGAGTGTGGGAAGAGCACGATGTAGTCGATCAGCCCGTGCGAGAACGTCGTGCTGTGATGGATCCCGAGCTCGATCGCGACCCAGTACGCCGCGCCCGCGAGCACGGCGTGAATTGCATAGAGCACCGGCGCAACGAACAGAAATGCAAACTCAATCGGTTCCGTGATCCCCGTGAGAAACGACGTGAGCGCGGCCGAGATCATGATGCCGCCGATGCGCGCGCGATTTTCGGGCTTCGCCGTGCGCCAGATCGCCAGCGCCGCCGCGGGGAGTCCCCACATCTTGAAGAGGTATCCGCCGGCGAGATTCCCCGCGATGGGATCCCCTGCCACGAAGCGGTTGATCTCGCCGTGGATGACCTTCCCCGTCGCCGGATCCGTGTACGTTCCCACTTCGAAGAAGAACGGCACGTTCCAGATGTGGTGCAGCCCGAACGGAAGGAGCGCGCGCTCGACCACACCATAGAGGGCGAACGCCGTTGCCGGATGCGCCGTTGCCGCCCAGTGCGAGAAGCCGTCGATGCCCTGGCCGATTGGCGGCCAGATGAGGCTCAGCACGATGCCGACGAAGACGGCGGCGAACGCCGTGAGGATCGGCACCGAGCGCTTGCCGGCGAAGAATCCGAGATACGCCGGGAGCGTGAGCCGGTAATACCGATTGAACAGCACCGCCGCGACGGCGCCAATGAGAATGCCGCCGAACACTCCCGTCTCGATCGACGGGATTCCCATTACCATCTTCGGTTCGTAGTGGAGGAGCGGCGCCATCACTCCCATCGTCGCGAGCATCACAGCGAAGCCGACCACCGCCGCCAGCGCAGCGACGCCATCGTTCCCCGTGAGCCCGAGTGCGACGCCGATTGCGAAGATCAGCGGCAGATTCCCGAAGATCGCGCCCCCCGCCTGCGCCATCACGCTCGAGACGACCTCGGGGAGCGCCTTGAATTTCGCACTCCCAACGCCGAGCAGAATCCCCGCCGCTGGCAACACCGACACCGGAAGCATCAGCGACTTGCCGATCTTCTGCAGCGATCCGAATGCCGAGCGAGTGAAGCTCATTTGGCGCTCCCCGTTTTCCTGTCCGCAAATCGCGCCACGATCGCGCGCACCGCCGTGCCGTTTTCCGCATTCACCGCCTCGGCCGCCATCTCGCGGCAGTGCGCCATCGAAAGCGCACGCACGCGCGCCTTCACCGCCGGAATGATCGGGACATCGACGCTCAGCTCGTCGACGCCGAGGCCGAGCAGGATCGGCACCGCATCCAGATCGCCGGCGAGCGCGCCGCACACGCCCACCCATCGCCCGTAGCCGTGCGCGCCGGCCGCTGTGCGCTCGATGAGGCGGAGCACCGCCGGATGCAGCGCGTCGACCTGCGGCGCGAGCGCGGGATTCGTGCGGTCCATCGCGAGCGTGTACTGCGTGAGGTCGTTGGTGCCGATCGAGAGAAAGCTCGCCTCGCGCGCAAACTGGTCGGCGATCATCGCCGCGGCCGGCGTCTCGACCATGATACCGATCGGGATCGCCGGCACTCCCATCGCGACTCGCTCTTCCTCGACCATCGCGCGCGCCGCGCGCCATTCCGCGATCGTCGCGATCATCGGAAACATGAGCGCGACCTTCCCGACCTTCGACGCGCGCAGGATCGCGCGAAGCTGCTCGCGCATCACATCCGGGCGGCTCAGGGTGAAGCGCACGCCGCGCTCGCCGAGGAACGGATTGAGCTCGGCGCCTATCGGGAGGTAGGCGAGCGGCTTGTCGCCGCCGACATCGAGCGTGCGAATCACGAGTATCCGATCGGGGCCGAGCGCGCGCGCGACGGCGTCGTAGCTCTCGGTCTGCTCGTCCTCGCTGGGCGCGCCGTCGCGATGCATGAAGAGGAACTCGCTGCGGAGCAGGCCCACGCCTTCGCCGCCGAGCTCGACGACGCGCGCGCCCTCGCTCGCGTCTCCGACATTGGCGACGACCTCGATGCGATGCCCATCGGTGGTCATCGCGGGCTTCATGGCGACGGAGAGATCGCTCGCGCGCTGCGCGTCGCTCGATGCGCGCCACGTCGCGACATCGGCCTCCTCCGCGGCGCTCGGCGCCACGCGTAGCACTCCCGCATCCGCATCGAGGATCACGCGCGTGCCCGGGGCGAGATCGAGCGCGCGCGGATCGATCCCCGCAATCGCCGGGATGCCGAGCCCGCGCGCGAGGATCGCGGCGTGCGAGGTCGCGCTGCCGGAGGTGGTGCAGAAGCCGAGCACGCGCGTGCGATCCAGCGATGTCGCGTCGGAGGGTGCGAGATCCTCGGCGACGATGATGGATCCCTCCGGGGCGACCATCGATGGGTGCTCGGAGGACGGCGAGGCGCCTCCATCGATGAGCAGGCGCAGCACGCGCCGTCCTACATCGCGGAGATCGGAGGCGCGCCCCGCGATCAGCTGACTCTTGAGCGCCAGCAGGCGATCGGCCTGGGCGGTGTACGCCTTCTTCCACGCGAACGCCGCACTGTCGCCGTGGCGAATGCCGACGGCTGCGGCGTCGAGGAGCTCCGGATCTTCCAGGAGCTCCTGATGCGCGCGGAAGATGTCCGCGCGCTCGGTGTCCGCGTCGGCGGCGAGCCGCGAGCGGAGCGCGTGGAGCTGCGAGCGCGCCGCGGCGAGCGCAGCGTCGAGGATGCGGCGCTCCTGCTGCGCGTCGGCGGCGTGGAGCTCGCGCACGGCGTCGTCGTGGCGGAACTGAAAGACGTTGCCGACCGCGACGCCTGGTGAGGCAGACACGCCGCGAAGCTCCTTGTCGTTCGCCGGAGCCTTCGCGACAGACGGTGCGCCAGTCGCCGCCGCCGTGGTTGGGGGCGGGGATGCAGCCGCGTGGCCGCCATCCGTCCCTCCAGTGACGAGCAGCTCGATGATCGCGGCCATCGCCGCCGCCGCATCGTTGCCGCGCGCGACCACCGTCACCGCGTCGCCGGCGGCGATCTCGAGCGACATGATCGAGACGACGCTCCGCGCGTTCGCCTCCCGGTTGCCGCTCACGAGGCGCAGCTCCGAGGTGAATCGACGCGCGGCTGCGGTGATCATCGCCGCGGGGCGCGCGTGCAGGCCGGATTCCGTCGTGATGACGACGGGGTGCGAGCGGAGGGCGTCTCCCGCTGCGGCGTCCAGTCTCGCCGCTGCACCGCCTTTCGCGAGTACGATGCGCATGAGCACGTCGCGCCCCGCCTTCACGATCCCCTCGCTCCGCTCGATCGACGCGATGGCGTCGACGTTGGACACCACCACCTGCGTCAGGAGGCTGCGGGCCTTGCGCGCGACGAGATCCGCGTCGAAGGAGATGAGCGGCGCGCCGAGCCGCACCATGTCGTCCGCCTTCACGTGCGGGGTGAAGCCTTCGCCCTTCAGCATCACCGTGTCGAGGCCGACGTGGATGATGATCTCGAGCCCTTCGGCGAAGAGCGTTACCGCGTGGTTCGCGCGGTGCACCTGCAGCACGCGCCCGTCGCACGGCGCGAGCACCGTGCTGCTCATCGGATCGATCGATGCGCCGTCGCCGACCAGCCGCTGCGCGAATGCCGCGTCCGGCACCTGCTCGAGCGGCACAATGACGCCCGACAGGGGCGCGACTATCACCAGCGCCTTCGCATTGGGCTCCGTGCTCGTGGGCTCGTCGCTCATTAACACCGACGGTTGAGAACATGAAACGGGCGAGAACAGACTGCACTGCTGTAGGGACCCAGGAGGCAGCTGCAATACTACGCAAAAGCGCCCGGCCGTGCACGAGGTGGAGGATGTCGATGCTGCGCTCTTCCGCCAGCTCGGCAATGTGTCTGCATCCGCGCGCGGCTGCTCGCGCTAGTGAACAAGTCGGTTCTCAACGCGCGCTAGCGCTGGCCTCCAGATCTCCCCGCCGCCCGTAGGTCGCCGCGAGGCGGCACTTCCCCGCTACGACCCGCCACACGCGTAGATAGGTGAGATCGTAGATGACGTGCTTCCCCGTCGCGACGTCGTCGAACTCCACGCGCACGCTGCCATCGTCGTAGGCCATCGATTCGTCGTTACTCGCCGCTATCTGAAGGATCGTGTACGCATGCGGCTTCTCGTTTCTTCACTCCGAACCATGCGTTGTCGCCAGCGCGGCCATTTGCGCGGTGCCGACTACTGGCGGTTTCCCGATCTGGACGCTGAAGAAAATGTCCGGGGTCGCGATGTCCGGAATGTCCGTTGGCGAGATGCGCCGCACGGTGGCTTCGTCGCATCGCTCCTGCGCCGAGGCTGGTCGTGCGGTCGCCAGGAGCGCGAGTAGTGCGATCGGTAGAAGGTTCTGTGTAAATCCGGGCATGCCTGTTCTCGAAAAAGGGGGCGTGGCACCACGCGCGAGATGTAATAGTAGAGCGACGCTCGATTGAGCCCGAAGTTCGCGGACGCTCGCGACCCCCCTCCGACGCACCCCGGGATTCCTGTCCCTTGGCAAAACTGCCCCTTCGCAAAGCTTGACGACTCCGCTCGCCTTCCGTACTGTCCCAGATCGCTTTATGTCCGGTCCCGTCCTCGTCGCCGGATGCCCGGCCCCAACCGGGCTGCGGTTCGCCATCCACGGTCCACTCCGGGAGATCATGCGCGTCTCGTCTCTTGTCCTTCGATTCACCGCCGTGCT
>JBBSEY010000144.1:0-7791 GCA_038239265.1 Gemmatimonadales bacterium | reverse complement strand
GAATTCAGCGAGCAGACCCCCAAGCTCGATGTCTACGACAAGGTCGAAGAATCCGCGGAGACGCTTGCGGAGCGGGCTGTGCAGCTAAAGACGCAGCTCGCCGACAAGCTCGAGACCAGCGCGCTCAGGATTCGGCAGCGTTCAAGCGAGACAGCGAAGATCGATGACGCGATCGCGACTACGAAGGAGAAGGTCGCCGGCGCCGGCGATCGCGTCGCGAGCGGCATGGAAAAGAGCGCTGAGTGGCTGCGCGAGGCGAACATGTCGTCGTTCAAGCAGGGGCTCGAGCGGCAGGTGAAGGAGAATCCGGGGCGCACACTGCTGATCGCGGGCGCAATCGGCTACCTGCTCGGCCGCGCCTTCAAGGGGAAGGACGCCTGACGTCGGAACAACTCGTACCGCTCATCGGCGGTGCGCAATGGATCATCGGAACGACGTTGGCGCTGGTGATCGCCCGCCGGAGCCGCCTCTATGGAGACGCCGGTGGCGCGCCGCGCCTGATCGCATGGCTCGGGCTGCTCGTGTTCATGATCGGTGGTGTCGCGGTACTCGTGTCGCTGATCGCGGAGCAGCGAAGCGGAGACGCGCTGCTGCTCCCCGACTACGCGACCATGGGGTGGCGCATGCGGACGGCGAAGATTCTTTCGCTGATCGGCTGGCTGCTCACCGGAGTGGCCGCAGTGTGGAACAGTGTACTCGGCGTCGCGCTCAGGCGGCGCACGTCGATCCAGGAGCTCAAGCGGCGCACGGCTCGCGTGCGGGACTATCGCACGCCGCCGTCATCACCTCGGGCGTAGCTACGCGGCGCGCCGCACCCAGCGCGCCATCTCACGGAAGGTCGGCCGCTTCCCGTACATGAGCATCCCCACGCGATAGATGCGCGCGGCGACCCACGTCGCGGCGACGCACGCGAGCAGCATCCCCGCCAGCGTGCCTGCGAGCTCGAGCCATGACAGCTGGACCATCGTCATGCGGAGCGGCATGAGGATCGGCGCGGAGAAGGGGAGCCACGACATCACCTTCGAAAAACCGCTGGTCGGGTTCAGGAGGATCGGCTGGATGAAAACGATCGACGCGACGAGCAGGAGCGTCACCGGCAGCGATGCCTGCTGCACATCCTGCTCGTTGGTGACGGTCGAGCCCATCGCGGCGAAGAGCGCCGCGTAGAAGGTGAAGCCGAGCACGAAGAAGGTGACAAGGAGGAGGGCGACGCCGAGTCCGATGTGGGGGATGGGAATGGGCACGTCGCCGACGCCGAAGCGGGCGAGGATGATCCCGCGCGCTCGATATACCAGCGTGGACGAGAGCGCCCACACGACGATCTGCGTGAGCGATGCTCCACCCACGCCGATGACCTTGCCCGCGAGCAGCGCATCCGTGGACACGCTGGAGATGACGACCTCGGCGACGCGCGACGTTTTCTCTTCCATCACGCCGCGCAGGATCTGCTGGCCGTAGAGCACCAGCATCATGTAGAGCAGGAAGGCGATGAAGTAGGAGAAGAGCGCGTTGGCGACCCCTCCCACTTCGCGGCCTCGATCGGAGAGCCGCTCGGACTTCAGGTCGAGATCGAAGTTCGTGAGCGCCTTGATGCGCGACGGCTGCAGCCCCTCGTGCTCGAGGCGCTGGGCGAGCAGGCTGCGTCGCACCGAGCCCCCGATCTCGCGCACATCGATGAGCGAGGACGCATTGCGGCCGGCGTAGCGCATCGCGTGTCCGGCGATGGTGGCCGTGTCGAGGACCAGGTAGCCCAGCGGGGGATCCTGCGCGCGCATGACCTCGTGCGTCGCGATGCTCTCGGCCGCCGCCAGCTCCGATGACGCGACCGCACGAACGATGGCGCGGCTTGGAATGGAGTTGATGCCGCCCGCGAGCTCGCCGGCGACGCGAGTGCCGAGCTGGGTGCCCGTGACGTCGAGGATGACGACGTGCGACAGATCGGGTGTCGCCTTCGTGCGGCTCGACACCACCATCGGAACGATGATGATGACGCCGAAGAATACGGGGCCGAGTGCGGTGCTGAGGAGATACCACTTCGAGCGGACGCGCTCGAGGTATTCGCGCTTGATGATCGCCCAGAGCTTAGCCATGTCCGCTCATGCCCGCTTCGACGCCCGTCGCGCCGACCGTGTCGAGGAAGATGCGATGCAGCGACGGCTGCACGAGCTCGAAGCGCTCGACGGTGGCGCCCGCGTCGATCAGCTTGCGCAGGAGGAGCTGCGCGTTGGCGTTGGGCGCGAGCTCGATCTCCACCGTGCGATTGGAGTCGTCGGTGCGATTCACGAGCGAGCGATCGGCGAAGATGTCGGCGACCGCGGGGGTCCGATCGTCACCCAGTGCGATGGCGACGTAGTGTCCGCCGTGCTCGGCCTTGACGGCGGCGACCGTGCCGTCGAGCACCTTGTCGCCGTGAGCGATGATGCAGACCGCGTCGCAGAGCTTCTCGGCGTTTTCCATCAGATGTGTGGAGAAGAGCACCGTTCGCCCTTCGCGGCGAAGATCGACGACCGTGTCCTTGAGCGCCTGCGCGTTCATCGGGTCGAGGCCGCTGAAGGGTTCGTCGAGGATGACGAGGGCAGGTTCGTGAATGAGCGCGCCGATGAACTGGACCTTCTGCTGCATGCCGCGCGAGAGCTCTTCGACTTTCGCGTTTCCCCAGTCCTTGTCGCCGCCGGTGAGGGAGAGGCGTGCGAGCCACGTCTCGATGCGCGTGTCGGCGTCGCGTCCGCGCACGCCTTTGAGCTCGGCCAGGAACTTGAGAACGCGCCTCACCTGCATCTTCTTGTAGAGCCCGCGCTCTTCGGGGAGGTAGCCGATGCGGTTGCCATCGCGCCCGGCGATGCTCGGCGTCCCGAAGATGCTGATCGTGCCCGAGTCGGGCTCGATGATGTCGAGGATCATTCGAATCGTCGTCGTCTTGCCGGCGCCGTTGGGGCCGAGCAGCCCGAAGACGGTGCCGCGCGGGATCTGGAGCGAGAGATTCTTGACGGCGACGTGCCCCGAGAACGACTTGCGGACGTTCCGAATGTCGAGCGCGATCTCGGCCAAGGGTGTTGGGCTCCGGTGGGAGTGACGCACTCAAACTTACGACGAGTAGTGCGTGCGGTTTCAGTGGAGCGCTTGCGGGGGCGTTGATCGCGGCTAGCTTGGGCTCCATGCGACAGGCGCACCGCGCGGCCAGCGTGATCGCCGCGTTCTGCGGCTCGATATTTCTGCTCTTTCTGGTGGCGCCGATTGCGCGATTGATAGGCGCCGGCGGCGCGGATGGACTCAGGCATCTCGTCACCGATGCGGAGCTCAGGAGCGCGCTCGCGCTGACCGCGCTGACGGCGACGTCGGCGACCGCGCTGGCGATTCTTGGCGGAACTCCGCTCGCCTATCTCCTGGAACGGCGGAGCTTTCGCGGACGCTCGCTGCTGGCGGCAGTGGTCGATCTGCCGTTGCTGATTCCGCATCCCGTTGCCGGCATCGCGCTGCTGCTGGTACTCGGACGGAGGTCGCTCGTGGGTGGGACGCTGCTCGATCTCGGCATTCGCGTGGTGGGCTCGCCGCTTGGAATCGTGTGCGCGATGCTGTTCGTGTCGGCGCCCTTGTACGTGAGCGCGACGCGAGAGGCGTTCGCGCGCGTCGATTCGCGATACGAGGCGGTCGCGCGATCGCTCGGCGATCCCGCGTGGAGAGCGTTTCGCAGGGTGACGCTGCCGTTGTCGTCGCGCGGACTGATCGCGGCGGGAGTGGTTGTGTGGGCGCGAGCGGTGAGTGAGTTCGGCGCGATCGTGATTCTCACGTACAATCCGAAAGTGGCGAGCGTGTTGAGCTACGATCGCTTCACGAGCTACGGGCTCGACGAGGCGCTGCCGGTGGCGGCGGTGCTCGCGATTCTGGCGTTCGTGCCGCTGTTCCTGCTGCGGACACTGAGGGCGTCGCGCGGCGCTGCGGCATTCATCCAGTGATCTCGGCGGAAGCGTTGAACGCGCGCGTGGGCGAGTTCGCGCTCCGCGATGTGAGCTTCGTGGTGCCCGAGGGAAAGTACGGCGTGGTGATCGGCGCGGCGGGGTCGGGGAAGACGACGTTGCTCGAGACGATTGCGGGGATCATCCCACTCGAGGGCGGAGTGTTGAAGCTCGGAGGGCGAGACATGAAGGGTGTGCCGCCGGAGGGGCGGCATGCGGGAATCGTGTATCAGCATGGATTTCTCTTTCCGCATCTCACCGTGCGGGAGAATGTGCGGTATGGGGCGCGTGACGTGGCCTTCGCGGATGGGATCGCCGAGCGGGTGGGGGCGAGCGAGTTGTACGCGCGTGAGGTGCGAGGGTTGTCGGGCGGGGAGCGGCAGGTCGTAGCGATCGCGCGTGCGCTCGCGCCTCGGCCCGGAGTGTTGTTGCTGGACGAGCCGTTCAGCGCGCTGGATCCGCGGCGGCGCACGCTCGTGCGGCGCGAGGTGCGAGCGATCGCGCGCGAGCTCGGGATCACCGTGCTGCAGGTGACGCACGACTTCACGGAGGCGGGGCTGCTCGGCGACGTCGCGATTTTGATCGATGCGGGGCGGGTGCTGCAGAGCGGGCCGCCAGAGCGGCTGTTTCGCGAGCCGGCGTCGCCGTACATCGCGGAGTTTTTAGGTGCGGAGAATGTGTATGCGGGCGAGGTGCGGTATCTCGACGGTGCTGCGCCCGATTTTGTAAGTGAGGCCAGGGAGTTGCTCGCACGCGGGCATCGCGCGATCGAGTTTCTTTCTGGAGGGTTGAGGCTCTACACGGTGGGGGACGCGCCGGTGGGGGAGGGGCACGCGGTGATTCGCGCGGAGGAGGTGCTGATCTCGGCGCAGCCGCAGGAGAGCTCGGCGCGGAATCAGTTCAAGGGAATGGTGAGCGAGATGGCGACGACCGGCGCGCTCACTCGCGTGACGGTCGAGATCTCGAGCGAGCGGGGAGGGAAGAGCGCGCCGATCGTCGCTGCGCTGACTACTCGCTCCGCGCAGGAGCTCGTGCTGCGCGAGGGGAGCGAGGTGTGGGCGTCGTTCAAGGCGATGGCGGTGCATTTATGTTGAGCAGCGCGCGCGAGTGAGCTGCGCTCGCGCGCGCTCCCACGAGCCCGCATCGCGCGGAGCTACATCTTGTCCAGCTCGTCCTTCCCGATCGTCGGCGCCCACGGAATGAGCTCGTACTGCGCGAGCCCGCGCTGATAGTACGGATCGTCGTCGCGCACGCGATCGAGTGACGGGATGATGTCGTCGTCGGGCACGCGGAGAATGAGCATCCCGCCGTTGCGCGGATGCGCGGGCCCGGAGGCGACGAGGATGCCCTGATCCTTGAGCGTGCGAAGATAGGCACGATGATCATCGACGGCGGCGACGACTTCCTCGAGCGGCCGGCGATAGCGGAGAATGGCGATTGCGTACATGGGGTGGAATATAAGGCACCCAGTGGCGACCGCCGTCCGGCCTGTCGAAGTAAACGGGCGGATCGCGAGAGGCGTGCAATAGTCCCGCTTGCACCAGAGGCGGGAATTGGTATGCGTCCTCTCTCACTTTTCATCGCTCCCGGGAACGTCAATGAAGGTGTAGAGCCTGGCAATGCGCCCATTCTCCGACACTCCGATATCCATCCCGGAGCCAACAGCAGGGCCGCCCTCCGCGGAAAGGGTCCACGCGACCCGAGCTAGGTCAGCGATCTGTTCCTGCGTGCCTGCGGGACGAAACAGCAGAGATCGATCGATTGACTTCTGTAGCTCTGTGACGTGGATGTTGATCGCCTTCAATCCCTGGAAAATTGCGTCGTGCGACTCATGGAATGCGGCGCCTTCCGTGTAGAGCTGCTTCATTCGCGCTAGCCGTTTGTCTTCGTCGCGCTCGTCGAAAACCTCGAGGACGTTGCGTACAAGAGGTGAGTTGTCCGTTCCACCCATAGTGTCATTCCCCTTCTGCATTTGCTCGCCTCAAGACTGATTCTGTTTGACTGCGACCGAGACCCATCACTCGCATCCGCTACCGCCACCCTCCGAGTATCGCCCCCATCACCACCAGCGCCACCACGAAGTACGCGCCGTGCACCACCGCGTACGCCGGCGGTCGCCGCTCGAACACCGTGATGATTCCGAATGCCATCGCCACCCAGCCGACGCCCGCGAGAAATCCCGCCGTCGCGCCCCAGGTTAGCGTCGTCTTCGGATCGTAGAGAAACATCGCCAGGTTCGCGGACATGACGAGCGTCATCACGAACGCGGCGATCAACCCCGCGGGCCCGGCCTTCTGCGGCTCGCCAGGGCCGAAGCCGTTGGCCCTCTGCCACAGCTTTCCGAACGCCGCAGGCGAGTACCACAGCGCGCCGAGCACGAACGCTACCACCGCCGCGACGAGCACCGCCCACACATTCAGCGTCGACATCGACATACGGGTCGCTCTTCAGTTGGGGAGAGAAAGACTCATGGCTTCGGCCACTTGATCGGTCCCGACACGAAGCGCTTGTGCAGCGTTGCCATCAGCTCGGCGTTGCCGGCCGTGAGATATTCGTAGGCGCGATCCCACTCGTCGCCGTCCTTCCATCCGGTCTGCGTCAGGCGCACGAGCGTGCCCGCGCTGCGATCCTCGAGCTCGAAGCGCGCGGTCGTGCGCTGGGCACGCACGGTCGGGAACTGGTCGGGCGCGAGGGCAGCGATGACGATTTCCTGCTGCGGCACGAAGCTCTCGATCGTCCCGCCGCCGGTGCTTCCACCGGGGAAGTGCACCATCCAGTCTCCGCCGCGGCGGAGGTCGACCACCGAGTTCGGCGCGAGCCAGCTGCTCAACCCCTCGCTCGTCGAGAAGGCCTTCCACACCTCGGCCCGCGCCGCCGGGACGGTGATATCGATCCTGAGCATCTTCCCCGTCTCGCCCCGCGGCGCCGCAATCTTCGGGACCAGCCCAATCGCCGCCGCCGTCACCGCCAACAGATAGATCGATCGCATCGAGCACTCCTTGCTCTTGGTTGATCGGTCAAGTAAATATTCGGCGCGACGGCTGTCAACATCTTTTTCCGGAACCATGCCTTCACCCGTCTCCACCCGCGATCGCCTCATCAACTCCGCCCGCTACCTGTTCTGGGAGCGCGGCTTCGCCGGCACGAGCATGGCCGACCTCCTCGCCCACGCCGATGTCAACTCCGGCAGCTTCTACCACTTCTTCGAGAGCAAGGAGGCGCTCCTCCGCGAGGTGCTCGAGGGCTACCTCTTCGCCCTCCGCCCCATGGTCGTCGATCCCGCCTTCGCAACTACGAGCGACCCGGCCGAGCGCATCTTCGCGATCCTCGCCGGCTACCGCGAGCGCATCCTCGCCACCGACTCCAAGTACGGCTGCCCGCTCGGACGTCTCGCCCTGGAGATAGACCCCGAGAATCGCCCCGCCCACGCGCTCATCGCGAAGAACTTTCAGGGCTGGATCGGCGCGGTCCGCGAGTGCGTCGACGAGCTGAAGCCCCGCCTCCCGCGTGGCACCGATCTCGACGCCCTCTCGACCTACGTGCTCGCCGTGATGGAAGGCGGCGTCATGCTCTCACGCTCCTACGGATCCGTCGAGCCCTTCGACCTCACGGTCACGCAGCTCCGCCAGCATTTCCACCTGTTGCTGGACAGCACCCCGAAGTCGACGCGAGCACCCAGGCGCGGGAAAGTGAAAACGCGCGCCAAGGCCACGAATCCGCGCAGACGCTGAGAGGCCACGCGCGCGGCCCGGCGGACCGAAGCGCGATCGACCCACCGTTCGCCTCAGAAGATCGCGATCAGTTGCGCGACGTACACGTTCGTTCGACCGGGGGTGGG
>JBBSEY010000143.1:0-7817 GCA_038239265.1 Gemmatimonadales bacterium | reverse complement strand
GGGGGGGGTTGGGGGTGGGTGTCGGGTTCCGGAGCTCGGGAGTGGTACCCCACAACAAGAAACCCCTAACGGTTATTGTGGGGTGCAACGGGGGGGGGCGCGGGGGGGGGGTGGTACAGGGCGGGGGGCGTGACGGTGGGGGACGAACCTCGACAAGGCCACCTTTGCTTCGGTGACCGTCGCAGCAACTGGCTCACCTACGACTGGTGCGGCGTGACTCCGCTTGAGGAAGCTCAAGCGAAACCTTAGGTTACGTGTTCTGGCGCGGTAGCCAAGTGGTAAGGCAGCGGTCTGCAAAACCGCTATTCGCCGGTTCGATTCCGGCTCGCGCCTCTCACGTACGTTCAATCCACCATCCAAACGCCCGGAGCGCATCCGGGCGTTTGTCGCATGCATGGCTGGCTTCGGGCCGCTAACGCTGCAGGGCGCCCGGTATGTCCGTGTACGGGATATTCATGATGGGATAGTTCGACCACCCCTTGTGGTCGAAGTGCCACCACTCCGCGTGGTACACCGTGAACCCCTCGGACTCCATCGCGCGACGAAGCAGCGCGCGATGCCAGCGCTGGAGTGCGGTGCCGCCCGGATAGTTCGCGAACGAGCGGTCCGACGTCTCGTCATACGTTCCGGGCATGTCGACGGGCCTCCCCGTCGCGAGCTCGTACATCGTGATGTCCGCCGCCGCGCCGCGATTGTGGCGCGAGCCGTCCGCGGGATCGGCGACGAAGAGCTTGTCGGCCTCCGGCACGGCATCCCAGAACATCTTCGTCACATACCACGGTCGGTAGCTGTCGTGGACGAGAATGCCGTAGCCCTTCGACCTCAGGAAGCGATGCGCGCGTACGAGCGCCTCGGCAGCAGGGCGCTGCAGGAATGCCCGCGCCTGCGGATAGAACTTGTTGCCGAGGAAGTTGTTCGTCGTAGCGTAGCGCACTTCGAGATGAATCGTGCTGTCGAGCGACGTGAGCTCGACGAGATCCGGCTGGAGCGGACGATTGTGCTCGACGGGGGGCGAGGCCGCGCGTGCCTCGCGCTCGAGATCGGCCAGCGGCCGCACCGGCGTCACGCGCAGCTGATTTCCCGATGCTGGGCCAATCGCGCGCCGCGGAAAGAACAGCTTGCCGACGTACACACCTGTCACCGCGCCCGCCTTGCCGAAGGCGAAGGTGACCGGCTCCGCATCATAGAGCGACGCGGCGGGAAAGGCGAACGTCGAATCCGTCTTGCGAGTGAGCGGCGACTGGAAGAACCACTCGATGAGCGCCTCGAGATGGCCGCGCTTCTCGAGGATATAGAGAATATCGTGGTCCCAGCCGTATTCGCCCACCAGCCGCGCAAGCGATGGGCGGCGCGGCAATGGCTTCCGCTGGGCGACGCGTGTGAAGCGCCTTCCGCCCGCCTCGAGCGCATCACCGCGCCTCACGAGTGCTGCGCCGAAGCCGAAGCGATCGTCCTGCACGAGTGTATCGCCGCGCATTCGCAGCGAACCGCGAAAGCCGCCGCGGTCGGATTCGAAGACGAGCTGCGTCGCGGTCGCCGGGGAGTCAGACGGCGCGGTGAGAAATGTGAGATCGATGGCCGAGCTTCCAGAGACGTAGCGACCCGCGAGCCTAGCGGCCTCCGTAGCAGGAATGGGCGCCGTCTCGGTCCACGGCGGAATCGGGCGATGGTCGCGCAGTGCGAGCATCGCGCGGAGCGCCGCCTCGGCGACGCGCATCGTCACGATGTTCGCAACGTCGAGCGTGGTGACGACGGCGACGCCAAGCGAGTCGTCGGGGAGCATGAGCGCCTCGCTGGCGAAGCCGTAGATCGCGCCGCCATGCCCGATCACTCGCTTTCCGTCGAGCGTGTCGACGTGAAAGCCGATGCCGAAGCCGGTCCTGTCGCCGGGGCTCGCGAACTGCGGCGTCCACATCACGTCGAGCGATGCCGGGGCGAGCACGCGCGCGCGCTCTCCCTGTCCGCGCGCGAACATCGCGCTCATGAAGCGGCAGAGATCCGTGACCGTGGTGTAGAGCGACCCCGCGGGAGATTCGCCGAGCTGAAAGCCGGGGGCGGGGAAGCGCCGGCCATCGTACGTCCACATCGTGCCCACGGCGAGCCGCGGTGCGAGCGCAGGGGTGAGCTCGAACGCGCTCTCGTGCATGCCGAGTGGCGCGAGCACGTGTGCGGTGAGATACGCGGCGAACGGCTCACCGGAGCGCCGTTGCAGCACATCGCCGACGACGGCGATTCCAGCGTTCGAGTACTTGGTGTGCGTTCCCGGCTTGTATATCAGCGTCGTGGAGTTGAGACTCGCGACGGTGGCCGAAATCGAAGGCGACGTGGTGTCGAAGTAGTTGCCTACAGGTGGCTCGCGCACGAGCCCGGCGCGATGCGAGGTGAGCTCTCGCAGCGTGATGGGCGTACCGAACGGATTGGCCGGATGGAAATCGGGGAGGTAGCGCGCCACGGGCGCGTCGAGCGAGACGCGCTCGCGCTCGACGAGCTGCATGATGCCGATGTCGGTGAAGAGCTTGGACACGGAGCCCACGCGATACACCGTTGCCGCGGTGGCGGGAACGTGGCGTACGGGATCCGCCTCCCCGAAGCCACGCGCCCAGACTACGCGATGGCCATCGATCAGGGCGATCGAGAGCGCGGGGAGATCCTTGTCGTGCATCTCGGAGGCCACGATGCGCGAGAGGTACGCGGCGATCGCGGCGTGCGCGGAGTCGGCCGCCACGGAGTCGGGCGATGCGGCGCCTTGTGCGCTCGCGATCCACGGCGCCGAGAGCAGCGCGGCTCCGAGCAGCGCGAGCGTACGCATCCGCGTCAACCGAAGCGCCCGCGCACGCCGTGGTCCCGTCGCTCGACGGTCGTTCTGCCGCGAAGAAGTAAAGGAGCGTGCACGATCGCGGAGCATACGCCGGCCCCCGCTGAGGCGCAAGCAGATCGAAGCGTGCGATGGCGGACCGTTGTGGCACACGAAGCAGCGTCATAGGTTGCCCGCACCGGACCCGCTTCCCACCCGCCTCCGACCATATCGCGTGCCCGACCACACCCCTGCATCCGATGGCATCATCATCCGCCGCGTCGAGACGACCGAGGAGTACGATGCGTGCGTCCGGATGCAGCGGGCAATTTGGGGCGAGAATTTCACCGAGATCGTTCCCGCGACGATGCTTCGCGTTACGCAAAAGATCGGCGGCGTCACCGCCGGCGCGTTCGATGCGGGCGGGCGGCTGCTCGGATTCGTATTCGGAATGATGGGCGCGATCGACGGGCGACTGGTGCACTGGTCGGATATGCTCGCCGTGCACTCCGATGCGCGGAACAGTGGGCTCGGGCGCCGGCTCAAGCTCTTTCAGCGCGAGCTTCTCCTCCCACTCGGCGTCGAGACCATGTTCTGGACGTACGATCCCCTCGTCGCGAAGAATGCGTATCTGAACATCGTGCGTCTGGGTGCGCGGCCGAAGGAGTACGTCGTCGACATGTATGGAGCCGACACGCACAGCGTGTTGCACGGCGGGATCGGCACCGATCGGTTCGTCGTTGCCTGGAATCTCGCCGTCGAAGGCGGGGCGAATGGCACCGGCACCGCCGCCACCGAGGATCCCCGCTGGCGGGCGCTGCCGATCGTCAACGACATCGTCGCGGCCGAGCTTCCCGACTCCGACATGGTACGGGTCGAGGTACCATCGGACATCGAAGGCGTCATCGCGCGCGACAGAGGCGCCGCCGCTCGCCTTCGAGAGACGACGCGCCGCGCGTTCACTCACTACATGGGGCGCGGATACTCCATCACGGGCTTCTCGCACCGGGTTCCCGAAGACCGCTACTTCTACTTACTCTCACGGAACAGCGCGCAATGACCAGGGCCGAACGGATCGAGCTGCGAGAGATACGCCTCCCGCTCAAGGAACCCTTTCGCATCTCGTCGGGGCTCTGCACGGAGCGCCGCATCATGCTCCTCCTTCTCAGCGATGCGGATGGAGCGGAGGTGTGGTCCGAGTGCGTGGCAGGTGAGGCGCCGAACTACACCTCCGAGACCATCGACACCGCGTGGTTCGCGATCACCGAATACGTAGCCCCGCGCGTGCTGGGTGTGGAGTTCACGCACCCCTCCGAGGTCGACCCCGCGCTCGAGCTCAACTTTCGCGGCCACAACATGGCGAAGGCCGCCATCGAGATGGGGATGTGGGGGCTCGCGTCGGTGCGCGAGAAGATCTCGCTTTCACGTCTCCTCGGCGGGACCCGCGCGGGAATAGAAACCGGGATTTCGATCGGCATTCAGGCGAGCCCCGCAGCTCTGGTGGAGCGTGTGGGGCGCGCGTTGAGCGAGCACTATCGCAAGATCAAGATGAAGATCGAGCCTGGCCACGATGTCGAGTTCGTACGAGCGGTCCGGAGTGCATATCCCGACGCCCCGCTCATGGCGGATGCGAACAACGCGTACACCCTGGCCGACACCGATCGCCTGAAGCAGCTCGACGACCTAGATCTCATCATGATCGAGCAGCCGCTCGCGTTCGACGACATCATTCGCCACGCGCAGCTGCAGCGCATGCTCAGGACGCCGATCTGTCTCGATGAGTCGATCACCGATGTCGAGAAGGCCGAGGACATGATCTCGCTGGGCGCCGGCCGCATCATCAACATCAAGCCGGGTCGGGTTGGCGGATTTGCGCAATCGCGCGCGATTCACGATCTCTGCGTGCAGAACAGGATCCCGGTCTGGTGCGGAGGGATGCTCGAGAGCGGTGTCGGGCGCGCGTACAACGTGGCGCTCGCGTCGCTTCCAGGCTTCAGCATCCCGGGCGACCTCAGTCCGAGCGCGCGCTACTGGGAGAGGGATGTCGTCACGCCGGAGTGGACCATGAGCAACGATGGCATCGTGAGCGTACCGCGAGACGAGCCGGGACTCGGCGTCACCGTCGATGTCGCGCGTGTCGACGATCTGACGGTGCGCACGCAGTTGCTCGGCGCGACGTGAGCGAGTCGTGACGAGCACCGCGGACAGCGTGGTAGTGCCGCCAGCGGTCGCGAGCCTCTTCTCCTCCCACGATGCAGAGCGTCTCGTCGAGCTGCGACGAGATCTGCACCGGCATCCCGAGCTGTCGTGGCAGGAGACGGAGACCGTCGGCAGACTCGTCGCCGCGCTCGCGTCGTACGATATCACGGATGTCGCACGCGTCGCCGGCACAGGGCTCGTCGCCCGCATTCCGGGGCGCGATCGCTCGGCGCCCGTCGTCGCAGTGCGCGGCGACATCGACGCGCTTCCGATCACGGAAAGCACGGGGCTTCCCTTCGCCTCCGAAAACATCGGCGTCATGCATGCGTGCGGGCACGACATTCACGCGTCGTGGGCCGTTGGCGCCGCTCTTCTGCTCGCCCGCGCGCCCGCCGCCGGCGACGTGCTGGTGGTCTTCCAGCCAGCCGAAGAGGTGGGCGATGGCGCGCGTGCGATCGTCGCCAGCGGCGCGCTCGCGAGCGTCGCGGCGATCTTCGGAGGGCACGTCGATCGTCGCTTCGAGATCGGGCAGGTCGTCGCTCAGGCGGGTGCGCTCGCAGCGTCGACCGACAGCTTCGAGATCGAGATCGCGGGCTCCGGCTCGCACGGCGCGCGCCCGCACGAGTCCGCCGATCCCATCGTCGCGGCCGCGGCGATCGTCGGCGCACTGCAGACGCTCGTGTCCCGACGCCTCGATCCCGCTCAGCCGGGGGTCGTCACCGTCGGAACGATCAGCGCGGGCACCGCGTCGAACATCATCCCCGATCGCGCACGGATGTCGGGGACGATCCGCGCGACGACGGTGGCAGCGCGCACACTGCTCACACGCGAGCTCGCGAGCCTGGTCGCCGCCGTGGGATCGGCGTACGGTGTGACGGCGACGACGACGCTCAGCGGTGGCACCCCGCCGATCGTGAATCCCGAGCGCATGGCAGCACTCGCAGCGCGCGCCGTCGCCAACGTGCTCGGCGACTCCGCACTCGTGCCCCTCGGAACGACGAACATGGGTGGCGAGGATTTCGCCGTGTACATGGAGAGCATTCCGGGATGCTTCATGCGGATCGGTGCGCGCGAGCCGGGTGGACGCGTGATCGCCGCGCATTCGCCGGGTTACTACGTGGCGGAGGGGGCGCTCTTCGTCGGCGCGGCGGTGCTGGCGGAAGCGGCGCGCGTGGCGTCGGGGGCGTTGTCGCGCGGCGGGAACGAGGACGGGGACTCGCTCGCCTGATCGGTGGTGTGGGTGCTACGGCGAGCTCGACGCCGCGGCCATCAGCGCCTGGAGCTTTCGCATCGTCGCCCAATTGCGACTCGTGGCGGCGTCGCCAAGAAGCCTGGAGATCGCGCCAACCGCCCGGCTCTCGAGGATGCCATTTGGACACCAGAGGTACGCCGCGTGCGTACCGACGCCGAGTCGCTCGCTTCCCCAATCCTGTGTCATCAGCGTTTCGATGTGCGCGCGGGCCTTCGCGTCCGCCAGTATCGTAACCAGGAAGCGTGAGGGATTCATCTCTCCCTCGCTGAACGGATTCTCGACGATGACGCGATCGACCTTCTCTGCCGTAAGCACGAGCACGCGGCAGGAGACGCCGATTTCGTCCGCGATCCCCTTCTGGATCCTCGCCGCGGCCTTCGCATCGGCGCGCGGCGCGGAGAAGACGACATTGCCGCTGTTGAGGAGCGTCTTCACATCGCCGTAGCCCAGCGATTCACAGAGCGCACGAAGCTCGGCCATGGCGACGCGCTTCGCCTTTCCGACGTTGATGCCGCGGAGGAGCGCTACGTGCATTACCCGCGTCGACTTCCGAGCCACCAGAGTGGTTCCCCGTTTTGTAGGGCTCGAGCCCGTGATCCCCAACCTGACGCTATCATAGAGCATGACCGAGATCAAATATGAGCCGCGCTGGCCCGTCGCCCTCGCCTCGCTCGCGGCAGCCGCCCTGCCGTTCGCCCTCCCGCGCTCCCTCAGCATCTTCCCACAGTGGACTGTCGCCCTGCTGGTGGTGCTGCTCGTCGTCGCGGCCGTGATCACCCACTACACGCATAGGGCGATGCTGAATCAGATCTTCGGCTATTCGATGCTCGCGGTGTTGACCGCGGCGCTCGTGTACTCGCTCGTGATGCTCATCCTCGCGCTGCCGAAGCACACGGAGGTGGCGTCGCGACTGCTCGAGTCGGCGGCGGTGATCTGGGTGACGAACGTGATCGTCTTCGCCGTGTGGTACTGGCGGCTCGATGCGGGCGGTCCGAATGCGCGAGATGGCCGTCCATCGCACGCACGAGGGGCATTTCTCTTTCCGCAAATGTCGATCATTTCACCGGGCGCCGATGGCAAGTCCATCGCCGAGGTCGAGAATTGGCGCCCGCAGTTCGTCGATTACCTGGCGCTGTCGTTCTATACCTGCACGTCGTTCGCGCCCACCGATGTGCCGGTGCTGTCCCGCTGGGCGAAGCTCATGATGATGATACAGGCGATCATGTCGCTGACCACAGTGGCGCTCCTGGCGGGGCGCGCCGTAAACATCCTCTAGCCCCGGTCCTGACTCTGCCAGCGCTGCGCTATGTGCCAGCTCTGGAGCACGAGCGACGCCGACATGGCGGCGATGAAACCGGCAGCGCCCCCGCCGGTCGCGGTTACGCGCATGGCGACGAGCATGGCCATTCCGGCGCCGAGAAAGGCGACGAGCTCGCCGGCACGCATGCCGCGATGGCGAAGTGCGCGATAGGCCAGGAGCGCCGCGAGCTCGAGCACCACGAGCACGATCGCGAGATCGACGAAGCGGGGCGACGTGATGAACGCGGTGAGCGACGACATCTCAGGCGCGTG
>JBBSEY010000142.1:0-7840 GCA_038239265.1 Gemmatimonadales bacterium | reverse complement strand
GTTCCTCGAGCGCGGCCATTACGAACTTCCCCTCCCACCCCGCGCGCCCAAGCACCACGATCTGTCGCGCGAGGAGCGAGTCCGGCGCGGCGGCGCGCGCGTGCTGCGCGCGCACCACGAGGTCGAGCGCGCCGGCGCTCACCGGCAGCGCGAGCGCGTTGGTCCCCGCCGCAATGCCGACGGTGTCGAGCATCCCCACCGCATCGGAGAGCGTCGCGCGCGTGCCCGCGGGCCCGGCGACGTACGCGCGTACGCCGCCCGCCGGATCGTTGCGCGGGGCGACCTCGATCGCGGTAGCGGGCATCGAGTCGCCCGACCACGTTACGTGCACCCCCGCGTGCGAGAGCGCGCGCAGCCACTCGCGCTCGCGCGCCGCCGGCGCGAACGCCGCCACGATGTGAACTGCCGTAGGCCCGGGCGCCAGCGTCCACCGCGCGAGTGCTGCCGAGAGCGCGTGCGAATCGGTGCGCTCCTGCACCATCGCCGTGTCGCGCGGCGCGGCCGAGCGCATGATCATCCACGCGAGCATCACGACGGCCCCCGCGCGCGCGAGGAGCTCGAGCCGGCGGCGCAGATCAGGCGGTAAGGGCATAGACCACGATGTTCACGGCGAACCGGGTGTTGTCCACCGATTGAAAGCGCTTCGAATCCGGATGGTAGCCCCACTCGGAGCTGTAGTCCTTGCTGCTGTAGAGCACCGCGATCCGTCCCTCACGGATCACGGCGAAGAGATGCTTGTGCACGAGGTTGTCCCCCCAGCCGTTGAGCTCGTGGCTCGTGGTGGGCGGGCCCTCGGTGAACTTGAAGAATGCCGAATACAGCGCGTGCGTGTTGGGGAGCTCCTTCGGCTCGCCGATCGTGCGCGTGATCTCCTCCGTCGCCGTCTTGTGAAAGACGCCGTCGACATCGTGATTGTGATCGTCGACGAAGAGCATCCCCCCGCGACCCAGGAATTCGCGCAGCTGCTTTCGCTCGGCGTCGCTGAAGCGCACCGGAAGGTGACCGGTGAGATACACGAGCGGATAGCGCAGCAGCTCTGGCGACGCGAGCGCCACGATCGCGCCGGTGGGCGTGACCTCGATTTCCGTGTAGCGCGCGATCGTGTCGATGATGTTGGGCGGGACGAGCGGGGCTGAATCCCAATCGCCGGAATCGTACTGCGCCGTCGCGAAGGTGAAGGTATTGGATGCCCTTACCATCCAGCGCTCCATGCCGACTCGATGCGCTCGACGGTGGTACCCGCTGCAATGCGGCGCGCGCGGACCAGCGCCTCGGTGGCGTTGCGCCCTGCGCGGAGGGAGTCGATCGCTGGCGCGAGCGCGGCGGCGAGCGTCGGCGCGGACTCGAGGGCATCGACGCGGAGCGCGAGCAGCGAGTCGATTGCCGCGCGCGGATCCGTCGCGAGCGCATGGAGCGCGGCGTCGAAACGCTCGGCGCGCCGCTCCGATGAGCTGTCGAGCACCGCGCGCGCGACGCGCGCGGATGACGTCGCATCGTCGCGCTTGCCGGCGAGCCGCACCTTGTTGATGTCGACGATCACCGTAGGGGCCTTCCCGCGCAGATAGAGCCGTTCGGCGTTTCTCGCGCGCTGAATCGCCGCCAGCGCGATGCGCATGGGTGGGAGCGCGGCGCCGGGCTCCCCTACCTCGAGCGATCGGCTCGCGTCCCACATCGCGTTGTACGCCTCGAGCAGCGGGCGATTGACGGCGACGACGGGAGTTTCGTCGCCGCCGAAATCGGTGGCGCCGGCAGCGGCCTGCGTCGCAGCGTTCGCGGCGGCGAGGAGCTGATCGGGAGTCATGTGCGCGGGGCCGGCGTTGTTGCTCCCTGCATCTTCGGTCCCCTGCTGCGCGCCGAGTCGTGCGAAGACGATCTCGCCGACGTGCTGGCGGAGGCGCGCCTCGTCGCTGCCGATGGCCTGCGACTCCTTGATCACCTGTGCGCGCGGCAGCCTGGTGCGGCGTGCCTGGAGCTTTTCCGTGAGGAGGATGAGCATGCGCTGGCTGATCTGCGAGCTGTCGGCATCCGGCGGCGGCGCGCCTTCGATCGCGATGGAGTCGTACTCGCTCGCGCGGGGAATGCGGAGCGAACGTGTCTCGGAGACGCCGACGCCGGGACCCGTCACGTTGTTGCGATCGCGCGCGACGGCGCGGACGTGGACGAGATCGCCGGGCTTGAGCTGGAGTGAGTCGAGGTTGAGTGCGCCGGTGAGCCTCGTGGTCCGCGCGTTGCCGGCGCCGACCTTGTGAATGACTCCGGACTTGAAGGTGAACGTTTCTCCCTCGCCAGAGCTGACGATGTACTCGAACCATCCGGCGTCGAGCCCGTAATCGTCGGTGGCAATCGCGACGAGCGCGAGATTTCCCCTGGGTGTGCGCACTACCGTGTCGCGGGCAGGAGTGGAGAGCGTCACGACCGGAAGCGAGTCCGCGTGCGGGGCGAGGATCAGCGTGCGCGAGTAGCTGCGATCGCGAAGCTCGACGGCGGCCGGCTTCGCGGGCACCAGGATCTCGAGGCGCCATTGATCCGCGGAGTCGCGAAGGAGAGTTGACGAGGGCGAGCCGGCGATCGTGGCGGTGATGCCGGAGGCCGAGCCCCGGCCGCGGAGAATGATGTGGCCGCCAGTGAGCGCTTCGATCGAGCTCGGCTCTTCCATCACCACGCGCTTCTCTCCGGTGTAACCGGGCGGCACCACCTCGCCCGTGAGCGGCGAGAGTCTGTTCCGCATCGGCGCCGCGGCGATCGGTGCGCGGAGGAGCGCGTCGCCCGCGCGCGGCTCGGAGATTCTCGCGCGGACACCAGCGGGAAGCGCGGACAGCAGCGTGACAGCCGCAGCGAGCACGAGCAGCGGTGGCAGGAGCGCGTGGCCGAGCGCACGATTGATCGCCGCGCCCCACGGCACCGCCGCAACCTCTCGCTCGAGCGTGGGACTCGAGTACGGAGCGTCGAGCGCGGTGACGAGCGCGTATCGGAGCGCTGGGACGCGCTCCTCGAGCCAGAGCGCGACCGCGGGGAGCTCGCGGACTTTGCGGCCGCGCCAGAGGGTGTAGGCAAGGGCGACGAGGGCCGCGAGGACAGCGAGTGGGATCGCGAGCGCGCGCACGGTGCGGGGGATGCCGAAGAGCCAGTCTGATATCCCCGTCGCCGCCAGGACGCCGGCGGCAACGGCTCCCCCGGAAAGTACCGCACGCACTGTCACTGCAGCACCAAGTGTGCGCCGCGCCGAAACGACGCGCTCGAAGGCCGTCACGCGGCGGCTCTCTGGCGGCGCAGCAGCGGCTCGATGAGCAGCAGCGCGAGCGCGGCAAGGAGGAGCCACGTCGCGAGATGGCCCGGCGGCGCGGAGTTGGCTTCGAGCGCGCGAGTACCGACCAGCGGGCCACCACCGGCGAGTTTCGCGAGCGTCGAGTCGCTCGCATACTGCTGCGCGCCGCGGAATCCGCACGGCGCTCCGAGCGCAGCGACGAGACGTCGCGTACTCTCGCGGAGCACGAGATCGCCACTCCGTGGCAAGGGAATCGCGATGTCGCGGACGCAGCCGTTCATCACCGTCCGTTCGGTCGCTGCCGGGGCGCCGTCGACCCATCGCGCTACGACTCGTCCGGCGGGCGGATCGACAGTGCGCACGAACGACGAGACGACGATGGCGCGCTTTGCCCCCTCTCCCGACATGACGGCGCCGGCGGTGTCGATGTGCGCGCGCGCAGGGTACCCACTCGAGTCGAGCGACGCCGGCCAGCGCACGAGTGTGAGGCCGTGCTGCGTCCACGTCGTGTCGGCGCTCGCAGGAGTTCCGCGATCGATTCGCACCGAGTCGACCCGAACCTGCCCCGTATCGGTGCGCGACGCGAGCGCGATCGTTGCGCGCAACGGATCGTCGGGCATCGATCCACGCACTTCGTTCAGGACCGATTCGGAGGTGCGCCCACTGGCTGTTGATCGCACGACGCGAACGCGACCCGGCCACGCCGCGCGAATCGCACCTGTGGCCGAATCGAATGCCTCATCCGCGAACGTGGAGATGATCACGATCTCGACGGAGTCCGCCTCCCCGCGAAGCGCGCTCGCCGCACGCATCCCCTTCGCGAGTCCAGCCGACAGTGATCCGTCGAAGTCGAGTCGCGCGTCTCCCTTGTCGTAATAGACACGCGCACTGTCCTCCGCACCCTTGCGCTCGGCAACGTGCGACGTATCCACCATCACCACCCGTCCCACCGCCCTCCTCGCTCGCGTGAGCTCGGGCCGCGCAACCGCCACTCCTACCAGCATCACCGCCGCCACCCTGAGGAGCAGCAACAACACATCCGACAACCTGAGTGCCCTCGCCGTCGCCCGCAGCGGCACATCCGGAATGAATCGCGCAGTCGGCAGCGCCGTCACCTTCGGGTTCTTGCTCGCGAGGATGTGCAGCGCGATCACCGCCGCGCTCACCCCTCCCGCCACCCACAGCGCCCACGGCGCGAGAAAGCTCACGCGCCCCTCGCGTGCGCGCTCGCACTGCTCGCCGGCGACGCGATCCGCCGAACCGCGTGATCGGCTCCCTCATCGTCGGGCACCTCGAAGTACGCCGCGCCCGCCGCGCGCCATCCCCGCGCAACGTCCGCCCGCCACGCGCCGAACGCTTCGCAATACCCCTCGCGCGTCTCGTCCACGAGCGAGCGCTTGAGCGCGGGCTGCTCGGGATCCTGCGCGATGATCGACGCACGCTCCGGCTCGAGCTCCGCCCTCGCCACGATGTGAATCGCGAGCACCTCCGCCCCTGCCGTGATCCGCTCTCGCGCCGCGCGCAGCAGCGTATCATCCTCGGCGAGGAAGTCCGAGATGAGCACGATGCGCTGCGTCGGGCGCACGAGCGACAGCACCTCCTCGAGCGACGCGCGCCCCGCCGGCGCGATCGTCTCGAACAGCCGCGCCGCCTCGCCGATCACGCCGCGTCGCGTCCGCGGCGGCAGCTGCGCCACTCCCCGCTCCCCCGCGACGATCACGCCGACGGGATCCCCCGCGCCGTTGGCCACCGCTGCGAGCCCGATCGCGAGGCGGCACCCCTGCGTCCACTTTCCCTGTGTGGCGAGGGGAAAGGCCATCGACGCCGATGCATCGAGCATCAGCATCGTCCCGAGCGTCGCCCGATCGTTGGTGATGCGGAGGAATGCGCGGTCCGTGCGCGCGAGCAGCTTCCAGTCGAGGCGCCGCGGATCATCCCCCTGGCGGTACGGCCGATACTCGGTGAACTCGGGAGAAATTCCGCGCTGTCGCGAGTGATGCGTTCCCGCCGCGGGCCCACGGATCGTACGCCGTGCAGGCCAGGTCACACCGCGCAGCGCATCCAGCAGCGAACCGTAGCTTCCGGCGAGCGGCACGCTACAGGCCGATGTCGCTCCGCGGCGGCGAGATGCGCGACAGAATCTCGTCGATCACCTGCTCCGCGGTGATCCCTTCCGCCTCCGCCGCAAAGTTGGGGAGCACGCGATGCCGGAGCACCGGATGCGCCACACGCCTGATGTCCTCCGGCGCCACGGCGAATCTCCCCGCCAGCAGCGCGTGCGCCTTCGCACCGAGTATCAGCGACTGCCCCGCGCGCGGCCCGGCGCCCCAGCGCACGTAGCGCTTCACGAGATCGGGCGCGTCCGCGCTGTCCGGGCGCGTCGCGCGCGCGAGCCGTGCCGCATAGCGCAGCGCGGGCTCAGCCGCCGGGATCTCTCGCGTCAGCCGCTGCAGCCCCATCGCATGTGACGCATCGAGCACCGGCGTCAATGCCACCGCCGCATTGCCCGTCGTCGCGCGCAGAATCGACACCTCTTCATCTTCCGCGGGATACCCGATGCGCACGTCGAAGAGAAATCGGTCGAGCTGCGCCTCGGGGAGCGGATACGTTCCCTCCTGCTCGATCGGATTCTGCGTCGCGAGAACGAAGAACGGCTCGGGCAACCGCATCGTCTCCCCCGCGGCCGTGACGCTATGCTCCTGCATCGCTTCGAGCAGCGCCGCCTGCGTACGCGGCGGCGTACGGTTGATCTCATCCGCCAGCACGATGTTCGCAAAGATCGGCCCGCGCACGAATCGGAAACTGCGCGCTCCCGTCGCGCTGTCCTCCTCCATGATCTCCGTGCCCGTGATATCGCTCGGCACCAGATCCGGCGTGAATTGAATGCGCCGGAAGTCCAGCCGCATCGCCTCGGCCACGCTCCGGATGAGCAGCGTCTTTGCGAGCCCCGGCACACCAACGAGCAGCACGTGCCCCCCCGCGAGGATCGCCATCAGAATCTCCTCGACGACGGTCTCCTGCCCCACGATGCGCTTGGCGACTTCCTCGCGCAGTTTGCGCGCCGCATGTCCCAGCTCGGCGCGCTCGTCCTGCGCGAGAGCGGACGACGATGCCGCGGCGCTCACCGAACGGGCCGCCTGCGGCGGTGCGTGAGCAGAAAAATCGAGCCGTTGCGCGCACCCGCGCCCTCGAGGGAGATGTTCTCATCGAGGACCTCGAAGCCGCGCAGCTTGATCACGTAGTCCGCCGCGTCGTCCGCGGGCGACACGTAGCGCAGCGCCGCGCGCTTCACCTCGGCCACGCTCGCCCCCGAGGCAGCGGAGAGCAGCGCGACATCCCACCGCTCGGGCACCTCGACGCGAATCGTGAGCGGACTCGCGTCCTGTGCGCCAACCGCAATCGTGCTCCCCGACGTGCGCAGCGTCGAGACGAATGGTGCGCTCACGCAGTCCCCGCTGGAGTCATCTTCGTCATGCCACTCTCGCTCTCGGTGTCGGGACGCGGATCGAGCGTCGAAAAGAATCGCGCGATCTGCTGGTCGAACAAGTACGTGGATCCGCGCACGATAGTTCCAGCGTCGGTCGCGCTCACACCAATCACGAGCTCCTCGCCCCCCTGCCCACGGAACGTGAGGTACGACGGCCCCTCCTTTTCGAGGAAGGCGCCGTAGATCGGGCTGCGACGCGAGAAAAAGCTCTTCGCCGCCGCGAGCACGTCGGCTGGCAGCATCGGAGTCGTGATTTCCTGGAGCATGCGGTTCCTGTTGTTGAGTCAGCCCGGCTCGACGACCGCAGGTCGAAGGTCGTTACTGAATTCTAGCGGGATCTCCACCACGAACGACGACCCCTCCAGCGGCGCCGACTCGAGCTGGATGTCGCCGCCGAGCAGACGCGCCAGCTGCCTCGAAAGTGCAAGGCCGAGGCCGGATCCGCCGTACTGTCTGGTCGTCGATCCATCCACCTGGCGGAATTCGTCGAACACGAGCTGGTGCGCGGTGGAGGGGATCCCGATTCCCGTATCGGATACGGTGAAACGCGCGAGATCGTTGAGAACCTGCACGGTCGCGCGCACCTCGCCCTGCGAGGTGAACTTATAGGCGTTCCCGAGAAGCTTCGACAGAATCTTTACTATCTTCTGACGGTCGCTGCGTATCCACCGGGGCGGCCCATCGGGGATCTCGGTGTGCAGCCGAATACCGGCTGGCCTCTCGCTCGCCGTAGCAGCGAGCGCGGACTCGAGCGCGCTCCGCGGATCGAACAGCTCGTGCTGCACGCGCACCTCGCCACGCCGCAGCGCCGTGAGCTCGAGCAGATCCTCGATGAGCTCGAGCAGCCGCTCGCTCGACGTCGTCATGTGCGCGAGCGTGTTCCGCTGATCGTTCGTGAGCGGTCCGGACATCTCCTCCTGCAGCAGATACGCGTAGCCCAGGAGCGCTGTGAGCGGTGTGCGCAGTTCGTGGCTGATGTTCGACAGAAACTCATCCTTCAGGCGACGCGCTTCCATCACGGCGACGTACTGCTGCTCGAGCTGCGCATTCGACTCGACGAGCGCACCATTCGCGCGCCGCAGGTCATC
>JBBSEY010000141.1:0-7846 GCA_038239265.1 Gemmatimonadales bacterium | reverse complement strand
CTTCCGTTCTAGCCGTCTACGCCTGCCATGATACGTAGCTCGTGAAGCGCCTGAGCAATCCCCTGAATCTCGGGAGTCCAGGCAGTCGCTTTCCGAAGCTGGCGTTCCTCTCGGTCCTCCTTCATCTGGTCCTGCCTGAGCCCTTCGAAAAGAGCCTCGGCCTGGTACAACGCCTGCCCGAGCTGGTTCCTGGTCGCAATATCGAGCGCGCGTGTGATTGCCGCCGTGGCCAGAGTCAGCTGGTCGAACGTGCGGTAGCCCTGCGCGACGTATATGTAGTAGTACACCGCCAGCGCAGGCGGCAGGCTCGCACTCTCCAGGTTGCGACGATATTGCTCGAACAGCGGCTCCCTGTGCTCCTGTACGGAGACGTCGAGCAAATTGATCATCGCCGTCCACCGCATGTACTGCTCGTGCGCCGTGGCTGCGACGACAAGAAAGGCATCGCGCGCCGCGCTGTAGACTCCCAGCTCGACGAAACTTGCACCCAAATCGTTGAGCACACGATCGCGAGCCATTTGATTGCGCACCCCCTTCAGTGCCTCGTACTGCCACACCACCGCCTCGTTCGGCTGACCGCGTCGCAGCGCCAGGTGAGCGCGATCGTGCATCGCCGTCGCGCCGATTTCCTGAAGACCACGCTCCTTCGCACGCACGATGGTCTCGTCCAGCAACGTCTCCGCGTGCGGAAGATTTCCTCGATCGATCGCGATGTTCGCTTCCTGAATGCGAGCACGCAGGATGCTCATCACGTCGTCCGTCATCGTCGCGACCTGTGAGGCCGCTGCGAAGCACGTCAGCGACTCGTCCCACTCGGCGAGCACGCGCAGACATCGACCCAGCTGCATGTTCGCCTGGATCACCGTCTCGGCGTCCTCCACCGGTGTCGCGTAGGAAAGCACGGTACGGTAGATGTCCGCAGCGAGCTGCCACTTCGCAGCGTGCTGCAACGCGCGTCCGTACGCCATCAGCCGCGGCGCCACCGTCACGATGCGCGGCTGCTCCGCCGCCACCATCGACTCCACGATGCTCGACAGCAGCCCCCTCGTCGTGTCGCGAATGTCCATCGCCGCAATCTGGTCGCGCACGGCGTTGAGTCCCGGCGCGTCGTCGAACACCACGTCCGCCCCCGATGTCATCCAGCTGTCGAAGAGCCTCAGCATCACCAGCGCAGCGCTCACGCTCCGCGATTCGGTGCTGTCATTGGGCAAGTCGGCCAACTGTTCGAAGTACGGCATGTGGGCCAGCGGTCGCGCGATACTGCTCATTCACTCCTCCATGTCGGTCTTTTCGCCTTTGGCGAGCGATCAACTTGCAAGTCAGTATCGGAAGCAACAAGCGCGATTTTAGGACTTTCGCATGACTTTTTCGGACAATCTTTTGTGGAATCGGAAAGATGAGGTCAGTATTTAGGCACTGTCCAAGAGCTATACAGTAAGTGTACAATTTCGGTCATAAATTGTTGGCGGTTTCGTCGCGAGGAGTTTCGATCTGAGCGTGTAGCGGCCGAGGACTCAGTGTGCCGCTCGGCCCAACGCCACGCTCGACCCCGCCGGTCGTGCCACGTGATGTGGGTCCCCATCGCTCACATAGCGCGATCCACTCTTCTCGAGCCGGTCGAGCATCTGCTCCAGCTGGTTCGCGAACACCTCCACTCGCGGCAGACGCTTCGCGTCGAACGCCGGATCGTATGGACTCCGCGCCGGGCCGCCCGCCACCTCGAGAACCGCATCGAACGCGTAGCGCGCCACATGTCCGCCATGCGGATCCTTCCACTCGCCCGCGACGGCCAGCGCTCGATTCTTCGGCCACACGCCCAACGGGAGCGCGAACGTGCGCACACGATAGCCCGGCACTGCGGAGTCGATCGCGAGCGTGCCGCGCGCGATCTGCTCCTGCACCACCGCGTCACTGTACTTCCCGAGATTGGCGTGCCAGAGCGTGTGCCCGCACAGCTCGAATCCCTGCTCGGCGAGATACCTCACCTTCCGAAAGCGCCACTCCGACTTCTGTCCCTCGATCCCCTTCTCACCGAAGAACGCATGACCAGCGGCTCCGCCGGAGAGCATGCAGAACGTCGCCTTGTTCCGCCAATCCGGATGCTCCTTGTGGAAGGCGAGCCAGATGCCGACGACGCTGTTCGGGTCGATCTCGAGCGTCCCGTTCCGTTCGATGTAGCCGAACTGCGAAGGCCCCGCATCATCGAACGTGAATACCACCGGCGACTGACCCGCAGGCAGGTCGATCTGCTTGTCGATCATCTCCGACACCGTCACCGGCCGGTAGCCGCTCGCGTACAACCGCTCGAGATCGCGCCGAAAGTGATTGTGCTCGACGTGCCAGCGGCTCTCGCTGTCACCAAGGAGATGGTACTCGAGAATCGGGATCCGTCCCATCTCGTTGGGCGCACGCCCATCCACGCGCACGTTCGCGACCTCTCCCGGCGAAGCGCTGTTGACGGTCGCACTGGGTGAGGACCCCTGGCAGGCGAGGCTGGCCAGGAGGAGCGAGGCGGTGATGCGGAGAGCGCGAAACATTGGTGTCCTTGAATCGGGGCGGCGCGGTGGGCGGGAAGACTGATCATCCCGGCTCGCAACTGTACTCTTGCCGGAGACGATCGACGCGTCGACGCCGATACCTTCGCACCGATGAAAATTTACATCACTCCCACCGTCGCCGCGCTCGTGTACCCGGGGAAGAGCACATCCGTGCGCGTCGCACCGAGATGTGTGCGCACTACCTCCGCGAACAGCGCGCGGAAATCCGTCGTGAGCGCGAGATCGCGCCCTTCGTTCAGCTGCTCCGATGCGAGCCCCGGCCACTTTCCGTGCACCTTGTGCCCCTGCACGTGCCCGCCGATCACGAACAGCGCACCCGCATGCCCGTGATCGGTTCCACCGTTCCCGTTCTGCTTCGCCATCCGCCCGAACTCCGACATCGTCATGATCACGACGTCGTCCATGCGATCGCCGAGATCCGCCACGAGCGCCGCGATCGACTGCGCGAAGTCGCCGAGCCTGTTCGCGAGCTGCCCGGTTGCGCCCCCCTGATTGACGTGCGTGTCCCATCCGCCGACATCCGCGAACGCGATCTCGAGCCCTACGTCCGCCTTCACGAGTTGTGCGATCTGGCGGAGGCTACGCCCAAAGGGAGAGCTGGGATACCGCGCATCGTGCTCCGCCGCGTACCGCTGCGGATTCGCCGCCTTCAGCATCTTCACCGCATCGAACGTCTCCGCGCCCGCACCATGGATGAGATCCGCCGATCCCGTGCGATACAGCGCCTCGAGACGCTCGACATCCGATCCAGTCGCGCGAATCGTGAAGTCGTCGAGGCTCGACATCGCGATCGTCGGCGCAGGCCCTTCCATGATGCGCGGCGTCTGCTGCGCGAACGCGACCGCGCGAAATGGCGATGCGGGCAGCTTGCACTCATCGCACGTGTCCTTCGCCGCGAGAAAGCGATTGAGCCACCCGTCTGGCGTCCCCTTCACGTCGGGAGTCCCGCTCTCCATGTAGTCCTGCGCATCGAAGTGCGAGCGCGTGCTGCTCGGACTTCCCACTGCGTGCACCGGCGCGAGCAGCCCGCGATCCCACAGCGGCTTGAGCGGCGCCATCGCCGGATGCAACCCAAAAAATCCGTCGAGGTCGATCGCGCCATTCACGGCACCTGGACGCGCGATCGCGATGGTCGGCCGCAGCGCGTAGTAGCTCGCGTCGCCATGCGGCACGACGATGTTGAGCGCGTCGGCCGCACCACGTTGAAAGAGACAGATCAGCACCTTCCCCTTCTGCGGCGCCGGCATCCACCGCGCGTACACCATGCGCCTGAGGAAAGACGGCGAGAGCCCCATCGTGACGAGCGCCAGCGCGCCCGACTTGAGAAAGACACGTCGCTGCATTTCTCTACCGCCGTTGAAATTCGGGAGCGCCGAGCGCGAGCCCGACCATCTGTTCGAATCCGGTGAGCTTCGTTGCCGCCGACGCGCTGTCGCTCGCCATTGGGTTGACGCCGCTCTCGAGCACCTTTCGCGTATCCGGCGACGCCTCGCCGCCCAGTATCGCGCGAATGACACCGTCGACCTGCGCTCCATGCGCCAGCGACTGCAGCGCGGCCCCATCCGTCCATTCGGCAAGCGACGCGCCCGGCACTTTGCCGGCCGCAACGACGAGCCCGAAGTTGATTCGCGCGAGGATTGCACCGGTGTTGATCCACGCGTCGCCGCGCTCCGGATAGCCGTTGGGCGCGAGATGGCCATACAGCGGCTCTCCGAGCCTGGCGATCATCTGCGCGCTGCGCGACGTGCTGTCCGCCCTGGCGCCCACGACTCGAAGCGCGCTCACCACGAGCTCGAACGGTGACTTGACCTTTGCTTTGTACGCGGCGCGCGAGAAGAACTCGCTCGACGTGAAGATCGTGCGCAGGCACGCGCGGATGTCGCCGTCCGTGTTCGTAAACGTCTTCGCGACGCGATCGACGAGCTCCGGCGGCACCGAGTCGCTGACGAAGCGGCGCACCAGCTTCGTCGCGATGAAGTGCGCGGTGGCCGGCGCCGTTGCGACGATGTCGAGCACCTCCTCGCCATCCTCTATGCCGCGATTCGCCGCGAGCGTGTGCCCGAGAAACGCCTTCTCTCCCGCGTCGTGCAGCGCTGGCCGAAAGACGAACGACCCATCCTCGCGCGGCTTCTCCACGGTCCACCCGGTGAATGCGCGCGCCGCGCTCACCACATCCGCCTGCGTGTAGCCGCCGTCGACGCCGAGCGTGTGGAGCTCCATCAGCTCGCGCCCGTAGTTCTCGTTGAGCCCGCGCGCACGCGACTTCTTCGTCGAGTCCCTCCCGGCGTTCTGACTCCGTGCCGTCCGCCTCATCGCGTTCCGGCCGCGACCGTTCCCTGCGCCACTGCCGCGAGTCTCGCGTACTACGAGCGCTGGACGATCCGCCTCGACGGTGCTCTCCCAGTTGTCGAGATAGTAGAGCATCGCCGGGCTCTTCGCGACCGCGCCGAGCAGGTCGCGGAACTTTCCGAACGCATGCGGACGAATCGCGTCGCGCTCGAACTGGCCGATGAAGTAGCGCTCCGGCCCCTTGCCTGAGAAGACGGTGAAGTGATTCTCCCAGAAGTCCACCATTACCTCTTCGAGCTGGCGCTCGCCGATCACCGCGCGCGCGACCTTCGCGGTCTGGAGCTCGACGAGCAGCTGACGCGAGAGGCGGCCGGCCTCCCTGATCTTCATCGAGTCCGCGCTGCTCAGGGCGAGCCCCGCGAGCTTGCCGCCGCTCGAGTCGCGGATGACGGTCTTGCCAGTGCTTGCCATCTCCTGCCGTTTCTCGCGGACGAGCCGATTCGGCAGCGGATATTCCTCGAGCAGCCGGGCCGACGACATTGCGAGCACGGGAAAGCGCGCGACGAACTCCTCCGTGGAACAATCCTCGATTTGCTGCGGAGACAGCTGCATCTCGATCCATCTGTCGACCCCCATCGCGCGCACTCGCTCGGCGTCACCGGGGCGCGCGCCGAAGCCGACGCGATTGAGCGCCTGCTTCACCTGCTCGTCGGCGGTCTGCTCGCGCAGGCCCTGCGGCGAGCGTTGGTCGCTCGAAGCGACGGTGCCGGCGCGGGCGGCTCCGGACTGCGCGGTGGTGCAGGCGGCGAGCGCGAGTGCGACGGCGCACGTCGTTCTGCCGATGTGGCGTGCGACAAAGTGCATGAGATCTCTCCAGCGAGTACACGGTAGACTCCTGGCGTGCGCTCGCGTTAACACGGAACATCTCCCGCTGCGCGCTAGTTTTCCGTGATGCCCCCTGTGCGCCATGGACGTCCCCCCGCCACTCCGCTCCCCCCCGATCCGACGTGGGGCGATCGCGTCCGCGCGCTTCGGTACGTGCCGAAGCTGATCAAGCTCGTGTGGAACACCCATCCACCGTACACCCTGATCATGACGGTGCTCCGGGTCGCGCGGGCATTCGTTCCGGTGGCGGGGCTCTGGATCGGGAAGCTCATCATCGACCAGGTGGTTGCGCTGCGGAGCACACACGGACCGGCGACACCGCTGTGGCACCTCGTAGCGGCCGAGATAGCCATCGTGTTCGGCGGCGATCTGCTCGGACGCGTATCGTCGCTCGTCGAGAGCCTGCTCGGCGATCTGTTCTCGATCCACACGAGCATCCGGTTGATGGAGCACGCGGCGACGCTCGATCTCGCGCAGTTCGAGGATCCAAAGTTCTACGATCAGCTCGAGCGCGCGCGACGACAGACCGTGGGGAGGATCGGGCTCCTGTCGGAGCTTCTTACCATGGGGCAGGACACGCTGACGCTGCTCACGCTCGGCACCGCGCTTGCGGTCTACAGCCCGTGGCTGCTCCTGCTGCTCGCGGTGGCGGTGCTGCCGAGCTTTCTCGGGGAGACACACTTCGCGGGGCTCGAGTACTCGCTCCTGTTCCGATATACCCCCGAGCGCCGCCAGCTCGACTATCTGCGCTACGTGGGCGCGAGCGATGTGACCGCGAAGGAAGTGCAGATGTTCGGCATCGCGGGGTGGATCGTGGATCGCTACCGAGTACTGGCGAACAAGTTCTACGAGGACAACAAGCGGCTGTCGATCAAGAAGGGAATTCTGAGCAGTGCGCTCTCGATCTTCGGCACCCTCGGCTACTACGCCGCGTACGTCGTGATTCTCGCGCGCACGATCGGCGGGACGATTACGATCGGCTCACTGACCTTCCTGGCGGCGTCGTTCGGGCGAAGCCGCGACATCGTGCAGCGGCTGCTGTCGAACGCCAGCGACATCTCGGAGCAGAGCCTCTATCTCAAGGATCTCTTCGACTTCTTCGAGATGAGGCCGACGATCACGACCGCCAGCGGAAGCCGCTCCATTCCGGTTGTGATCACACAGGGCTTCGTCTTCGAGGATGTGGGCTTTCAATATCCGGGGAGCGAGCGCTGGGCGGTTCGGCACATCAACTTCGCGCTCAAACCGGGAGAGCGGATCGCGCTGGTCGGCGAGAACGGGGCTGGGAAGACGACGCTGACGAAGCTGCTGCCGCGACTCTACGACGCGACGGAGGGGCGGATCCTGCTCGATGGCGTCGACATCCGCGAGTATGATCTCGGCGAGTTGCGGCGCGCAGTGGGGGTGATCTTCCAGGACTTCGTGCGCTTCGACATGCGCTTCGACGAGAACATCGGCGTAGGCGAGATTGATCGCGTACGCGGCTATCTCGATCACGTCGACGGCGACGGCGCGGACCCCGAGGTACCGGTCGAGCTCGTCGACGCGGCGGAACAATCGCTCGCCGCGTCGCTCCTGCCGAGGTTCGAGGGCGGGTATCAGCAGATGCTCGGGCGCCGCTTCGAGGGGGGCGTCGCCTTGTCGGGAGGGGAGTGGCAGAAGATCGCGCTCGCGCGCGCGTATCTGCGCGAGGCGCAGCTGCTGATCCTCGACGAGCCGACGGCAGCCCTCGATGCGCGCGCCGAGTACGAGGTATTCATGCGCTTCTCGGAGCTCGTGGCGGGGCGCATGGCCGTGCTGATCTCGCATCGCTTCTCGACGGTCCGAATGGCGGATCGGATCATCGTGCTGAAGAACGGCGGCATCGTGGAGGAGGGGACGCACGACGATCTCGTGACTCGCGGCGGGCTGTACGCCGAGCTGTTCACGCTGCAGGCGGCGGGGTATCGGTAGCGATTGCGAACGGGTTCTCCGTGCCCGCCCACTCGCTCCCGAACGCTACTCTTTGATCACGTACCCGCGTCCACGAACCGTCTGGATGAGCGGGTTGTGCTTGTCCTCATCCAGCTTCTTCCGCAGATAGTTGATGTAGACGTCGACGACGTTGGTGAGCG
>JBBSEY010000140.1:0-8354 GCA_038239265.1 Gemmatimonadales bacterium | reverse complement strand
CGATCGAGGACGGGAACGCGATGCACGCGGGTGCACTGTGCTTCCTCGAGCGCGGACGCATTCGCACCACCTTCGTGATCCCGTCGTCGCCTCCTGTAGCCCTCGATTCGCCGTTCTGGAGCGGCGTGCAGTCGTTCATCGGCGAGCATGGCGTGACCGATGTCGAGCTCTCGACCTTTGCAACGCCGGAGTCGCGAATCCCGCCGCTGCGCGGCGAGACGGAGCGCATCGATCGCACGGAGTTCGCGATGCCGCTGCCGGATGCGGAGCTGCTTGCCCGGGTGTCGAAGAGCCATCGCGAGCGAATCTCGAAGGCGCGCAGGAAGGGACTCGTCGTCAGGCGCGATGCGTCCGACGCGGCGATCGATGCGCACATTGCGCTGCACATCAACTCCATGGATCGGCGAAAGTCTCGAGGCGAGGATGTCTCGCTCGAATTCGAGCGCGCGGGCTCAGCGGCTCTGCTCGCATCCGGTGCTGCCGAGCTGTTCCAGGCGATGCTCGGTGATCACGTGGCCTCATCCCTGCTAGTACTGAGATCAGTCGAGGGAGCGTATTCGGAGTCTTCGGGGAATTCGAAGGAAGGAATGGGGATCGGTGCGTCGCATTTTCTTCGATATGAGACCGCGGTCACACTCCAGGCCGAGGGGATAAAGATTTTTTATCTCGGAGGGGCCCGCTCGCATGAGGAAGGCCTTCGCTCCTTCAAAGCTGGCTTTGGTACCGCGCTCATCGACACGCAGTCGGTTTCCGCATATGTAGGGGGAGCGTTGCGTCAGAAGCTCTCGGGCGCTGCGAGCTGGCTGCGATCGGGGCGCGCCACGGAATAACATTGGGTTGCTAATGAGTCGTGAAGACATAGAAGTCGCACTACCGCGGATACAGATCGCCACTGCTGCGCGGGCCGAGCGCTACGTGGTCATCGTCGGGGAAAAGCCGAAGATTCCCGCGCCGTCGTTCACGCTGTCGAAGTCGCTGTCGCGTCTTGGCATCGGAAGCCGCTTCGCCGAAGCGAACCTCATGTCGAGGGCCGAATGGATCCGGCTGCTCAGGGGCGCGATGGCCGTCGTCATCGTCTCCTACACGGAGATGGGCACCTATCTCGTCAGCCAGCTGGCGACGGCGGTCGCCCTCTCGATTCCGATCGTGCGCTGGTGGGTGGGGACCGATGTGCTCAACGCCATTTCGAGCAACGCCGGAATTCGAAATGCGAAGCGAACCGACTGGATTGTTTCGAAAAACGTTGCTGTGGCCCCGCATCTGGTCGACGAGCTCTCGACGATCGGCATTCGCGCGCAATACGTGCCCTCCGTGATCGACTCGGACATGTCGTCGATCGTGATGGCGGATTGGGCGCGGGACACCAAGCCCGTGCTGCTGTACCTGCCCGGTCGGCGGAAGAAGTTCTTCGGGATCGACGCGATCAAGCCGGTGATCGCCCGCAACCCTGATCTGACGTTCATCGTCGTGGCGGACGACACGCACTCGCTGGCCGCGTATCCGAATGTCGAGAGCCTCGGGTGGGTTGCCGACATGTCGCATCTGTATCTTCGAGCGGGCTGCGTGCTTCGCATAACCGACCACGATGGCCTTCCGCGCATGCTCATCGAAGCAATGCTGCGTGGACTGTACGCGATCTACGCGTGGCCGCTCCTCGGCTGCTGGACGGCGCGTACATCGGACGAGATCGATGCGGCGCTCGTGAGATATCGCTCGGCGACGCGGCCCAACCTCGAGGGGCGGATCGCGATGCTCTCTCTGTTGAGCGAGCATCCGGACGAGCAGATGTCCTCCATCATCCAGAGTGCAGGAACGCCGCTCAAGCGCAGAATGCGCGGCATCTCCGTGGCGGTGCACACCGGCATCTTCGCTACGCGCCCTCACGAGCCCCGCTAGCCCGTTACGCTGCGGGCCGCGATCAGGGGCGCAGAGCGGGATCCGCATGGAAGGTCGCGGTCGCACGCGCGTCGCTACGACGTTCCTCGAGCCGCAGATCCACGAACGACTCGCCTTTCACACGCGGGTCGTCTCCGACGGTGATGAGCAGCGCGCGACTCTTGTGGTCGTGGTACCCTCCGGAGGCTTCGGCGACGTGATAGCCCACCTCGTAGACGCCGGCCGGGAGGTTGAATGCCATGTTCCACTCGATGGTCGTGACTTCACCCGCGCGTACGCGGAGCGGGTGCCCGAGCATGCGCGCGTACGTCGTGTCGACGACGGCTTTGCCACCGCGCATGATGAAGAATCCCGCCGAGAGATCCCTGCTGCTCTTCGCCTCGAAAGTGTGCGTGAACGCCACTCGCTCGCCCGGCGCCACCACCAGCTCTTCGCCAAGGGAGGAGGCGAAGTCGACGGTCCTAACCTGCGGATCCGCGATCATGTCGACCTTCCACTGCCCTCCGCTCTTGTAGTATTCCCCCACCACCTTCGAGAGCTCGCCGCGGGCCGTGACCTTGCCGTGATCGAGGAGGAGCGCCGAATCGCACAGTGACAGCACTGCGTCCATGTTGTGCGAAACGAAGATCACCGTCGTCCCGCTCTGCAGCAGATCCTGCATCCAGCGAATGCACTTTCCCTGGAAGGTGAAGTCGCCGACGGAGAGCACCTCGTCGACGATCAGGATCTCCGGCTCGAGATGCGCCGCGATCGAGAAGCCGAGGCGGGCGTTCATGCCCGAGGAGTAGCGCTTGACCGGTGTATCGATGAACTCGCCGATGCCGGAGAAGTCGACGATTGCATCGAAGCGCTGCGCGATGTCGGCGCGCTTCATTCCGAGAATCGCGCCATTCAAGAAAACATTTTCGCGCCCTGTGAGATCCGGATGGAAGCCCGCGGTGACCTCGATGAGAGCGCCGATGCGCCCGTGCGTGACATATGTCCCCTGCGTGGGGCGCAGCAGCTTCGTGAGGATCTTGAGCAGCGTCGACTTCCCCGCGCCGTTGTGGCCGATGACGCCGAGCGCGTCACCCTTCCGAATGTCGAAGGTCACATCGCGGAGCGCCCAGAAATCACCCTTCTGCAGCTCCATGGCCGGCGTTGCGCCGCGGAGCACGCGCTTCACCGCGGCCGGAACCAGATCGCGAAGGCTGTCGTGCCGCTCGCCCCGCCGGAACTTCTTCCAGACGCCATCCATCGAGATCGCGACGTCGCTCATGCGCTCCTCACGCGTACTCGGCGAACAGATGCTGCAGTCGCCGGAACATCAGCGCGGAGCCGAGAATGCCGACCACGCAGATCACCGCCGAGTAGACGAGCTCCCACGGATTCCACGCGACGCGCTCGACCCCCTTCACGACGACGGTGAGCGGCTCGAGCAGGTTGTGTCCATCGACGATCGAGAGCCTGAGCCCTTCGAGAATGCCGGTGAGCGGATTCAACATCGCGATGTACGCGCCCCTGGGGCCGAGCATCGTGGGCTCGAAGAAGATCGGAGTGAAGAAGATCCCGAACATCAGGACGACCTGCACGATGTATTTCACGTCGCGGAAAAAGAGGTTCGCGCAGCTGAGAAAGAGCGACACCCCGGTGGTGAAGAGCAGAAGAAGGACGAGGAGGAGCGGCACCCATACGTCGCTCGGATGGAATCGAACGCCCAGGAATGGCAGGATGAGGAGCAGCGTGACGAGCCCGATCGACGTGTCGAACGACTGTGCGCCGACGGAGGAGAGCGGGAGCACCTCGCGCGGGAAGTAGATCTTGGTGACGAGGTTCGCATTGCCGACGAGGCTCGCGGTTGCGAAGCCCAGTGCGCCGACGAAGAATGCCCAGCCCACACCCTTGATCGCGATGTTGGCGATATCGCTCGGATGCAGTGTCGCGCCGGAAATCTGCGCCATCGCGTAGCGCACGATGAGTCCGGAGAGCACGATGAGACACGGCATGAAGACCGCCCACATGAAGCCCATGGCGGCCTGCTTGTAGCGCAACTTGATATCGCGCCGCGTGAGCTGCTCGAGCAGCTCGCGGTGCTCCCAGACTTCGACCGTTGCGCCCTTCAGATCTGCGAACATTCCGCCCCATGTGAGTGTACGGTGAAATATACCGGACTGTGGGCAGCGGGCGGAGGACTCAGCGGCGCGGAAGGAAGGATTTGAGGAGGCCGAGGGCCGCAGAGGTGGAGCGTTTCGTTCGCCAGCTCGCGAGGAACCAGCGCCGGGCGCTGCGCGCGCGACCGGCCTGTCGCTCCGCATATGCAACATGAAATTGCAGTTGGCTGATGTTGTCCTCCGCCGCCCCCTCTTCTGCCGCGGACATGCGCGGCCGGAGCCGCTCGAGGTGCGCCTGGCGGACCGCGATGCCGGCGATGCGGGTGGGCGTCGGAGTGCTCCCCGTGAGGCTGGTCGCGTGCTTCCGCATCACGATCAGCACCTCGTCCACGAAGGCGAAGGGCGTGTGCTCCGCGAGTCGAAACCAGTAGTCGAGGTCCTCGAAGCACACCAGCGTCTCGTCGAACCAGCTGCTCTCCGCGATCAACAGGTCGCGATGAAAGACGACCGTCGATGTGCCGATGGCGACGTACGTGAGGAGAAACGCCGGAAACTCGTGCGAGCAGAGGTAGACGTCGCCGCGCAGGTGCCGGAGATATGGCGCGGCCGAATTGGTGAATCGCGCGAGGGCGAGCGTGCCGCCCTCGGCCAGCGTTCCGGTGTCCTGATACATGCGCTGCATATCGGAGAACGCGAAGCGCGCGCCGGTGAGCTCCAGCGCCGCGAGCATGTGCGCGAGGCGCGTAGAAATCGCGATGTCATCGGCGTCCAGCAGCGCGATGTAGCTGCCGCGCGCGGCGCGCATGCCGTCGTTGCGGGCACACGAAGGGCGGCCGGACGGTGTGTCGCGCGAGAGAACGCGAATGCGCGGATCTTCGCTCACGAGCGCGCGCGCGATGGCGAGCGTGTCATCTGTCGAGCCATCATTGACGACGATGATCTCGAGATCGGCGAGCGTCTGCGCCCGGAGCGAGTTGACGGCCTCGCGAAGCCAGGGGGCAGCATTGAACGCCGGAACGATGACCGAGACGAGCGGCGCGGCGGAGGTGGGTGGCGCGGTGAGCTCTAGTGCGCGGGTCACGAGCGGCGAACCATCCATGAGGCGAGAAGTGCTCCGGGTGACTCGAACACCCGGTCAACGGTTGGGAGCGATGCGCCGGAGCTTCTCGTGCGCTCGCCGAGTGCTCGGAAGTGTCTCGCGGAAAAGCGCGTAATGCAAATCACATCGCAGCGAACAGACAAGCAAACAAGCCCACGAATGTCTCACTGTCATGTCGAAAATGGCAAGCGTGGCTCGTCGCATGAGTAGCGGCTGATTCACTTTGTTCAACGCATCACGCGTGCCGCCCTCAACAGCAATTCAACGGAGCTACAGCAAATGCGGAAATTGATTCTACAGATGTCGATGTCGCTCGATGGTTACGTCGCTGGCCCAAAAGGCGAGTCCGAGTGGCTCTTCGCGAATACGGATGAGAGCGCGGACGACTGGGCCGTGCAACGAGCGTGGCAGGCGGGAGCTCACCTCATGGGGAGCCACACCTTTCACGACATGGCGGGGTGGTGGCCGTCGTCGACGGAGGTATTCGCGCCGGCGATGAACGCGATTCCGAAGGTCGTATTCTCGAAGGACCCAAACGTGAAGTCGAAGTCCAAGTGGACAACCGTACAGGCGACCACAGATGCGACCAAGGCGAGCGGCGGGACGCGCGCGGCATCCAACGACGCGGCGGCGAACGAGAAGAGCTGGCTGGATGCGCGAGTGATGGCGGGTGACCTCGCGAAGGACATTGCGCAGCTCAAGAGCGAGCCGGGAAAGGACCTCATCGCATGGGGAGGCGCGACCTTCGCGCGGAGTCTCGTGCGTTCCGGGCTCATCGACGAGCTCGTGCTGACGGTGTACCCCGTCGCGATCGGCCAGGGGCTGTCGATTTTCTCGGAGCTGCCGAAGACGATGTCGCTCGAGCTCAAGAGCGGCATCACGTTCTCCAAGGGTGTGGTCGCGCATGTGTATCGGCCGAAGGCGGCGGAGTAGCCGCGAGGAGTTGCTCTTTCGCTTCATCATCTGACCATCGCGAAAGCCGATTGACCCGCCCGTTGTAGAGGTGACTCGAACCGCTGCCTGTGCCGGCGAGCGGGCTCTTGCGAAGGACGTACCCGACGAGCATAATGTCGCCGCCGCGGCAAGCGTCAGGCTTCCGCGGCCCGCCATGGGGCGGCTGCGGTGTACTCGAGTGGAGCGCCGAGCCTGCCATCGGCGGGCACAATCATTCCAGTTGCAATGCGTTTACGAGGCCTATTCGGTGGGGCATTCACCGCGGCCCTGCTGATCGGCTGCAGCGATTCGACATCGCCCGCGCCCCGGTCCGGACTTCAGATCGCTGCCGGTGCGAATGTTTCGGATACAATCGGCGTGGCCCTCGCGCAGGCGCTGATCGTTCAGGTGCGCACGGTGGGCGGTTCGGTGGTGCGCGGCGCCGTGGTGCGATTCACCGCGCTGCCGAACGACTCCCTGCCATACGTGAGCGCCATCGGCGTAGCGACGCTGAGCTCCCAATCCTTCTCCGATTTCGCCACCGATTCCACGGACGCGGACGGCCGCGCGGCGATACTCGTCGAGCTCGGGAGCGTGGCAGGCAAGGCCGGCATTGTAATCACTGTCCCGGAGCTGGGGTTGGCCGACACGGCCTGGTACACGGTGCAGCCCGGGCGGCCGGCGCACCTGGGACTGGGTGTCCGCGACACCGCGGTGCGGCAGGGCGCCGCCTGGGACATTGTCGTCCGCGTCACGGACCGCGCCGGGAACACCGTGTCAGGGGATTCCGTCACGTACGCGTCTCTCAACTCGAGCGCGACGGTCACCGGGTCGGGGCACGTCACTGCAATCTCGGAGGGCCGGGCAGGGATCGAAGTGCGGTTTGGCGCAGCTCGCGACACATCCAGGGCGAGCGTCGTTCCCCCGGGTGTGCTGGTGGCCGTTCGCCCGGCTGCCGGTGTGTATCTCATGAACCTCGATGGCACAGGGCTCAAGACGCTCACCGGCACCAACGACTATTCGGTTTTCCCGCAATGGTCGCCTGACGGTACACGGATCACGATCTACGAAGGCGATCCATACTCCGTTGTGAGCCTCACCGCCCTATCGCTCGACGGCACCCGGACACTCGTGCACCCTACGCCCGGTTCGCTGCTCGCTGGGTTGGCTTGGGCGCGTCCCGACATGAACGGCCTTCTCTATTTCGCGGGCCCGCGAGCCGACAACCATAACATGGTCGTCTGGCGCATGAATGCGGACGGAAGCGGACTCGTCGAGATCGGCGCTCCGACCAACACGTACGACTTTACTCATCCCGCGCCGTCGCCGGATGGGAAGACAGTCCTCTATGACGTCGACCAACAGGGCATCATGGCGATCAACGTCGCCGCCGGCACCGTGCACGCCCTTGGCTTGCAGGGATTCTTCCCCGTCTACTCTTCGGATGGCACCCGCATCGCCTACGTGAACGGATCGGCGCTGATGATGGCGAACAGCGACGGAACCAATTCGCGCATGCTCTGGGGCTCGTCCGGTACCGACCAGGTGATGGCCCCGAGCTGGTCCGCCGACGGCAAATGGATCCTCGCGCCGCAGGCCGGTCAGGGTGCCGCCCTGGTACGGGTCTCGGACGGCGTTGTCTTGCCGCTCCCGTTCGCATCGACCTTCCACCAGCTCGCGCTCCGCTGATACTCGGGCAGAGGAACGTCAATGGTGGTGCAGTGGCGGTCCGGCGCCAAGGATAAGTAATCAGTTCTGGACTGGTTACACGATTCGCTTCAACGTTTCAGCGCCGCGATCTCCTCGTTCGTAACGTCGTACGACGATCCGCCGGCAAGATGCCCCTTGCATCCAAGTCGAGAACCGCGCCGTAGGTTTTTTCGCGCAGCCGAGACAACATCGCGCGTATATGAGGATGTGCGTGCGCACCACGCGGGTTCCACACACAAATTCGCACACCGACAAATCCTGGAACTCGCATATGGCTCATGCCCCCGGGGTGACTCGAACACCCGGCCAACGGTTTAGGAAACCGCTGCTCTATCCACCTGAGCTACGGGGGCGAGATTAGTTAAGATACTGCAAGTTAATGAGTTAGACCACCACAAAAAGCGGGTACACCGCTGGTCAGTCGGCCGATGTATGACCATTGTATGCCAAGCGACGACGCCACACGATGCGTTGCAAGCTGCATTGATTTGCTGTGTACCCCGATTGGACGAGGCACTTTGGGAAGAGTAGTATCACTTCTCAGAGGAGGACATTCCAATGGCACCACAGCAACGGGGATCGGATGGACGGCGGCGGTTCAGTGCCGAGTTTAAGCGGGAGCAACT
>JBBSEY010000139.1:0-8388 GCA_038239265.1 Gemmatimonadales bacterium | reverse complement strand
TCAGGCGAAGCGCAATCGTTCGACACGTGCATTGTGGGACCCGAATTATCTCGATGAAAGCTGGATCAACGACAAAGTGATGCTCATCCCGCGTCTCAAACAGTGGGTTGCCAAATACTATCCCGGCACGAAGATCGGCATCACCGAATACAACTGGGGCGGACAGAAGTCGGTGAACGGCGCGCTCGCACAGGCGGACCTCTTCGGGATCTTCGGGCGCGAGGCCCTCGACATCGCGACGCTCTGGGGACCGCCAGATCGCACGTGGCCGGCGGCGAACGCCTTCCGCATCTTTCGCAACTACGACGGTGCGGGGGCGGAGTACGGCGACACGTGGACGCGCTCGACGAGCAGCGATCAGGCAAGGGTCGCGATGTACTCATCGATCCGCACGAGCGACGGGGCGCTCACGATCATGGTCGTGAACAAGAGCGCGACGGCGCAGTTCGCGCACGTGAGCCTCGCGCACTTCACGCCGGCGGGGAAGGCGAGCGTCTATACCTTCAGCAGCGCGAACACGGCGATCGTGAAGGGCGCGGACGTGTGGGTGCGGCCGGGGGGTGTGACGTTGAGCTTTCCGGCGAGCTCGATTACGCTCGTGGTGGTAGGGAAGAAGAGTTAGTCTGGCAAGCCGCCTGGTTCTGGACAGACTTCATCCCGCTAAGGGCGATCGGGCGACCACGTACCGGTCGCGTCCTCGTACGGCGACATCCCCCCGAACGCGACCCGCATGATCGGCTCGCTGTTCGCCGCCGCGAACTCGGAGATGCGGTTCCACAGCGAGACGATATCGCTCGTTGTACAAACGGCACTCTCGATGCGGCGATACGTCAGCGCGGTTACCCACCCCGTCTCCGAGTCGAGGATGAGCATGCAGTCGGAGCTCCGTTCGTTCATTCGGAGGAGCAGCTCTCCAACCGCAGGGCGCTGTGCTTCCGGTACGTGCGTTCCGAGCGTGCAGTAGCTGGTGATGTCGCGCTCCTGTTCGTCCACGATCATGCGATGATAGTGGAAACCCGTCGCGGTGTGCCCGCCGAAGCCCACCAAGGTCCCCTCGCCCCGGTTGAACGCGATGTTCGCCGCGGCCAGCGCGCCAAGCAACGCGGGCATGATCGGTTCGGGGGCTTCGATGACTTTTGGGGACTCGGACCGCGCCCGCGCGTACGCTCGCGCCCGTCGATGCCCTCGTCTCCATCTCGCCTGTCCGATAGTCGAGCCACGTCTCGAGCCCGTCCTCGTTCGTGACGCGGGCGCAGTCGCGCCACTCATCTCCGAACGAGTCGCTCTGGGCGCGCACTGATCGCTCGCGATCCCACCCCTGCGGCGCACTCAACTCTCCGGGATCGGCCGTCCCCAGCCACGCGTGGATGAAACCGGCGGCGTGCTTTTCGACCTTCATCCACGGGCACGATTGCACCGGCTCACCATCTGCTCCAACTATCGCAAGCTCGACGCACTGGCCGTTGACGATGTGCCTGAGGCCGAGCGCATCGAGTCGCTCCGCGACCCTCCGTGCATGCATGGTGAGAAGAAAGCCCACGCACACCAGATGACTGTCCACGCACGTTCGGAGCGCGCGGTGCCCGGGCAGCTCCATCTCGCGCAGGAATCCGTGCATGCCACCCGGGTAGCGGACATCCAGCGCAGCACGGCGCACGATCAAGCTCGGTGACTCTACGAGCACACTCATTCAGGGCTCCTCTCAAGGGCGTCCTGTATGGTGCGTGTGAGGTCTGACATCGCATCGATTTCGCGAGGGCGGGATGAAACGAATCTTTGCCTAAAGCTCCCTACGCTTCTCGTACTCACCCCGCAGGCTCCCCCGCACGCATCACCCGCGCAATCGTCGCCGCCCACTCGCACTCCCCCGGCATCGCGACCGCACCCTGCGTCGCGCGCCTCAGCGCCTCGCGCCCCCACGGCGGCATGGTCCGCCAGTCCGCGAGCGACTCGAGCAGCGCCGCCATCGGCCCCTCCGAGTCCTTCAGGAATTCATCGAGCGTCGATGCGCCGCTTCCCGCCAGCTCCGTCGCGAGCGGTCCGCGCGTCGCGCACCCGGTCGCGATCCCGCGCGACACGAGATGATCGAGATCGCGCACGCTGATCGCTCCCTGCGCAACCAGATCGAGCGCCTCCCTCAGCAGCGCAGCCGTCAACCGATTCGCGACCAGTCCCGGCAGCTCGCGCTGCACGATGATCGGCTCGCGCCCCGCAAGACGCAGCGTCTCCGCCGCGCGCGCGATCGTCGCCTGCGTCGTCTCGCGGCCGCCGCACAACTCCACCACCGGCACCGCGTACACGGGATACAGCGGATGCGCCACCAACAGCCTGCTCGCAAACGATCGACCTTCGCCGAGCACCGATGCGCCGAGCGTCGACGTCGAGCTCGCGACGATGGCGTCGGGAGGGAGCACGCCTTCGAGCGACGCAAACACCGTCCGCTTGAGCACGAGCCCCTCGGGCACCGACTCCTGCACCCACACCGCGCCGCGCACCGCATCGGCCGCGTTCGCCGAATGCAGGATGCGCCCACTCTGCGCGCCCTTGCGCAACGTACGCGCGCACGCGAGCGCGTCGCGCGAGCGGTCGAGCGCGCGCGCATCCGGGTCGACGATCCGCACCTCCGCCCCATACGACGCAAAGAGCGCGGCCCAACCGCTCCCGATCTCCCCCGCGCCGATGATGGCGACGGGCGCCGCACGGCTCATTCGGCGGGCGCGCGCAACGCCGCCGCTGCGAGCCAGCAATCCGCATCGGCAGCGCCCTGCGCAAGCGATCCCATCGGGAGCCAGCGCGAGAAAACACGCTCCTCGATGAGCGCGAGCACTCGATGCGCCTGCACGGTCATCGCGACGGTCGCGTAGCCGCTGGCCGCGGAGCGCCGCACCGCACCGCGGCGCTCATCGTCGAAGAGCGACACGTCGAGCCGCATCTCCTCCCACTTCGCGAGCGACGGATCGGACACCAGTGCGATCGCGAGCGCATCGTTCACAATGCAGCCGTCGAAGCGCTCGTACTCCTGATGGAAATCCGCGTAGAAGCGCAGCGCATCCGCCCAGAAGCGCGCCTGCTGATCCGACCTTCCCGCCACTTCGAGCGCCCGAATCGCGCCCCCAGGTATCGCTATTCGACGCGTGACATCGAGCGGCACGATACGCAGGTCGAGATTTGCGTGCAGCACGAAGTCCGCCGCTTCGGGATCCGTCCACCAGTTGAACTCGCTCAATTCGGTTTGCGTCCCGGGAACTCCGAGCGCGCCGCCCATCACGAAGACGGGGCCGAGCGCATCGGCAATGTCCGGTGCGAAGGCGATCGCGGTCGCGAGATTCGTGAGCGGGCCCATGCAGCACAGCGTCAGCTTGTGCTGACCGCGCACCTGCGCGATGATCGCCTCCGCCGCCCCATCGATCTCGTGCTCCGCCTCCTGCGCCGGAATTACGTAGCCGAGCCCTTCGGGCCCGTGCGTCTCGCGCGCGGGGTGCGCCTCGCGAACGAGCGGGTTCGCCGCCCCCGGAATGATCGGCGCGCTGATCCCCGCCATCGATGCGACCAGCCGCGCGTTGCGCGTCCCCCGGTCGATGTCGGTGTTCCCGTGCACCGTCGTGATCGCGACGATGCGTAGCTCGGAGAGCGCGGCCGCAAGCGCGAGCGCCACGGCGTCGTCGATCCCCGGATCCGTATCGATCAATATGGAAGTCGGCATGAACCGTGAAGATGGACCATCGAGGCTCCGCGCGCCATTCGTGACGACGACTTCTTTCTCAGGCAGTTAGCTTCCGTTCATGATTGCACTGTTGCTCGCGCTCCAGCTTCGCACAATCACGATCGACCAGCGCCTCGCCGCCGATGCGCACGTGCGCGTCGGCGACACCGTCGTCGTCTCCGCTACGGCGGGGTTGGGCGGCGACTCGGTAGTCATCGCCGCGATCGTCGGACGGCGCGCAGATCCGAGCGAGATCGCGCGCAGCGATTACCGCGCGCACCTCCATCTCGACCAGCTCCAGCGGCTGATCGGCTACGGTGACCGTGTCGATCGCTTCGCCATCGCCACCCGGGGCGATCCCGCCGCCGACTCCGCGGTGCGCGCCATCAACGATGCCGCCTTCGGCTTCCGCGCCTACCGCTCACGGGACATCGCCGTCGAAACGTCCGAGACCTTCGCGGTGGTGAGCCGCTTTCATCGCGCGATCGGCGTCATCACGATCGTCGCGAGCGCCGTGTTTCTGCTGTGCATCCTGCTCCTCAAGGTCGACGAGCGCAGGCGCGATGTCGCCGCGCTCAGACTGCTCGGCATCTCGCGCCGCTCGGTGATGCTCACGGTGGTCCTCGAGGCCGCGCTCGTCTCGGTGATCGGCAGCGGCGTTGGCGTCGTCATCGGATACGTGACATCGCTCGCCGTGAACTGGCACTATCAGGCGCGCTACGAAACGCCGCTCCTCTTCGCGCTCGTCACCGGCGACATCGTGCTCTTCGCCGTGACGCTCTCGCTCGTGCTCGGGATCGTCGCAGGTGCGCTCGCGGCACGGCGGCTCGTCCGCACGCATCCGCTCGTATTGCTCGGCCGCTGATGCGGCTCGTGCTCGCCCTCGCATCGCTCAGACGCAATCGCGCGCGCACGATCCTCGCCGTCCTGGGGGTCGCGATCGCTGCGGCGATGCTGCTCGACATGGTGATGCTCTCCACCGGCATGCGCGAGTCGTTTCGCCAGCTCCTCCTGAGCCGCGGCTTCCAGATGCGCCTCACTCCGCGCGGAACGCTCCCCTTCGACACCGAGGCGACGATCACCGATGCGACCGGCGTCACCGCAACGCTTCGCGCGCGTCCGGAGGTCGACCTCGTGAGCCCCGTGCTCGGCGCCTCCGTACACGTCCTCCGCGGCGATTCCACGATCACCACCTTCGCGCTCGGCGTCGACCCGCGGGCGCAGGGCGACTATCAGCTCGCCACCGGCCGCGACGCGACGGAGCCGAACGCGATCGTCGTCAATGAGGACTTTCTTCGCGCGACCAATGCGAAGGTCGGGGACACGCTGCGCGTCGCCGCGGGCTTCGATCCGCAACTCCGCACGCACTCCGGGGAGCGCGCGCTCGTAGTGGCGGGGCGCGCCAAGTTTCTCTACCTCGCCGCCGGACAGCTCGCCGCTGCGATCCCGCTGCGCACGCTGCAGGAGATGACCGGGGCCGCGCGCGAGGACCGGGTCTCGCTCTTCATGGTCCGACTCCGCGATGCGAGCAAGGTCGACAGCGTCACGAAATGGATGCGAACCGCGCTTCCCACCATCGACGTGATCTCGACCGCGGATGCCATGGCGCGCGTCGACGAGCGGCTCGGCTACTTCCGGCAGCTCAGCGCCATCCTCGGCGCGGTGAGCCTCGTGGTCGGTTTTCTGCTCGTGACGACGCTCGTCACCGTCTCGGTGAACGAGCGCGTGGGCGAGATCGTCGTCATGCGCGCGATGGGAGTCTCGCGACTGCACGTCGTCGAGCAGATCGTGCTCGAGGGGACGGCGCTCAGCGTCACGGGCGCGGTGCTCGGCACCGGGCTCGGGCTCGTCACCGCGCGCTACCTCAACGCCATCCTCTCGCGCTTCCCCGGACTCCCCGCCGCCATCGACTTTTTCCTCTTCCAGCCGCGTGCGGCCTGGACCGCCATCGGGCTCCTCACCGCCTGTGGAGTGCTCGCCGGGCTCTACCCCGCCTGGCGCGCCGCGTCCCTCCCGCTCGCGAGCACGCTCCGCGAGGAGGCGGTGGCATGAGCGCCCTCGTTCAGGCCCGCGATGTGCGTCGTGACTATCCGCTGGAGCGCGAGGCGGTACACGCGCTGCGCGGGGTCTCGCTCGAGATCGAGAAGGGCGAGTACCTAGCCATAGTAGGACCGTCCGGATGCGGGAAATCATCGCTGCTCAACCTTCTGGGCGCGATCGATGCACCGACTGCCGGCACCATCGAGATCGAGGGACGCAATGTCGGCACGCTCGGCGACCGCGAGGTCACGGAGTTCCGGCTTCGGCATATCGGATTCGTATTTCAGCGCTTCTATCTCTTGCCGATTCTGACGGCAAGGGAGAACGTCGAGTTGCCGATGGCGGAGGCGGGGGTGTCGGCGCCCGAGCGTCGGGAGCGATCCACGGAGCTGTTGCGGTACGTGGACCTGGCGGATCGCGTGAAGCATCGGCCGGCGCAGCTGTCTGGGGGCGAGCAGCAGCGCGTCGCGATCGCGAGGGCGCTGGCGAATCGTCCGTCGCTGTTGCTCGCGGATGAGCCTACTGGGGAGCTCGATGCGAAGACCGGCAGAGAAATCATCTCGCTCTTCGGCCGGCTGAATGCGGATGGGACGACGGTGGTGGTAGTGACGCACGACGAGAGCCTCGCGCGTGCCGCGCGCAGGGTGGTGCACATGCGGGACGGCGAAATCGTTCAGGATGAGGTGCCAGGTGGATGACCGGGTGATGCACGTGCGAATCATGCCGGCGGAGGACGCGCCGGGCGTCGCCACCTCGCGCGCGTGGCCGCTGTCGACGCTGGTCGCGTATCTGTTCGATGGCCGGAACTGCGACGAAGTGCGCGAGCTGCTCGCGCTCGGCGAGGGGGAGGCGCACGGCACCATCGTCTCATGGTCTCCGTTGACGCTCACCGCGCACGAGCTCACGGCGATCGAGTCGCGCTTTCCGAAGCCGCACCCTGCTCCGGCGCTCGCGTACGAGCGCGCGACCTTCGTCGAGCTCGACATGCCCGCGCTCCAGCCGACGCTCAGCGTGCCGATACGTGGGGATCAACCCCTCGTCGAAGGGATCGCGCAGCGCGCCGCGTACCTCTCCTTCGACTATGGACCGTGGGCCGACGTCTACGTGAGTACGCTCACGCGCGAGGAGGCGGCCGAGCTGCTGGCGGATCCCGCGCGGCGCGTGCACGACGCCGGTGAGGCGGAGCTCGCCAAGCGCATCATCGGCGAAGACGACGCCGCGCTCCGTTTCGCGGTGCCGCGGGCCGAGTGCCCGCCGCCGTGGCGCGAGCAACGCGCGTGATCGCGCTCCTCGCACTCAGGAATCTCGCGCACCGTCCGCTCCGCTCGCTCTTTCTCCTGTTCGGCTATTCGCTGGGCGTCGGCGTGATGATCGTGCTGCTCGCGATCGGAGAGGCGATGCTCGCACAGTCGCGCGACGAGAAGCTCGTTGGCGGCGGGCAGGTGACGGTGCTCCCCGAGGGGATGGACATCGAGGTGATGAAGACGGGGGGCGTGGGCGGGCTCTTTTTCTCGATCGCGAACGCGCGCTTCATCTATCGCCAGCTGTTGGCGTCGCCGAGGCTCGCCCACGATGTTGCGACGGTCGCACCGCAGATCGACGGAAAGCTGCTCTACTTCCGCGCGCATGGCACGGAGCGCACGGTGCGCGCGGCCGGGGAGATCCCCTCGCACAGCGCTGCGGTGGACGCGCTCCCGCCCGTGATCTCTGGCGCGTGGCGCGACGACGACGGCGACCGCCGCTGGGCGACGCCGACGCCGCAGGAGCTCTACACGAGCATCGATCACTTCCATCTGCCGCCGAAGAATGTCGCCCATCGCGACAGCTGGGCGGAGTGGCACTACTTCAACGTGATCTCCTCGAGCGGCAGGGAGTGGGCATTCATCTCGTACATCGTTGCCGGCGACGTGCGGGGGGAGAAGTGGGGAGGGCAGGTCGCGGTGAGCGTCAGGGAGCAGGGCGGACGCACGCGGCGCTTCACCTCCAACGAGCGAAGGGAAGAGGTGCACTTCTCCACCGACAGCGCCGATCTCGAGATCGGATCGTCATCGGTGCATCTGCTGAGCGACGGACGGTACGCGCTCACCGGCTCCGCGCGCGAGAACGGGTCGGGCGCGCCGCTCGCCCTCGACCTCGTGGTCACACCGGCGCCGAACATCCTTTTCCCCGGCGCGTCGATCGCCGAGTGCGTGGATACGGATGAGAGCTGTCCGTTCGTGTCGGGGTACGCGGTGCCCGGGCTTCGCGCGAGCGCGTCGGGGTCGATGTGCATCGCGGGCACGTGCGAGACGTATGGCGACGCACAGAGCTATCACGATCACAACTGGGGGGTATGGCACGGTGTGTCGTGGGACTGGGGCGCCACGCGCGCGGGGAACTTCACGCTGCTCTACGGCCGCGTCGCGCCTCCGGACAGCGTCGGCACGACGCAGCCCTTCTTCGTTTACCTCACCGACTCGCTCGGCTTCCGCGCACTCTTCCGCCCGCATGAGATCGCGTACGAGGACGGCCGCACGATCGAGGTGAGCGGGCGCGAGGTGCGCGTGCCGAGTCGCGCGGTGATGCATGATACGCGCGGCGCCGATACGCTCCGCGTGGAGCTCACCATCGAAGACGCCATCGGAAGCGACACGCGCACGTCGCTC
>JBBSEY010000138.1:0-8411 GCA_038239265.1 Gemmatimonadales bacterium | reverse complement strand
CGCCAGTTCCAGGCGATCCTTCCGCTCCGCGGCAAGATCATCAACGTCGAGAAGGCGCGCATCGACAAGGTGCTCTCGAACGAGGAGATCCGGACGATCATCACGGCGATCGGATCGGGAATCAAGGAAGATTTCTCGATCGAGAATGCGCGCTACCACAAGATCATCATCATGACGGACGCGGACGTCGATGGTGCACACATTCGCACGCTGCTCCTGACGTTCTTTTTCCGCCAGATGCCCGAGTTGATCGACGCGGGCTTCATCTACATCGCGCAGCCGCCGCTGTATCGGGTGGCGAAAGGAAAGGAAGAGTTCTACGCGTACGACGAGGACGAGCGCCTCGAGTACATCAACCGCCTGGGCGGCAACGAGGCGAAGAGCATCAACATCCAGCGCTACAAGGGACTCGGCGAAATGAATCCCGAGCAACTGTGGAAGACGACGATGGATCCGAACGTGCGCACGCTGCTCAAGGTGGACATCGAGGACGCGGTCGAGGCGGACCGGATCTTCCAGATGCTGATGGGCGACGAAGTGGAGCCGCGCAGGAACTTCATCGAGAAGAACGCGAAGTTCGTGCGGAATCTCGATATTTAGGCTCGCCCGTCGAGTCCCGGGACGGTGCAATGCACGCCTGCACCGGTCCCTCGATCTTCGCGCAGTCGATCAGTATCCGCGCCACCGTGAGATTGCGCTTTGCCGCGGAGTCCGCGGCGGCGCTTCCGAGCGGAAGGTCCTTCCCGGTCGTATCGATCCAGCGAATCAGGGTGTCGTGATCGAAATACATCCTGTACTGAACGCGGTGAATCAACCGGCCATCATCGAGAGCGAATACGTGCCCACGATGTGCGAGGCGAAGTACACGGAGTCGCTGCGCACGTAGAAATCGTCCGTCGACCGGCCGCGATCCTCGTAGTACACTCCATTCAACTTCGCGAGTGTGTCACCGGCGAGATACGCCGTGAGCACCGCACCCTGCGTCGCAAACTCCGCCAGATCGCGGCGCACCACACGATACCCGGCCAGCCCCTTCTCGGTCGCCGCGTACCACGCGCGGATGCGCGCGAGGCGCGGATCGTCGACCGGCGCCGCCGCGCGCGCCGCACCCGCGCCCACGATCGCAGCGGTGAGCAGCACGCATCTCAACCATCCCAAACGTCGCTCAACGCGCATACACCTCCGTTCCTCCCGACGTCACCCGATGCGAAATCAGCGGCAGCGGTGGCTCGGCCTCCTCGCCAATGCTAATCGCCTCGCGCAACGCACCCGCTCCCGCGCGCAGCCCCGCCTCATCGCGCGCGAACACACTCGCGATCGGCTCACCCGCCTCGACCCAGTCGCCCGGCTTCACCGTGATCACGAAGCCAACCGCATCGTCAATAGTGTCGTCCATGGTCGTTCGTCCGCCTCCCAGCGAGATGATCCCGCGCCCGATCGCGCGCGGCTCGGTCCGCGCAACGAATCCCCTGCGCGACGCACGAAAGAGCTCGATCGCATCGGCCTGCGGCAACAGCGCCGGATCATCGACGACGGCCGGATTCCCACCTTGCGCCTCGATGATCGCCTTGAGCTTCTCCGCTGCCGCACCCGACGATACCGCGCGCTGCAACGTCTCCATCGCCGAACCGCGATCAGACGACATCCCGCCGAGCATCAGCATCTCCGCCGCCAGCGCGTAGGTCACCTCCATGAGATCGGGCGGCCCCTCGCCCCGGAGCGCCTGGATCGCCTCCTCCATCTCGAGCGCGTTCCCGCACGCGCGGCCGAGCGGCCGGTCCATTGCCGTCACGAGGGCCACCACGGGGCAGCCGTGTGCAACGCCCAGGGCGATCATCATCTCCGCGAGCTCTATTCCCCGCTCGAGCGTCTGAAGAAATGAGCCCGACCCTCGCTTCACATCGAGCACCAGCCCAGTGAGCCCCTCTGCGAGCTTCTTGCTCATGATGCTCGCAGCGATCAACGGGATCGACTCGACCGTGGCCGTCGCATCGCGAAGCGCGTACAACTTCCTGTCCACCGGCGCGATCTCACCCGTCTGCCCGAGGAGCACGCAACCGATACGCTCGAGCTGCGCGCGCGCCTCGGCGAGCGTGAGGTCACTGCGGAATCCCGGAATCGAGTCGAGCTTGTCGAGCGTTCCCCCCGTGTGCCCGAGCCCGCGCCCCGACATCATCGGCACCACGATGCCCACACTCGCCACGAGTGGCGCGAGGACGATCGACACCTTGTCGCCAACGCCGCCGGTAGAGTGTTTATCGATGCGAGGAGCGGGCATCGCGTGGAGATCGAGTGCGCTGCCACTGCGCAGCATCGCGTCGGTGAGCGATGTCGTCTCCTCTCGATCGAGCCCGCGCAGATAAACGGCCATCAGAAACGCGGCCATCTGATAGTCCGGCACGTGCCCGGCCACGTACGCGCCGAGGAGCGCGCGCCACTCGCCACTCTCGATGCGCCCCCCGTCGCGCTTCCGTTCGATCAGTCGTATGGCGAGCATTGACCGGGTTGTGGGGTATACCTAGCTTCGTCAGCGAAGGTGCTTCCGCGCGCGTTGAAGCAGTAGTGCCCTCCTGAAGCACCATCACAGTTCGCGAGCTCTCGTCTCCGTTGCTTCGAGACGCCCCCAATGTCGGATCTTCCATGCTGATTCGCTACCTTGCAGTAACCGTCGCGGCGTCGGTCTTTGCCACCGTCGCATCGGCCCAAACCGCTGCCGAGCACATCGCCGCCGGCGACAAGTCTGCCGCGGCACTCAATGCCACGGCCGCACTCGCCGACTACAAATCCGCGATCGCAGCCGACTCCGGCGCCGAAGAGGCGTACTGGAAAGCCTCGCGCACGCTGGTCGATCTCGGCGAATACGAGCCCGACAAGGACAAGCAGAAGAATCTCTACGCCGAGGCGAAGGATCTCGCAACGAAAGCTGTCGCGCTCAAGCCGACCGATCCTGAGGCACACTTCAGCGTGGCACGTGCCGTGGGCCGAGTGGCGCTCTCAGTCGGGAAGAAGGAACGCGTGCGTTTCGCGAAGGATGTCCGCACAGAGGCGCTGGAGACGCTGCGCCTCGACTCCGTACATGCGGGCGCGAATCACGTGATGGGGAGATGGAACGCGGAGATCATGCGACTCAGCGGCTTCTCCCGCTTCATGGCCAAGAACTTTCTGGGTGGTGATGTGTTCGGAACCGCGAGCTGGGCCGAAGCGGTGCGCTTCATGGAGCGCGCAGTCGCACTGGATCCAGTTCGGATCACGCACCATCTCGACCTCGCCGAGGTCTATCGCGATCGCAACAAACCCGGCGACGTCGAGAAGGCGAAAATCCAGTTTCAGGCCGTGATCGACGGACCGATCATGGATTTCAACGACGCGCACTACAAGAAGGAGGCACAGGACGAGCTGGCCAAGCTGAAGTAGGGCGCGTCGCTCGCGCTACCAGCCTTTTCGCACGCGGTCGGCGAGATCCTCGCCGGCCCACCGGCTACGATCGGCGCCGCGACGCATCTTGCGGCGTCCGCGCTTCATGTACCAGTTGAGATCGCCTCGAGCGTCGTCGATCCGATCGCCGATCCGCGATCCGAAGCCTCGTGCGCGCTCGCCGATGAGCTCGCGAGTCTCCTCGCCAGTGTGGGGCGCGAGCAGGAGCGCAGCGCCAGCGCCAATCATCGCGCCGAGCGCAATTCCGGCAGTGAAGATCGCGACGTGCTTCCCCTGCATATCGTTCGAATAGCTCTTGCCGCGTGGCTTCGCCGAGGCAGTCGAATCGAGCGACTCGCTCGCGTCCGCATCGGCCTGTCGCGCCCGCGGTGTCGTCCCCGCAGAGCGTACACTCGAGAAATCCGTCGTACGTGCCATGACAAACTCCTGTTACGGGGCCTGAGCGCTACCCCCTAATGGTAAGAATCTTGCGGACCACACCCCTACGTTCGCCCTACCCGCCGCTACGTGAACTCGCTTTGCCTGGTGTTCGGGTAAGGTCGATGTGTGCACGCTTCGGGCCTCGAATATCCGAGCGCAGCACCAATTCCGGTTTCCCTCGCCCGGGGCTTATCCCCGGGACCCCAGCCGGGGTGAGGAGACGCATGAGCATCGGTGGTAAGACTGTACTACTGGTCGAAGACAATGAAGACAACCGCATCGTCTACTCGACCATCCTGCAACACTTCGGGTACGTCGTGATGGAAGCGCTCAACGGCGAGGAAGGCATCGCCAAGGCGCGCGCCGAACGCCCCGACCTCATCCTGATGGACATCTCGATTCCCGTGATCGACGGCTGGGAGGCGACCCAGGTGCTCAAGCGCGATCCGGAAACCCGGGCTATCCCCATCATCGCACTCACCGCACATGCCCTCGCTTCCGATCGCGAGAAGGCCATGGAGGTGGGGTGCGACAGCTATCTCGCCAAGCCCTGCGAGCCGAAGGCTGTCGTGAGCGAAGTCGAGAAGTTCATTGGTAAGGGCAATGCCCGCTGAGCAGCACCCGAAGCCGCTCATCCTCATTGTCGACGACCACCCGGACAACATCGAGGTCCTCAAGGTGCGGCTCGAGGCACTCGGGTACAGAACCCTCACCGCGCCCGACGGCGAGACCGCACTCAGGCTGGTGGACGAGCAGCCTCCTGATCTGATCCTCCTGGACGTCATGATGCCTCGCATGGATGGCAACGAGGTCGCGCGCCGCATCAAGGCGAACACATCGCTGCCGTACATCCCGATTATCATGCAAACGGCTCTCGATACGACGCAGAGCAAGGTCGTCGGTCTCGACTCGGGGGCCGACGACTACATCACGAAGCCGATCAACTATCCGGAGCTGCAGGCGCGCATGGCTGCAGCGCTTCGGATGAAACGTGTGCAGGACGAGCTCGCGGCCAAGAACGCTCAGCTCGCCGAAATGGCGGTCACCGACGCGCTCACCGGCGTCTTCAACCGCCGCCAGCTCGACAGCATGCTCGACGAGATGTTCGAGCACTCGGTTCGGCTTCACGAGCCGCTCTCGCTCGCGCTCTTCGACATCGACCACTTCAAGAGCGTGAACGACAATTACGGCCATCAGGCCGGCGACGTCGTGCTCGCGCAGTTCGCACAGGTGCTGAGAGGCGCTGCACGCGACATCGACCGGATCGGGCGTTACGGCGGGGAGGAATTCGTGGTCCTTCTCCCGGGCACGGTACTCGACGCGGGGGTGACTTTCGCCGAGCGCGTGCGTCAGGAGGTAGAGGTACACCAGTTCGAATACGACGGCGGGGCACTCCGTTGCACCGTCAGCGTCGGCGTCTCCGCCTGGCAGCCTCCGCGCATCCATACCCGGCAACAGCTCGTAAAGACGGCCGACAATGCGCTCTACGTCGCCAAATCGATCGGGCGAAACAAAGTCGTCCGATTCGATAGTCCGGAATTCAACGCGAACGTGAAGGACGTCGATGATCAGTATGCGAGCGGAGCAATTGGTGGAGGAGCAGCGCGGGCCGGCTGACGAGACGAGTGTGCTTCGCGCGCGCGTCGCGGAGCTCGAGCGGGAGCGCGACCACCTGGTCGCCGTGGTCGACATTCTCACCGAGATCTCCGCTTCACTGCACTTCACCGACATTCTTCGCACGATCGCCCGGAAGCTCGGCGAGACTTTCGGCCTCGATCGCTGCTCGATCTATCTGGCCGGCGATGCGCAGAGCGTGCGACTCGTGGCGACGTACGAAGATCCGTCGATGGGCAACCTGATCGTCGACCTCGATCGCTATCCCGAGCTCAAGCGCGCCTTCCAGAGCGGCGAGACGGTGTTCATCCCCGACGCCAGCACACACCCGATGTATCAGGGCGTCGAGATGATGGCCGCGCTCAGAAACGTTCGTTCGATCGTCGTGGTGCCGATCCGTTGGCGCGGCACGGTCATCGGCGCGATCTTCCTCCGCACCGAACGCGAGTCGGCGCCCTTCGCCGATCGCGATGTGCGATTCTGCCAGGTGATCGCTTCACTCACCGCGAACGCCCTCCGCAATGCGCACCGCTTCGAGACGCTGCTCACGGGACAGAAATCGCAGGAACAGGCCCAGCGCCGCAGCGAGCTCCAGCGGATTACCCTCGTCGCCTTCGTCCGCCGCCTCCTCGACCGCTACACCAACGCCGAGGACCACATGTGGGCCGAGACGCTGCTGCCGGCGCATGCGGATGAGGAGCTGGAGCGGCTGGTTTCGGTCGCGATGGAAGTGATGAGCGAGGAAGCGAAGGGATAGCGGCTGCTCCTCGCCCTCCCCGAACGCCCGCTTCCCCAACACCTTTCGCGCATGTCCGCGAGCCTCACATCACTCGCCGCGCGCGCCGCGGAGCTCCGGCGTGCGCTCGAGCGGGCGTCGTACGAGTACTACGTGCTCGATCGCCCGGAGCTTTCGGATCTTGAGTACGATCGCATGTACCGCGAGCTCAGGGATCTTGAGGAGGAGCACGCCGAGCTCCGCACGCTCGACTCGCCGACGCAGCGCGTGGGCGCGCCGCCGCAGGGAACTCTGGCCAAGCACGCGCATCTGATTCCGATGATCTCGCTCGGCAACGCCTTCGACGACGACGAGCTCCGCGAGTGGGAGACGCGCATCACGCGGCAGGTTGGCGAGGATGCGACGGGCGGCTACAGCGCCGAGCTCAAAATTGATGGCACAGCAGTCAGTCTCACATACGAGCACGGGATCTTCGTCACCGGCGCGACGCGCGGCAACGGGACGATCGGCGAGATCGTCACGCCGAATCTCCGCACGATGCGCGACATCCCGCTGCGCCTCGACGATGAGTATCCGCCGAGGCTCGTCGAAATTCGCGGCGAGTGCTACCTCCCCTTCGATGCCTTCGAGCGGCTCAACGAGGAGCGCGCGAAGGCCGGCGAGCCGATCTTCGCGAATCCCCGCAACTCGGCCGCGGGTTCGCTCCGCCAGCTCGATCCCGCGATGACGGCGAAGCGCCCGCTTCGCTTCTTCGGCTTCGCCGCTGCTGCGCCCGACGGGATCGCGCTTCCCTTCTCTACCCAGGCCGGGCTGCTCGACACGCTCACGCGCTGGGGCTTTCCGGTGGAATCGCACCGCCGTCAGTGCGCGACGCTCGAGGAGGTCACCACGTTCGTGCACGAGGTCGAGCACACACTCCGCGCGCAGCTCAACTTCGGGATCGACGGTATCGTGGTCAAAGTCGATTCCCTGAGAATGCAGGAGGAGCTCGGCACCATCGGCGGGCGCGAGCCGCGCTGGGCCATCGCGCGCAAGTTCGCGCCCGACATCGCGATCACCCGGCTTCTCGCGATCGAGGTGAACGTCGGGCGCACGGGCGCACTCAATCCCTACGCGATGCTCGAGCCCGTGGAGATCGGCGGAACGACGGTGAAGCTCGCGACGCTGCACAACGAGGAGCTGATCCACGAGAAGGATCTGCGCGTGGGCGACTACGTGCAGGTCAAGCGCGCGGGAGATGTCATTCCGCAGATTCTCACATCGCTCCCGGAGCGGCGCGAAGGAACGCTCCGCAAGTGGCACATGCCGAAGCGCTGCCCGAGCTGCGACACGCCGGTACTGCGCGACGAGGAAGAGGTTGCGGTCTACTGCCCCAATGTCGAATGCCCCGGACGCCAGCTCGAAGGGCTCGTGCACTTCGCCTCGCGCGGCGCGATGGACGTTCGCGGGCTCCAGTACAAGCGGATCGCACAGCTCATCGAGGCGGGGCTCGTGCACGACATGGCCGATCTCTATCGGCTCACGGTCGAGCAGCTCGTGTCGCTCGAGCGCTTCGCGGAGAAGAGCGCGGAGCAGCTCGTCCGAGCGATCGTCGAATCGAAGTCCCGTCCGCTCTCCCGCTTGCTGAATGGACTCGGCGTGCGCCACGTCGGCGAGGGCGCGGCGCAGCTCCTCGCTCGCCACTTCGGCACGCTCGATGCGCTCATGGCGGCGACGGAGGAGGAGGTCGAGAGCGTGCGCGGAATCGGCGGGATCATTGCAAAGTCCGTCGTCGAATACTTCTCGGAGCCCAACACGCAAAAGCTGATGGAGCGGCTCCGCCAGGCCAGCCTTACGCTGTCGGAGCCGCAGGCGAAGACGGTTGGCCGTTCCCTCGCGGGGTTGACGGTCGTCATCACGGGTACGCTCCCGACGCTGTCTCGTGCGGCGGCCACGGAGCTGGTGCAGGCGCACGGCGGGAATGTGACGAGCTCCGTGTCCAAGGCGACGTCGTTCGTCGTGGCCGGTGAGGCAGCGGGAAGCAAGCTCGAGAAGGCAAGAACGCTCGGCATCGAGGTCATCGATGAAGCGGGGCTCTTGCGGCGCGTTGAGGGAGAACTCTAGATACCAACATGATCCATTCCATCGATTTGGCCGACCACCGCATGGTCGCGATGAGCCGCTCGACGCTCGCCGCGCTCCGCTCGATTCTCTTCCGCGACGCAGG